>NZ_CP102197.1:2048224-2389595 GCF_024584435.1 Schaalia odontolytica
GGAAGTTGATCCAGCTGGAGGTGTGCGCCCACACGTAGTCGGGATCGATGATGGACACGGGCTTCTTGTAGATCACCGCGCTGCGCGCCTCCACGCGCACGGCGGAAGAGCCGTCAAGGGAGAGGCCGTGCTCGTCGATGAGGTCCATGACCATCTTCAGCGTCTTGCCCGAGTCGGCGACATCGTCAACGACCAGAACCTTCTTGCCGTCCATCGCCGAGACGTCCATGAGCGGGGGCAGGAGGACGGGTTCCGACAGGGTCTCGCCGATGCCGGAGTAGAACTCCACGTTCATGGTGCCGATCGCCTTGACATCCAACGCGTAGGCGATGGCTCCGGCGGGGATGAGGCCACCGCGCGCGATGGCGACGATCAGGTCCGGGACCCACCCGGAGTCAACGATCTGCTGGGTGAGTTCCCGAGAAGCGTCGCCAAAGCCCTGCCAGGTGAGGACTTCGCGGTCGGCGGCGGTGCTGGCGTCGGGGCTGGCGGTGGTTCCCATGTCTTCCTTCTCTCGAGGGGTGATGTCCTTAAGGGTATCGCCCGCGAGTGGGTCCGTGCTCGCCGCGCGCCGGAGTCCGCGGCTGCTCGGCCTGCCCCTCACCGCCGCGCGCGAAGCGACGCGAGCTCGCGCTCGTAGGCGCCGCCGGGCGAGGCGGCAACCCCGTGCCTGCGCCAGGTGAGTATCCGAGACGCGTCAAAGCTGCGCGAGCAGACCCCGCAGGAGGACACTCGGCGAGGGGCGCGGTACAGGCGCCGCGTCGCGCCGCAGCGCGGGCAGGTTCCCACCCAGGGGGCGTCGGGGGCCGGCAGGGAGGAAGGCAGGCGCGCCGAGTCGGGAGCCCCGAGGGAGCGTGCCGCGCGCCGCCACGCGGCGTCGTGTCCGTGGGCGGGACCGACGAGGGCGTGGGCAATCTCGTGGAGAATGACCGCCCGAACCGTGTCCGCATCGTAGAGGTCGGTGAGCGGACCCGACAGGCTGATCGTGCGCGTTGCGTGCGTGCACACCCCGGCCCGTCGCCTGGCGTGATCGAAGCGGAAACGCCAGTCGAACAGGCCCGACGCGTCCATGAGGGAGCGCGCGAGGTCGCGCGCCTCCGGCCGCCTCATCGCGCGCCCGCCAGGACGCCGAGAAGACGCTTCATGGAGACCTTGTTCGGGGTGCCCAGCGTCTGGGCGAACATCGACACCCGCAGCTCCTCGGCCATCCACCTCGCCTCGGTGAGCGCCCGGGCGGTCGCGGCGTCGTAGGGCCTGCGCTCCGCCTCCGCGCGGGCGTTCTCGATCTCCTCCTCGGCCCCGAGGATGCGCTCCATGTCCTCCAGGTCACGGCCCAGCGCCCCCGGGGAGGAGGCGGCCCGCTCGATGCGCACCGCGCCGGCGCGCAGGTACCTGGCCAGGTGCGGCAGGGCGAAGGCCGGCGTGGCGGAGACGAAGCCCTCGGAAAGGAGGGAACGCCCGTGGCGCGCCACGTCGCTCACGGTCCTGGCCAGCGACGCCTGCGGGTGGGAGCGCACGGCGGCCTCCGCCTCGGCGCTGGCCTCCAGGGCGCGCACGACATGCGAGAGGATCTGGTAGACGCGGTCCTCGTGCGTCTCGCGCGCGGCCGCCACGAGGGTCTCGAAAGCCTCGGGGTCGCGCACGTCGGCAGGCGTGCTCAGCTCGTCCACGAGAGAGCGGGCCGAGGCCAGCTGCGCGTCGGCGACGAGGGCGGACGTGTCCGGGTAGGGGGAGGCCGCCAGCATGAGGGCCTCGCGGCCCGTCCAGCGAGTCGTCACGCGGGTGGTCGCCAGGGCGATGCGGGAGAGCAGCAGGTGAGCGAGGCCGACGCGGTGCTCGCGGTCGGCCTCGGCGGCGCTGGCCATGACGCGCACGCCGACGCCCGGCGAGGCCGCGCTTCCCTGCGGCACCAGGGCGGGGAAGGCCCGCAGGGTCATCGTGCCCGAGGCCTGCGTGATCGAGCGCGGCAGCGTCGGCATCTCGGTGATGCCGTCGGCGTGGAAGGCCGGATCCGGCGCGGGGGCCGAGGCCCGGGCGTGCCCGGATGGGCGCGCCCGCGTCCCAGCCGCGTCCTTCGCGCCGCCCGGGGTGGGGGACGTTTCCCCACCGCGCGCGGCGTCCGCCTCGCCGCGTCGGCGCTTGTTTCTGCCGCGCGCCTGCTTCTCGCCGGCCTCCTCGAGGGCCGCGCGCACGGCCGTGCGCACCGCCTTGTTGGCTGCGCCCGCGAGGGATCGCTGCAGGTAGGCAAGGTCCTTGCCGGCCCCCAGCTCCTTCCCGGAGGCGTCGGTGACGACGAAGGTCATGCGCAGGTGGTCGGGCAGGTGGGCGCGCGCGTGTGCCAGGTCCGCCTCGCCGAGGTCCACGCCGCGCAGGACGCGCACCGCGTGGGCGAGGGCCTCCAGGATGGGCCCCTCGGTGAGGGGGCGGGACGCGGGGGCCGCCGGGGCGGTCGTCTGCGCGGCCTGCCGGGCGGGCACCCGCTCCCCGGAGTCCTTCCGCGCGGCCTTCGCGGGGGAGTTGCGGGTCGAGAGGCGGCCCGACGTCGCGCCCCACGCGGCCAGGCGCCCCATCGCCGCATCCAGGCTCAAAGGGTCGGGTTCGTCGCTCGCGGTATCCTTCTCGCCTCGCGCGGACGTGCCCGCCGAGGCGGGCGCTGCCTCGACCGGCTCTCCGCCCGCCTCCTCGATCCACCGCGCCACCGACGCTGCCACGTCCGGCGCGGGTGCCAGCAGGCGACGCACGCCCTTGGGCAGGGCGCGGATCGCCTCGGTCAGCAGCTCCTCGCGCATGCCCGGCACCAGCCAATCCGTGCCCTTATCGCTCACGCGCTCAAGCACCTCGATCGGGATGCGCATCGACACGCCGTCGCGCGGGCTGCCCGGCGCGAACTCGTAGCTCAGGGCCAGGGACAGCTCGCCGCACTGCCAGTGGTCCGGGAAGCCCTCGCCGGAGGTCGCCTCGCGCGGCATCAGCAGTGATGCGGGATAGATCAGCAGATCCGGGCGCTCCCGGCGCTCATCCTTCCACCAGCGGTTGAACGCCGCCGCGCTCGTGACGTGCTCGGGGATCAGGTCGTCGAAGAAACGGAAGCGCGCCTGCTCGTCCGCCACGAGGCCGTGGGTGCGGCTGCGGCGCTCAACCTCGCGCGCCTGCTCCACCAGGGCCTCGTTTCGGCGCTGAAAACCGTGACGCTCCCTCCACTGGCCATCCACCAGGGCGTTGCGGATGAACATCTCACGGGCCAGCTCCCGCGCGGTTCGCCCCTCGCGCACCGCCGCCAGCTCCTCGAAGTGACGCGGCTCAAACGTCCCCGACGAGAGGGCATCCTTCGACGCCGACACCAAGCCCGCCGCCAACGCCTCCAGCGACCCCGCGCGCGGAGCGTGAGAGCGGGAGGCGGCCACGGCCTCGTCGATGATCGTCTCACCCAGGCGCCCCAGCAGAACCTCGCGGTCCGCCGCGAGCGTCAGCCCGTAGAGGGTCACCCGCTCGCGGACCATCGCCGCCCCCTTCGCAACCGACCAGAACGGTTCCGAATACGAGCGCTTGACAAGCCCGCGCGCCGCCGGTTCCACCCACTCCGGGCGGATGCGGGCCACCGTACGGGCGAACAGGCGCGAGGTCTCCACCAGCTCCGCCGTCATCACCCAGGCGGGATGGCCGCTCACGCCCGAACCCGGCCATATCGTGAAGTGGGTGCCGCGCGCGCCCTCGTAGTCGCGCTTCGTCTCATCCCACGACCCCAGGTAGGACAGCAGACCCACCAGGAGGGAGCGGTGCACCTGGTCCGCGTCCACGCTGGCGCTGCCCTGCCCGTACGCCAGGACCGCGCGCACGGCCGCATCCTGGGTGCCGCCGAAGCGGGCCGCCTCCACGACGTCCGCGGCCGAAGGCTCTCCCACCGGACCCGCACTCATCCCCAGGGCCCTGGCCATCTGCCGCAGCTGACCCGCCACGTCGCGCCACTCCCGCCACCGCAGGTAGTGGAAGAACTCCGCCCGACACAGGCGACGGAATGCCGCCCCCGACAGATCGCGCGCCTGCACCGCCAGGTAGCGCCACAGGTTCAGGTAGGTGATGAAGTCCGAGTGTGGATCCGCCAGGCGCGCGTGCGAGGCGTCCGCCGCACCCTGGTGCTCCGCCGGGCGCTCGCGCACATCCTGGATCGACAGGGCCGCGACGATGACCAGCACCTCCGACGCGCAGCCCAGACGCTGGGCCTCCAGCAGCATGCGCCCCAGACGAGGGTCGATCGGGAGACGCGCCAAGTCCCTCCCCACCGGCGTCAGCCGGTAATGCGACGAGGCGCGGTCCGCGAGCGCGTCCCCCCGCCCCTCGGGCGCCCCGCGGCCACGAGGGTTGCCGCGCTCGTTCGCCGAGAGCGCCCCGATCTCCACGAGCAGGGCGATGCCGTCGCGCACCGACCGCGGATCGGGCGCGTCCAGGAAAGGGAAGTCCTCCACGGCTCCCAGCCCCAGGGACGCCATCTGCAAGATGACGGCCGCCAGGGAGGTGCGCAGGATCTCCGGCTCGGTGAAGCGCGGGCGGGACAGGTAGTCCGCCTGCGAATACAGGCGGATGGCCACGCCCTCGGCGACGCGCCCGCAGCGGCCCGCGCGCTGGTTCGCGCTCGCCCGGCTGACCGGCTCGATCGGGAGGCGCTGGACCTTCGTCTTGTTCGAATACCTCGAGATGCGTGCCAACCCCGGGTCGATCACGTAGCGGATGCCCGGGACCGTCAGCGACGTTTCCGCAACGTTCGTGGCCAGCACGACCCGCCGCAGCCGGTGAGGCTCGAACACGCGGTGCTGCTCGGCGGCCGTCAGGCGCGCATACAGCGGCAGGATCTCGATGTCCCCCGGGCGGGCGCCCTTATCGTCGCCCGCGCGCCGACCCCGCCCCTTCAGGTGATCGAGGAGCGCCGCCTCCGTCTCGCGGATGTCGCGCTCGCCCGGCAGGAAGACCAGGATGTCCCCGTCGCCCTCCGCGCTCAGCTCATCCACCGCGTGACAGATCGCGGTCTCCACGTCGATGTCCTCGCCCATGCCGTAGCCCAGCGTCGCCAGCTCGTCGTCCGGGTCCTCCAAAACCAGCTGGAGGGGGCCGGCCTCGGTGACATCGGTGGTCTCGACGGTCTCGTTCTTCGTAGCTGAGGAGGCCTCGGACGTGTACGACGAGGGCGCCTGGGGGCCGAGGGGCCGGTAGCGCACCTCCACCGGATAGGTGCGGCCCGACACTTCGATCACGGGCGCGGGCTCGACCAGGCGGCCCCGGCCGGGCTCCCCCTCCCACGTGCCGAAATGCCGGGCGAAACGATCCGAATCGATCGTGGCGGAGGTGATGATGACCTTGAGGTCCGGGCGTGCGGGCAGCAGGCGAGCCACGTACCCCAGGATGAAGTCGATATTGAGGCTACGTTCGTGGGCCTCGTCGATGATGAGAGTGTCGTATCGGCGCAGCATCGGATCCGACTGAATCTCCGCCAGCAAGATGCCGTCCGTCATGAGCTTCACGAGGGTCGTGGGACCCACCTCGTCCGTGAAACGCACCTGATAGCCCACGACCTGCCCCGGGTCGCGGCCCACCGACTGGCCGAGCTCGTGCGCAATGCGGTCCGCCACCGAGCGCGCAGCCAAACGACGCGGCTGCGTGTGCCCGATCATCCCGGCGACCCCGCGCCCCAGCTGCATGCAGATCTTGGGCAGCTGCGTCGTCTTACCCGACCCCGTCTCACCCGACACGATGATCACCTGGTGGTCGGCCAGAGCAGCGGCAATGTCATCCCGCCTGGCGCTCACGGGCAGGTCCGGGAAGGAAATCAGGGGAATCGCGGCGGCCCGCTGCGCCAGCTGCTCCGGAGAAAAGGGAATGAATGGGCGAGCGACGGCCCTCGAGGGGCGCCCGCGGCGTGCCCCGGCGCGGTCTGCGGCGCGACGTGCGCCCGGCGTGCGAGAAGGCGGCGTTCGGGGACGAGAGTCAGGCATGATGCGGCCAGTGTAGTCGCTCGGACCAAGGTGGGGCCGACCGGCACTCACGCCGAGGCCGAGACTGGCCCGGCAGGAAGGTCCTCATCGAAGCGTGTGCGCGGCTCCCCGAGATCCAGCGCGATCAGGTCCCGCGCCAGCGCGTCGATCTCATCGCCGTCGTGGATCAGATCACGCCACGATGGTCGAATCGCCTCAACCCCGAAGAACGCCCCACCCAGCTGCCCGTAGATCGCGGCGTTCGTGTCCGCATCCCCGCCCAGGTTTGCCAGGGCCAGGACGGCCTCGTCGAAGGAGGAGAAATCGAGGAGGCCGTGGACCGCCAGGCGCAGCCCGTCGATGACGTACCCGCTGGTCGAGGCCTCCCACGAGGCGCGGGTCGCCGGGTCTGCGCTGATGACTCGAGCGGCGACGTCGTCGAAGGCGGATCCGGTCGACGCCCACGCGACATCGACGATTCGGTCGGGTTCCCACCCCAGGAGAGCACCCACGAGCAGGGCGGCGAACACCTCGGTGGCGGCCTCGGCCTCAACCGAGTAGTGGGTCTCCCGAGCGCTCAGGCCAGCGGTGGCCACGATCTCACGCGAATCGCGCGAGGGGAAGCCCGCGATCACCACGGGAGCGAGACGCATGATCGAGCCATTCCCGGCGCTGGCGGAGCGCGGGGCTCCCCTGGGCACGCGGCGCTCGCGGTCAAAGGCATCAAGCGCGCGGCTCACCTGGTTCCCAATGTCGAAGCACCGCCCCGTCGACGAGCGGTAGCCCTTGCGGCGCCACCGCTCGTAGCGCTCCATCACGTCGATGGAGTCGTAGCGCCCCTGTGCCAGCAGCGAATCCGCCAGGCACAGCGCCATCGACGTGTCGTCGGTCCACTGGCCGGGTTCGAGGCCGAAGACGCCTCCCCCAACCATGTCCGTGATCGGGCAGAGGGTATCGGCCGACTGAAACTCGTTCGTGGTGCCCAGCGCGTCGCCGACCGCCAGGCCGACCATCGCGCCGCGCGCGCGAGACAGAAGAGAGATCATGCTCACAGTGTGACACGCCCGCGCCTCGAATGGGCGCAGGCGCCGCGCGCGGCCAGGTCGGTGCTTCAGGCGGCTAGCCGAGCGTCGTGCCGAAGAGGAACCCGAGCAGGTAGGTGACCCCCGCCGCGCCGTAGCCGACCAGAAGCTGACGCAGGGCGCGCGGCGCTGGCGACTGCCCGGAGAGCACGCCGACAACGCCGCCCGTGAACAGCAGGGCCAGGCCGACGATCACGGCGGCGGCCATGATCGCCGCGGTACCCGTGGCGCCCATCAGGTAGGGGATGAGGGGAGCGAACGCTCCGACGGCGAAGAAGGCGAAGGACGAGAGCGCCGCCCGCATCGGCGTGCCAACCTGCTCGCCCGCGCCCTCGGACTCCGCGGCTGACCCCAGTGCGGCGCGCACCGCGATCGCCCCGGACTCGCCCGTGGCGGGCTTGGCCAGCTTGGCGAAGACCTGCGCGGCATGGGCCTCGGCCTCGGCCTCGGCCTCGCCGCGCGCGCGGAAGACGAGGGCGAGCTCGTTGGCGTTGACATCCAGGTCGGGCACCGCCTGGTGGGCGTCGGGGTCGGGAATCGAGGCGTCCAGCAGCTCTCGCTGGCTGCGCACGCTGACCCACTCTCCGGCGGCCATCGACAGCGCGCCCGCCAGCAGGCCGGACACGCCGGTGAGAAGCACGGTGTGAGCCTCCATGCCGGAAGCCGCCACGCCGAGGACGAGGGCGAGGTTGGACACGAGCCCGTCGTTGGCTCCGAAGACTGCGGCGCGGAACGTGCCCGCCAGGGTCTCGCGCGACTTGGCGGCCAGGGAGCGGATCACCTCGGCGTGGATGTGCTCGTCGGCCTGCATGTGAGCGGGCACGTCATCGTCAACGTCGCGGGAGGAACGCTGTTCCGCCCGCTGGGCCATCGCCAGGATGAAGATCGTGCCGAAGAGGTGGGCCAGGACGGCGGCTGCCCGCGTGCGCAGGGGAGGCTTGGGAGCGGGCAGGGCGTGCTCGCCCAGGCGCGCGAGCCAGTACTCCTCGTGGCGGCGCTCGGCATCCTCGAGCTGGCGGAGCACGGCCCGCTCCTCGCCCGTACGGCGCTCGGAAAGGTCGCGGTAGGTGCGCGCCTCCATGCGTTCCTCGGCCAGGTGCTTACGCCAGCGCTTGATCTGCGCGCGCGTCGGCTCATGCTCGGCGGACATTTTCTCGCCCGGCGACGAGGCCCGGGGGTTCATCGCGCTCAGCGGTGCGCGCGGTCGGAACCGAGCTGCGCGGGTTCCTCGCTCGCGGTCGCGTCGACGACGGGCGATGCGGGCGTGGCCGGGGCGCCGAAGAGGCGCTCCTTGACGGCGTCGGCGACCTTGTCGGTGACCTGTTCCCCGCCCGCGCGCACGATGTCGGACATCTTCTGTCCCGCGGCGTCAAGTGGACGGGCGACGACGGGGAAGCGGCGGAACTTTGCGACGCCGACGCGGATCTGCTCGTAGCGCTCGCGCCCGGCGCGGGTCCCCAGGACGTATCCGATGCAGATGCCGACGAGGATCCCGGTCTTGGTTCCCATTGAATGTCCTTCTTTCGCTGCGTGTGGCGGACTCGGCGCGGCCGGGCGCGCGGTGGCGGCGCCGGGGCCGGACTCGTCGGCCCGTACGTGTCCTCATCTTAGTGGGGGCGGTGGCCGGATCGCACGCGCCCGATGTTCCGGCGGGGCGTGTCCGGAGCGGGCGGGCTTGTCACATGTGTGCACAGTGTGAGCTTTCGCTTCACAGGAGGCAGCGAGAGCGCTATGTTGGATGCGTGAGCCGGGTAACGATTCAAACTCCTCGGGGGGTGTCCCTGTCCGGGACCTTCACGCGCCCCGTGGACTGCCGCGACGCCGCGGTGATCTTTTCTCACACGTTTCTGTCGGATCGTCACGCGTCGGGCATGTTTGACATGCTGGGGCGCGCGCTGCGCCGCGCGGGGTACGCGACTCTCTCCTGTGACTTCTCGGGCCACGGCGAATCCGGGGACGAGATCATCGCGTTCGAGCCGCTGATCGAGGACTTCCGTTCGGCCTCGGGGTGGCTGGCCGACCAGGGGTTTGAGCGCCAGGTGTGCGTGGGTCACGAGTTTGGTGCCACCGTCGCCTTGCGTGCGTGCCCTCCAGCAGTCCAGACCTTCATCCTGGTCTCGCCGGTCCTGGGGCCCCTGTCCTACGACTGGAGCGTCGTGTTCTCCGAGGTGCAGCTGTCGGATCTGGAGCTTCACGGAACCACGACCGTCCCCGACGACTCACAGTCCGTGCGCCGCCAGTTCACCATCTCGAAGCGCACGCTGGCCGACATGTCGATGGTCTCAGCCGAGGAGGTGCTCAGTGGCCTCGACGTTCCCGTCCTCATCACGCACGACCCCTTTGATTCGGAGACCGGCCTGCTGGATCGCACGCGCGACGCGTTCCACATGCTGCCCGACGGGTCGGTCGTCGAGATGATCGCCGTGCCGGACTCCGTCGTTGATGGGTACACGCCGCCCGAAGGGGTGCCCGTCGCGGGCGAGGTCGTGGAACGGGCGCTGCATGTCTCCGACTCCGCGAACTTGCCCGACCTGCGTGACGTTGCCTCCCGGTGGGCGAGCCGCTGGGTGCCTGTCGGCAGGTAGGTCTCGCCGCGCCGGGTCCCGAGCCGCATCGTGATCGCGCGGGGCCGACTGGCCTGACGCGGGGCCCGTCGCCGCTACCAGCCGCGCACCAGCTCCTCCAGCTCCGGGGAAGCACGCCACCGCCTCGTCCCGAAGGAGGACACCGACACCCCGGCGACCGCCGAGGCGAAACGGATGATGGCCTCCGGGTCGGCGTCACCGGCGCGCTCGATGGCCCACGCGAAGGCCCCGTGGAACGCGTCGCCCGCGCCCAACGTCGAGGAATCCTCGACGCGTCGGACCGGAACCTCTCCGCGCGCCCCGTCCCACCAGTACTGCACCGAACGCTCCCCGCGGGTGCGCACCGTCCGCGTGATGCCGAACCCGCGCAGGAAATCGGCGACCTGTTCCCCGTTCGGGCGCGCCATCACGGGCGGGCAGAAGTCTTCGGATACGACGGCAATGTCGACCAGGCCAAGGAGCGAGGTGAGCCAGTCCTTCCAGGAGCCGCCGTCGAGGATGCGCGGGTGGGGCACTTCCGCCTCAAGGAGGGCAAAGGGGTCGTCCTCTTCCACCCGCTCCATGCCGAGGGTCAGGGCCTCGTGCGCCAGGGAGGGATTGTGCCCGTCGACGAGGACCACCCCGACGCGTGTGGGAAGGAGCGGAGCGATGCGTGCGGCCTCCACGTCGAGCCGCGCGTTCGTGGAGGCCACCATCCGCCCCTCGGGATGCTCAATGATCGACGACACGGCGGGGACTCGCGCCGACGACGAGGCCGCAGCGGTGCCCTCGTCGTTCCCGTCCGAGGACGGCTGCGCGCGTGCCGTGGCATCCGCGACGCGCACCCCGGCGCAGGCAAGATCGGCGGCGAGAAAGGCAGCCACGGGTCCCTCCCCGAGCGCCGTGAGGAGAAGCGGCGCGTCGCCCGATTCCGCTCCTCGCTCAACACTTTGTTCGCCGGCGCGCGAGCCGGGCGCGACGCTTGAGGAGGGGCGCTCGGCAGAGGCGGCGGCGCGGCGGGATGCCGCACACAGCGCCGCGTAGGTGACCGCCGCGTTGGTCGCCGGCCCGCCCGCAGCCATCGTGAATCCGGTGGACGTCACCTTGACGGTCGGGTCGGGAGCGTGGTCGAGTCGATGCAGGACGTCCAGGGTCGTGAGTCCGGCGAAGAGAGCGGTCATGGGCCCATTGTCGCACCCGCGCGCACTCCCTGAGAGCGGGCAAGAGATTGGCGTCTCATCCCAGGATCAACGCTGTACCATGGTGAAGAACGACACCCATCGACCTCTTCGGACCGCCATGCACCCGCTAGACGCCTTGAACGACTCTCTGCCCGAGATATTTCGAGCCATCGACCTGATGGGCGTCCTCCTCAACGGCATCCTCGGGGGCAAGGTCGCGCGCGAACGCAACTTTGACGCCGTCGGCTTCTGCATCCTCGCGATCATGACGGCGCTCGCTGGTGGCATGATTCGCGACCTCCTCCTCGCCACGCGCTCCGGCGCCCCCGTGGCCATCACCGACCCGTACTACCTGGGATTTGCGATCGTCGGCGCCCTCGTTGCGATGGCCTTCCGCATGGATTCGCGCGCCTGGTCGGTGCTCCTGGTCATCGCTGACGGCATGGTGCTCGGCTGCTGGAGCGCGACCGGCGCGATCAAGACCCTCGACGCGGGCTTCGCGGTCATGCCCGCGATCCTCCTGGGCATGATGACCGCCATCGGCGGGGGCATGGTGCGTGACATCTCCGCCGGGCTGGTCCCCCGCGTCTTCGGGGGCAATAACCTGTACGCCACCCCGGCCTTCGCGTGCTCGGTCGTGACCGTCGGATTCTGGTTCCTCGGCCAGCCGGTGCTCGGCATGGGCGCCTCCATCATCGTGGGACTCGTGTTCACCGCCATGGCGCACTGGCGACGCTGGAGGCTCCCGCAGACCCGCGAGTGGACGATCACTCTCACGTACTCACAGCTCAAGGCCCTGCGTCGGGGCAGACGATAAAATGGCCGCGTGAATCCTGAGTCAACACCAGCCTCGTCGGTCGGCGTCGCATCCGTGGCGGTCGGCGAACGCAAGCCCTTCAAAACGTGGCATCTGTCCATGATGGCCCTCGGCCTCGCGATCGGGGCCGGTTTCTTCCTGGGGACGGGATCGGCGATCCACCAGGCGGGACCCGCGGTCATCGTGTCCTACCTCCTGGCTGCCGCCATCGTCGTGTCCGTGATGCTGGCCCTGGCCGAGCTCGCGTCCTCGCTGCCGACGACCGGTTCTTTCTCCTCCTACGCCGAGGCCGGGATCGGCCGGTGGGCGGGATTCACGATCGGGTGGCTGTACTGGGTCATGCTCATCATGGTGACCGGCATCGAGGTCACGGGTGCCGCGACGATCTTCGTCGACTGGTTTCCCGCCGTGCCCCAGTGGGTCGTTGCCCTGGTGATCGTCGTCGTCATCGGCGGCATTAACCTGCTGTCGGCCGGGCAATACGGTGAGATTGAGGCATGGTTGTCGATGGTGAAGATCGCGGCGATCGTCGCCTTCCTGTGCGTGGGGGTGTGGCTTCTCGCCCGAAGCGCCGTCGTCGGCCCGTCGCCCGGTCACGCGGGCATCTGGCACAACATCGTCGGCAACGGCGGTTTTGCTCCCAACGGTATCCCCGGCATCGCGGTCGGCTTGCTCGCGGTCATCACCTCTTTCGGTGGCCTCGAGATCGTGACGATCGCGGCGGCCGAGGCCGAGGACCCCAGGGAGGCGATGACCAGCGCGATTCGTTCGGTCATCACCCGCATCCTCGTGTTCTACGTCGGCTCGGTGGTCCTGTTGATCGCCCTGCTTCCCTGGGACAGCGACGAGATGAAGACAAACGCCTTCGCGGCCGTCCTGTCTATGGCGGGCGTGCCGGCCGTGGGAACCATCATGAACGTCATCATCTTCATGGCCCTCATCTCGGCGTTCTCCGCGAACATCTACGCCTCCTCCCGCATGGCCTACTCCCTGTCCGCGCGCGACATGGGGTGGCGCTGGCTCCTGGGGGCCGAGGCCTCGCAGTCCGGCCGCCTGGGTCCCTCCGCCCAGGCCGTCCTGCGGGGAGACGAAGAGGGCCTGGGCGCGGAGATGGTCGGCGACATGGAGGCTGGACGCACGCCGACACGCGCGGTCGGGCTGGTGGTGGTCCTCGCGCTGCTCGCGGTCCTGGGCAACTGGTTCCTTCCCGGGGCGATCCTCACGATTCTCATCAACGCGATCGGCATGGTGCTGCTCATCGTGTGGACGTTCATCATCATTTCGCTCATGCGCCTGCACCCGTCGCTGGAGCGGTCCGGGAACCTGGCGATCCGTATGCCCGGCTGGCCGTGGTTGCCGTGGGTCGTCCTCTCGGGGCTCGGAGGTATCGGGGTCCTCATGCTCATGAGCGACGAGGGGCGCGCTCAGCTGGTGTCGATGGGTGCGCTGACGCTCATCATCGTGTGCGCGTACTTCGTCCGTCAGCTCGTGCGTGCGCGCTCGCGCTCCTAGCCGCCGTCCACAGGCTACCCGTCGGCGGACGCCAGATGCGGGCGCCCCGGCGCATCATGGGAGAGGCCGGGAACGAGGCGCAGTGCCGCGGCCCGACGTGAGGGAGGAGGAAGCCGCGTGAGTCGTCGACGTCGCTGGAGCGTGGGAGACGCGATGGGTGTGGTCATCATCGTTGCCGCCCTGGTGTGGGCGTTCGCGCCCGGTGTGGGATGGGATCTGCTGGGCCTGCGTTCGCGCCTGGGGTGGCCGCCGCAGCGCAGCGGCGAGGCCCTGTCCTCGCTCCCCGACGGCGAGGCGGCCCGCCAGCTGCGCGCTCTGACGGTGCGCGACCACGACGTGGAGAGCGAGACCCCCGACTACGATCGCGGCGAGTTCGGCCAGCGGTGGGCCGACACGGACCACAACGGGTGCGACACGCGCAACGACATTCTTGCCCGCGATCTCGCGCGCCCCACGTTCAAGGAAGGCACCCGAGGATGCGTGGTTCTCAGCGGCACGCTGGCCGAACCCTACACCGGCAAGACGATCGAGTTCCGCAGGGGGGAGAAGACCTCGTCCCTGGTCCAGATCGACCACGTGGTCGCCCTGGCGGACGCCTGGCGCTCGGGCGCGTGGCAGTGGGAGGTGGGGCGACGTCAGGAGTTCGCGAATGACCCGGACAACCTCCTGGCCGTTGACGGGGACGCCAACGAGGACAAGTCGGCCTCCGCGGCCGACCGGTGGCTGCCTCCCAACGCCGCTTTCCGGTGCGACTATGTCAAGCGTCAGATCTCGGTCAAGAGCAGATACGGGCTGAGCGTGACCCGCTCCGAGCAAGACGCGATGGCGCAGCAACTGTCAACCTGTCCAGGCTGAGCCCGCCCAGTTTTTCCGCGTGCCCCTGCGGCACCGGATGTGGAAAAGTGACCAACCGCAACCGGGTGATTTTCGGGCACACTCTCGCAGTGTGTCCATCGGTTGTGGGACTTTCCGCACGGGCGTGACTCGACCCGGAATTGGCGGTATTGTTCCCCTCAGCGAGGGGGATGACATGTACACGGCAATCAACTGGGCGTGGGACCTGGGGCTCTACGCGGGGCTCAGCGCGCTGACATGCGGCCTGTGGTGGCTGGTCGGCTTGTGTCAGGACCGAGGATACGTCGGCAGGTGCTCGAAGGACTGCGCCTCGGGGCCGTGCAGGTGCGCGCGCTGGACCTACCGCCGCGCCCAGCGGCTCCGCGCCCGAGGAGCGCGCGCTCGGTCCTCCTCCCGCCGCAGCGGCGCCGCTGACTCCTCCCGGCCCTCGCGCCTCACCGTGTCCGAATCCCTGCCCCTCATCTACCGGCGCTCCGAGCACGCGGGAGCCCTCCTGTCTCGCCCCGAACACCCCGACACCCCCGCGACCTCGGAGATTCCGCTGGTCGGCGCCCCGGCCTCGATGTGGCGCCTGCCGCGCGCCCTTCCCCTCGCCTGGTTCCTCTACCTGTCGGGGCTGGTCATCGTCACCCTCCTGCCCCTGCCCTCGGACCCCGCCGCCGCGTGCGCCGCCATCGTCCACTGGGACAACTACGTCCCCTTCGGTTCGCTGGCCGCGGTGGTCGAGCAGGCGCGCGAGGGCGAGGCGGCCAGGGCGGCCCTCTACGCGCTGTCGATCCTCCTCAACGTCGTGCTCTTCGTTCCCCTGGGTGCCCTCGCCGAGGCCACGTGGCGCATCCGACGCGCGTCGGCGCCCGTCCCCCCTCCCTCGGGTCGTGACGCTCGCGTGACCCCCCTTCGCCGCGTCCTCGTGTGGGTGGTCCTCGGGTGCGCCCTGTCGTGCCTGATCGAGGCGACCCAGTACACCGGTCTCTTCGGGCTGGTGCCCTGCACGTACCGCGTCGTCGACATTGACGACGTCATCATGAACACGCTCGGCGCCTACCTGGGCGTGCGGCTCCTGCCGCGCGTGGCGCGCAGGTCGTGGTTCATGCGCGCGTAGCCCTCCACGTGGCCGAGTTGGAGCGGCATCGCCGTGTCACCGCGATGCCGCTCTCGCGGCTCGTGCCCGTCTACAGCCAGCCGGCCGCCCGCGCCAGGGATGCCGCCTCGGCGCGGGTGCGCGCATCCATCTTCAGCATCGCCGAGGACACGTGATTGCGGACCGTCCCCTGGCTCAGGGTCAGCGCGTGGGCGATGTCGGCGATCGTGCCACCCCCCTCGACCTCGCGCAGCACGTCGGTCTCACGCGCGGTGAGCGGGGAGGCCCCCGCGGACAGCGCGTCGATCGCCAGGCTCTGGTCGATCGTGCGGCCACCGGCGGCGACCGTTCGCACGCCGTCCACGAGATCTTCAACCGGCGCATCCTTGACCATGAAACCGGAGGCTCCCGCCGCCAGCGCCCGCTGGAGGTAGCCCGGGCGCCCGAAGGTCGTGACCACGAGGACACGCACGCTCGGGAAGCGCGTGCGGATCGCCTCCGTCGCCGTGATTCCATCCATGCGCGGCATCTCGACATCGATGATGGCAACGTCCACGGACGGGCGGGTGCGCGGCGCGGTTTCCTCGACGGACAGGCGCGCCAGCTCGTCGAGGGCCTCGACGCCGTTGGCGGCCTGCGCGACGACCTCGATGTCGGTCTCGAGATCCAACAGGCCCGCCAGGGCGCCTCGAATCATGGCCTGGTCGTCGATCACCATGACGCGGATCGTCACATTGCCCTCCCGTCCGTACGCATCTCGGACATAAGGGTAGCGCAGGTGCCGCACCATGACCGGCAGCGGCGGACGGGCGACGCGCTCACCGGGGCTTGTTCGCCTCGGGAATCTCGTCAGGCGCGGCGGCCGCGTCGGCCTCGGGGAAGGACAGGGCGAGCGTCCACTCCTTGCCCTCGGGCCCCCACGACAGCTCGCCCTCGTCGCCGACCAGCTCGGCGAGGCCGTGGAGGCCCGACCCCGATCCGGCGGTGGACGCCGCGTAGTCGGGGGAGTAGCCGTCGCTGACGACCCGCACGCCCGCAGGGGAAAGCGTGATGCTCACGCGCGTGGGCTTGGAGTGCAGGAGCGCGTTGGTGACCCCCTCGCGAATCACGTGTGCGGCGGCGCTGGAGCGCGGACCCGAGGGCGGTTCGCCCGAGTCGACGATGTCGGCGTCAATGCGCGCGATCTCGAGCAGCGAGCGGGCCTCGGCGAGCTCCTCCGCGGGGGAGAGCGCGCGAGTGGCCGCGACGATCCGGCGGACGTCGGCCAGGGCCTCCTGCGACTGGGCTGTGATCGCCTGGATCTGCTGGCGTGCCTCCGCGGTGCGTCCCGCGTCCAGGAGGCGGCCCGCCAGCTCCGAGAGCATCGAGATCCCCGTGAGCGAGTGCCCGAGGATGTCGTGCAGGTCCGTGCTCAGGCGCGCTCTCTCGCCGACCTTCGCGCGCTGGATCGCCTCCTGGCGGCGCAGTCGCTCGCGCACCGAACGCTCCATGCCTGCGCGTGCCCCGCCGACGAGGACCCCCAGCAGGGCCAGGTACGCGAGCATCCACAGCGGGGTTCCTTCCGCGAGCGCGGTGACGGCCGCGAGGACGCCGATCGGGACGATGCCCGGGAGCAGGTAGCGCAGGGGGGCCTGGAAGATCCACGCGACCAGCAGGTAGGAGAACATCATGTAGGCGTAGGGGAGCCCGATCCGCCAGGCGTAGAGGGCGTAGATCACGGAGACGGCGGCCAGGCACGCGTGAGAGATCACGAACGGCCTCGTGAAGGAGTTGCGTCCCGGAGGGGGATTCGTCAGCCACGTGGCCGCGTTGGCCACCGCGAGGAGCAGGCACGCGCCGATGACGCCCGCGCCCTCAAGCCTGTTAGGCATGTCAAGGGCCGAGGAGATGGGGAACCCCATGAAGAGCATCCACGGGGCCGCCCACGCCAGGGAGATCAGTCGCTCTTTCATAGCCGCACCCTAGCGGTTCGTGTCGTGCGAGGCACCCCACCAGGCGATGAGCGCCGGGATGAGCGTCCATGCCGCGAGGTTGAGCCAGGCGGCGGTGCTCATCGGGTTCCCTCCGCTGACCGCGTAGACGGCCTGCACCACGCCGTAGAAGGGCGTGAAGGGGGCGACGTGGGCGACGAAGGACGGCATCTGGTCGAGGGGCATGAACATGCCCGACGCGAAGGCGCTAAATACCATGATGAACGCCGAGGCGCTGTAGGCGTTCTCGCCCTTGATCGTGTAGCCGCAGGCCAGTCCGATGAGGGCTCCGAGCGCGGATAGCCCGATCACGACGGCGGCGCTTTCGGCCCAGACGGCGGCCGCCATGTGGGCCCCTGTGGCGATCCCGAAGCCGAAGGCGATGGCCGTGATGAACGCGCTCAGGACCATGAGGGCGCCGAGCCGGGCCAGGAGGATCACCCACGGTTGGATGGGGGTGAGGGCGTACATGCGTGAGATGCCGGTTGTGCGCTCCACGGACACGGTGGCTCCCAGCGATCCGCCCACCAGGAGGACGCCGTAGGTGGTCATCATGACGATCATCGCGGCGGCGACGTTGCCGCGCGCGGTGAGCGTGTTTCGGGCGGTGTCGGTCATGCCGAACATGGCGTACATGAAGAGTGGAAGGACCAGCGCGAAGGCCATGTTCCACGGGTTGAGGATGTGGGAGCGGAAGGTGGTGAACCACAGTCGTCCCGCGCCCGTGAAGGGGCCGGGGATGACGTGGTTGGTCGTGCGTGCGGGTGTGGCTTGAGCGGTCATGATTCCTTCTGTGGGTCTGGGGGCGAGGAGGTGGCCTCGTCCGGGGGTGCCTCGCGCGGTGGGACGCGTTGAGGTGAGCGGGGTGGGGGCAGTCGCGGCGTCACTCGGTCTCGGAGTGCGACGCGATGCGTTCGAAGACGTCCTCGAGGTCCTCGCCTTGGGCGACGACCTCCTCGGTGGGGGCGTCCAGGACGATGTGCCCCTCGTCGATGATGATGATGCGGTCGGCTTCCTTGCGCGCCTCGGTCAGGTAGTGGGTGGCGAAGAGGAGCGTGCGCCCGGAGGCGGTCTCTTCGCGCATCGTGTCCCAGAACTTGCGGCGGGCTAGGGCATCCATGCCGGCGGTGGGCTCGTCGAGGATGATGAAGTCCGGGTTGCCGGCCAAAGCGAGGGCGAGGCGCACCCGTTGCACTTCGCCGCCGGAGAGCTTGGAGAGGCTGCGCGCGGCCAGCGGGGCGAGGCCGGTCCGCTCCAGGAGCTCGTCGGTCGTAACGGGGCGTGCGTGCATCGAGGCGACCAGGTCGATGGTGGATCGAACGCTTCCTCTGCGCGGTAGGGAGCCCGACTGGAGCATCGCACCCACGAGGGAGCGACGCACGGCCTCTCGCGGGCTCATGCCGTAGACGCTGACGTGTCCGGAGACGGGCTTGGCCAGGCCGAGGATGATATCCAGGAGCGTGCTCTTGCCCGCGCCGTTGACACCCAGGAGGGCGACGATCTCGCCGGGGGCGAGGGTGAGGCTGACGTCGCGGAGGGCGTCGACCGTGCCGAATGACTGGTGGAGCGAGTGGGCCTGTACGGCGGGTGTTGTCGTGTTCATGACATCAGTGTGCCCCCCGCCTCGCGCGCGCAGAAGTGCCCTTTGAGGCAGGGGGGTGGGTGACAAATGTCAGGGGTGCGTGTGGGGTGGTCTGTTGTCCGGGTAGGCTCGCTCGCGCATGCAATTCCCACGAGCTAGTTCTCTATGGTGTCCGAAAACGTTGGAATTGCAACGATGTGACTTCAATGTGTGAAAGGTTAACAGGGGAATTGCATGCGAAATTGCTTCGGTTGGTGGCTGTCGCTGTGGCTGTCCGCGTGCCCGTCACTGCGCACGTTGGCCCGATAGGTGGCGGCCTGGGCCCTTTGATGCGCACCTGGGCCCGATGACATGCACGTGGGCCCTCTCACCCGCACGTTAACCCGACGACATGCGCGTCGCACGCTCACGCAACTCCATCGAATACTTACGCTGGCCAGACATCCCAAACCTCCAATCAGGCCTAAGACACTCTCCACAATACCTGGGACACATCAGGGCCCACCTAAAAGCATGCACACCGTGCCAGACACCAATGTGCCCAAAACGCAGACCACCTCGCCAACAACACCCCGTTTTCACCGGTTTTTGCCGAGGTGGTCTGCACTCTGGCGAGCACATCGCCTCACGTCGTGGCCGCACTGCCGCCGCTCGGGGGGGGGAATTGCACTACATGAGCGTCCCAGGCGCGCGCGACGTGCGGCAGCGTCGCCGTCGCTCGGGGGGAAACTGCACTACATGAGCGTCCGACACGCCGGTGACACACCCCCAGAGGGCTTCATGTAGTGCAATACCCCCATTGCTGCCCCGATCGGCAGCTATGCGTGACAAACGTCGTCAAACCAGCGCGATTTCAATCGCCTTGTGCGGACTCCTGTTACAAACGTCGTCAATCTGCGCCAAAAATACCTGTATTCTCAGCGAATAAGCCGTTGGATTGACGACGTTTGTAACAACCACACAGGAATCCACACAAAAAACGCCTTGGACTGAAGACGTTTGTAACAACGCACAGCCGAACATCCCGTCATCACTGCAACCACCCATCAGCACATCAGGCCCCACTGGTGTGGAGGGACCGGAAGGCCAAGAGGGCCTGGCTGCGGTGCCCGTGGGCGGGGCCAGGAGTAAGGCTCCAAACAGCGACCCGGCCCCACTGGTGTGGAGGGACCGGAGGGCACAAGAGGGCCTGGCTGCGGTGCCCGTGGGCGGGGCCAGGAGTAAGGCTCCAAACAGCGACCCGGCCCCACTGGTGTGGAGGGACCGGAGGGCACAAGAGGGCCTGGCTGCGGTGCCCGTGGGCGGTGGCGGGGCCTGGCCGGGTTTCGAGGCGACGCGCCGAGCGAAGCTCGCTGCGCGGATGGCTCGCGGGCGGGCCGCCGCCCACGGCGCAGCCTGGCCCAGCGGGGCCACAAGCAAAGCCCGGAACAAAGACACAACAAACAGCGTGGGGTCCGAAGCGCCTCAGCGCCTCGGACCCCTTCCGCGTCAGTGGCTCACAGGTTGAGCTGAATGCCGCGACCGGGGACGGCCTCGATCAGCTCCCGCGTGTAGTCCTGAACGGGGTTGTTGAAGAGCTCATCCGTCGTGTTGGCCTCGACGAGCTTGCCCTTCTCCATGACGATCACGTCGTCGGCGATCTGGCGGACGACCGCCAGATCGTGCGTGATGAACAGGTAGGACAGTCCCAGCTGAGCCTGCAGGTCGTTGAGCAGGTAGAGAATCTGGTTCTGGACCAGCACATCCAGCGCGGAGACGGCCTCGTCCAAGACGATGACCTCCGGGTTGAGCGCGAGGGCACGGGCGACGGCCACGCGCTGACGCTGACCGCCCGAGAGCTCGTTGGGGTAGCGGCGCATGGCGCTGCGCGGCAGCGCCACCATGTCGAGGAGCTCCGAGGCGCGCGCGATGCTCAGCTTCTTGGGATTGAACTCGCGCTTCTCGGCGGCGCTCAGGGAACGCTTGGCGTCGGCTGCCTCAACCAGGACGCTCATCCATTCTTCGGGCTCGCGTCCCGTGGCCTCGGCGCGCTTGATCTCGGCGCGCGCGTAGTCCAGGGTCCCGTATCCGTGGATCTTCAGGGGTTCCTCGATCAGGCGGTAGATCGAGAACATGGGGTCCAGGGAGCCGTAGGGGTTCTGGAAGACCGCCTGGAGGCGCCTGCGCAGTCGGAAGAGCTCCGCCTCGCTCATCGTCGAGGTGTCCTGCCCGTCGAAGTACACGGTGCCCTTCGTGGGGGTCAGCAGGTGCAGCACCATGTTGGCCGCCGTGGACTTGCCCGAGCCGGACTCGCCGACGACCGCGAGGGTCGTGCCGCGACGCAGCTCGAAGGAAACGTCGTCGACGGCGAGGAAGGTGTCGTTGCCCTTCTTGGCGCCACGGATGTCGAACTCCTTGGTGAGGTGCTCGGCCCGGATGATGGCCTCCTTGGAGGTCGCGCCCTTTCCGGCTCCCGTGAGCTCCTCCTCGGTGACCTGGATGCCGCGCTTGTGTGCGGACTCGATGCGGGCCGAGGCCAGGGACGGCGCGGCGGCCACGAGGCGCTTCGTGTAGGGGTGGCGCGGGTGCTGGAGGATCTCCAGGGCGGGGCCGGATTCCACGATGCGTCCGCGGTGCATGACGACCAGCTGCTCGGCGCGCTCGGCTGCCAGGCCGAGGTCGTGCGTGATGAACAGAACGGCGGTGCCCATCTCGCTCGTGAGCTTGCCGAGGTGGTCCAGGATGCGGCGCTGAACGGTGACGTCCAGGGCGGAGGTGGGTTCGTCGGCGATCAGCAGCTTGGGGTGCGCGGCCATGCCGATGGCGATGAGGGCGCGCTGGCGCATGCCGCCGGAGAACTCGTGCGGGAACTGCTTGGCGCGGCGCTCCGCGTCGGGCAGCCCGGCCTCCTCCAGGAGCTGGGTGACGCGCGCTCCCACCTCAGAGTGCGACACGACGTTGTTGGCCCTGAGGGCTTCCTTCACCTGCGTGCCCACGCGGAGCACGGGGTTGAGGTTGCTCATCGGGTCCTGGGGGACCAGGCCGATGCCGGAGCCGCGCAGCTCCACCCACTGCCTGTTGGTCAGGTGGGTGATGTCACGGCCGTCGAACTCGATGGTGCCGCCCGCGACCTTACCCGTTCCAGGGAGCAGGCCGATGACCGCGGCGGCAGTCGTGGACTTGCCGGAGCCGGACTCGCCGACGATGGCGACGGTCTGACCGGGGTAGATGGTCAGGTTCGCGCCGCGCACGGCGGGGACGATCCCCGTGGAGGAGGTGAAGGTGACCTCCAGGTCCGTGATCTTGAGGAGGGGCTGGGCGTCCTCAGGGTGGATGTCGGTCGCGGCCGGGGCCGCGCTGGGGGCGACGGCCCGCTCGACGACCTCTTCCATCTGAGTGTCGGAGAGCTGGGGGGTGTTGGTTTCGCTCACTTGCGTGCCTTCGGGTCGAGGGCTTCGCGCACGGCGTCACCCATCATGATGAAGCTGAGAACGGTCAGGGCCAGGGCCGAGGCCGGGTAGAACAGGACCATCGGGTTGGTGCGCAGGGCTGTCTGGGCGGCGGAGATGTCGGCGCCCCAGGAGACCACCGACGGCGGCAGGCCGATGCCCATGAAGGACAGGGAGGCCTCGGAGACGATGAAGGTACCCAGCGCCACGGTCGCGTACACGATGATCGGCGCCATCGAGTTCGGGATGATGTGGGTCATGAGGATGCGTGCCCGCGACGCACCGGTTGCGCGTGCGGCGGTCACAAACTCCTCGTTCTTGGCGGACAGGACCGAGCCGCGAGTGATGCGGGCGATGGACGTCCACCCGAACATCGACAGGACGACGACAACCATGGCGATGGAGCGCGAACCCTTGAACATCTGCATGAAGACGATGGCGGCCAGCAGCAGCGGGATCGCGAAGAAGACGTCGGTGATGCGCGAGAGGAGGGCGTCGAACCATCCTCCGAAGTATCCGGCGAGGGCTCCGATGGTTCCGCCGATGAGGGAGACGGCGATCGTGGTGAGGATGCCGACCGAGACGGAGGCGCGTGCACCGTAGACGACGCGCGCGTAGATGTCGCAGCCCTGCTTGTCGAAGCCGAAGGGGTGGCCGGAGGTGGGGCCCGCCAGGGAGGAGGACAGCTCGCAGAACTTCGGGTCGGTGGAGGTGAAGAGCCACGGGAATATCGCCAGGAGGGCCGCGCAGGTGATGATGAATGCTGCGATCCAGAAGATCGGGCGGCGGCGCAGGCGCTTCCACGCCTCACCCCACACGGACGAGGGGGCGCCCTCGTCGGCGACGGCGTCGACCGCGCCGAGACCCGTCTCGTCGATGTCGGAGACGTAGTGGTCCTGCCCCGCGCGGGTCCGGGCGATGTTAGCGGAAGGAATCTGGTCACTCATAGCGGATCCTCGGGTCGAGCACGGCGTACAGGAGGTCGACGATCAGGTTCGCGATGATGTAGACCAGCACGAGCACTGTTGTCACCGACACGACGGTCTGGGGTTCGCCCTTGATGATGGCGCTCCACAGGGTGCCGCCGACGCCGTGGATGTTGAAGATGCCCTCGGTGATGATGGCGCCGCCCATGAGGGCGCCAAGGTCGCCGCCGATGAAGGTGGCAACGGGGATGAGGGAGTTACGAAGAATGTGGCGCGTCATCACGACGCCGCCGGATAGGCCCTTGGCGCGCGCGGTTCGCACGTAGTCGGCCGAGACGTTCTCCGACACGGACTGGCGGGTGAGTCGGATGACGTAGGCCAGCGAAACGCCGCCGAGCACCATGGCGGGCATCGTGAGGCTCCGTATGTCGACCACCTGCGAGGCGGTGGTGGGCAGGAGGGCCAGCTGGACGCCCAGGACGTACTGGAGGACGAAGCCCAGAACGAAGGTGGGGACCGAGATGAGGAGCAGGGAGACGACGAGGATCGTCGAGTCGAACCACTTTCCTCGGCGCATGCCCGCGATGACGCCCAGGGCGATGCCAAGGATGGTCTCGATGGCGAGGGCGTAGATGGCCAGCTTCGCGGTCGTGGGGAAGGCGTTGGCCATGATGGACGTGACCTTCTGACCGTTGAACGCGGTGCCGAAGTCGAGGGTGAAGACTCCCTTGAGGTACAGCAGATACTGCATCCAGAAGGGCTTGTCCAGGTTGTACTGGGCGCGGATCTGCGCGGCGGCGGCCTCGGAGAGGCCGCGGTCGCCGCCGAGTGCGGCGACGGGGTCACCTGGCATCAGGTAGACCATCGCGAAGATCAGAAAGGTGGCTCCGAAGAAGACCGGGATGGTCTGGAGGAGTCGCCGTCCGATGTAGCGGAGCATGGACAATCCTTTAGTGTTCGTGTCTGGGGATGGGGGGTCCCGATCCCGTGGGGCGCCTCCAGCGGGAGGCGGACTATGAGTTCATCATAGGGTAAAGATTGGGCAAATGGCGCGCGAGCGTCTCGATTTGTCTGTCGAACCGATGGCCACCGTTTGGTGCGGAGGCACGTTCTGCGGGAGAACCGCCTGATGGAGGTCCTTGCTGACGCCGATGAACGCCTGGAATGTGCGGGGGGGCGGGCGGCTCGTGCCGCCCGCCCCCCGACGAGAGGTGAGAGTCTAACAACTCACTTCTTGGTGATCTGGTAGGCGACGGGCTGTCCCTTCCAGTCGAAGTTCACGTTGCTGACCTTCGTGGACCATGCGCCGTTGGCGTTGGTGTACCACAGCGGGACGACGGGCATGTCCTGGAGCAGGATGGTCTGGGCCTGTTGGAGGATCTTGTTCGCCTCGTCGGAGGAGGTCGCGGAGGACGCCTGGGTCAGCAGGGAGTCGAACTCCGGGTTGGAGTAGTGACCCTTGTTGGAGGAGCCGCCCGTGATGAACTGCGGCTGCAGGAAGTTGTACAGGGCAGGGTAGTCACCCATCCAGCCGTTGCGGAAGGCGCCGGTCATGGAGTCGGAGTCTTCGGCGTTGAGGAGGGACTTGAAGTCGGCGAAGGGGTTGCCTTCGGCCGCAATACCCAGCGTGTTCTTGATGGAGTTGGCCGCGGCGTCCACCCATTCCTTGTGCCCGCCATCGGCGTTGTAGGCGATGGTGAAGGTGCCGTCCCAGGGGGAGATGGCGTCAGCCTGTGCCCACAGCTCCTTGGCCTTGTCGGGGTTGTAGGTCAGGACGTCGTTGCCTGAGATGTTCGCGTCGTAGCCGGCCAGCGTCGGGGCGGTGAAGTCCTTGGCGGGGGTGCGGGTGCCGTTGAAGATGGTCTTCGTGATGGTCTCGCGGTCCACGGCCATGGAGATGGCCTGGCGGCGCAGGCGGCCTTCCTCGCCGCTGAAGTGATCCAGGTACTGCGGGATCGTGAAGTACTGCGAGCCGGCGTAGGGCTGGTTCACCGTGCGGCCCGAGAGTTCGGACTCGTAGGTGGCGAACACGGATGCCGGGACGGCGTCAAGGACGTCCACGGAGTCGGAGGAGAGGTCCTGGTAGCGGCGTCGAGGCTGGAGTAGAAGATGAAGGTCACGCCTTCGTTCTGGGGCTTCTCGTCGCCGACGTAGTTCTCGTTGGGAATCAGGGAGATCTTGACGTTGTGCTCCCACGCGTCGGCCGAGGCGAGCTTGTAGGGGCCGTTGCCGACGGGCAGCTGGCCGCCGGCCTCCGGGTCGCTCAGCGTGGAGTCGGGAAGCGGGGCGTAGGCGGTGTATCCGAGGCGGGAGATGAAGTCCGAGGTGGGGTTCTTCAGCTTGGCGGTGAAGGTGTAGTCGTCGACCTCGGTCAGGCCGGTGATCTCACCGTTGCCCTCGTCGTCGGTGCCCTCGAAGAAGTCGAAGAACGTCGCCTGCGGCTGGTTGGCGGAGGTGACCAGGTTCCAGGCCTTGGTGAAGTTGTGGGCCTTAACGGGAGAGCCGTCGGAGAACTTGCGGTCATTGTGGAGCTTGATTGTCCACTCGGTGGCATCGCTGTTGGGCTCAATGGACTCGGCGACGTCGAGGACAGCCTTGCCGTCGTTCTCGTAGCGCACGAGCTCGCTGAAGACAGCGGTGAGGATCTTGCCGCCGCCGTTCTCGTTGGTCATGCCGGGCAGCAGCGGGTTCTGGGGCTCGGAGCCGTTGAGGGTGACGATCTTGTCGCCGGAGCCGGTTGACGTGCCGGTGCCACCACAGGCGGTCAGGGCGAGTGCGGCGGCCGCGGGGATGACGAGCCATGCCTTCTTCAGGTTCATGGATTCTTCCTTCTGGTCGATGGTTGATCTGGGGGCGACGCCCTCAGCTATGGTCCGAGCCTAACCCGGTGCGCATGAAAGACTCCAAGGATGTCCATCATGTGCGCATTACATTTTGGTTACAAATGTAAAATGTAGGTCAAATGATGGTGTGTGTCACACAAAGTGGGTGGCTTGTGTGTCCGCCTCGAGACGCGGCGAAGCCGCCGGCGGGCGCGGGCGAGGCCAGCGGCCCTGCGCGCACCCGCCGAGGCGTCCAGGCGTCGTCAGGACGCGAATCCCTCCGAAGTCAGCCAATCCCGAGCGATCTGCGAGGCGGACTTCTGCTCCTGGGTCGAGGCCCTGTTCATCTCGATGAGATCCGACGCGTCCAATGCCGCGCTCACGGAGTTCAGCACGGAAGCGGCCTCGGCGCTCACTCGCGAGGACGCCAGAGGGACGACGTGTGAGGAGAGGAACAGCCCGGCCGGATCGGCCAGGACCGTCAGGTCCCCGTTCGCGAGCGAAGGATCCGAGGAATAGATGTTGGCCAGCTGGATCGTTCCGTCGGTCAGGGCCTTCACGGTCAGGGGGCCGCCGGAATCCTCAATCGGGGTGAAGGAGACCGTCACCCCGTAGGTCTGCTGGAGCCCGGTCGGGCCGTAGGGGCGCGTCTGCAGCTCCGAGTTGCCGCCCAGGACCAGGGGAGTGACGCTCGCGAGGTCGCCGATCGAGGCCACGGAGTGCTCGGAGGCGAAGGCGGTGGTCACCACGTAGGAATCCTGGTCGGTGGCCGCGGCCTGATCCAGGGCGCGCAGCCCGGAGGGGAGCGCGGCGGACAGGTCTCGGTACACGTCCTCGGAGGTCCTCGCCTGCGCGTCGGGCTGCAGGTACTGCAGCAGGTTGCCCGTGTACTCGGGGAACACGTCGATCGATCCGGCCGACAGCTCGGGCATGTAGACCTCGCGCTGGCCGATCCGCAGCTGGCGTTCGACCGAGAATCCGGCGCCCTCGAGCGCCTGGGCGTAGACCTCGGCCAGGATCTCGTTCGAGTAGTAGTCCTGCGACCCCACCACGATCGTGGTCGAGTCCCGGCTCCCTCCCTCCAGCGTGTTGGACGAGCCGCAGGCGGCTAACGCCAGTGCGGCGGCGCCGACGGCGGCCATCGTCATCATTGAGCGTTTCATTGGGACTCCTTTGGTGAGTGTTCCCCCGATTCGGGGAGAGAATGGGTGCGCGCCCGCAGCGCGCGGGTCAGGGTCGCCAGCGCCGCGTCGACCGCCAGAGCGAGCGCAACCACGACGATCGCGCCGCCGATCATCTGCGCGTAGTCGCGAGTCTTGAGGCCCGCGTAGAGGAAGCGCCCGAGCCCGTAGTCGGCCGTGTAGGCGGCGAGGGTGGCCGTCGCGATGACCTGCAGGGTCGCCGAGCGCACACCGGCTGCCACGAGTCCGGCCGCGTGAGGGGCCTCGACACGCGTGAGGACCTGCGCCTCGGTCAATCCGATCGCGCGGGCCGCATCCACGGTTGCGCGTGGCGTCGAGGCGATGCCCGAGTAGGTGGCCGACAGTAGGGGAGGAATCGCCAGGACCAGGAGGGCGAGCGTGGGAGCGGCCAGCCCGATCCCCAGCCACAGGCCGACGAGGGTCAGTACGCCCAGGGTGGGAACCGCTCGCGCACCGCCCGCTGCGCTCACCAGCCACCGTCCTTGTCCCGTGTGTCCGATCCACGTGCCTGCGGGGATCGCGACTAGTGCCGCGAGCGCCACGACGAGGGCGGTCAGGCCCAGGTGCTCCAGCGTGCGCGCGCCGATGCCCGCGGGACCCCACCAATTCGACGGGGTCGCCAGCCACGCGAGCGCGGTCATCAGGATGGTCATGCTCGGCCCCTTCCTACCCACGGGGTGAGAAGCCAGCCGATGCCTGCGATCGCCGCGTCGACGGCGAGCGCCAGGAGAACCGTCGCGGCCAGACCGGCCACGACCTCGGTGACGATTCCCCGCTGAAACCCGTCCGTGAAGAGGGTACCGAGCGACCGCACCCCAATGAATGCGCCCACCGTGACCAGTGAGACGGTCGACGTTGCCACGACGCGCGTTCCGGCCGCGATCACCGGTGTCGCCAGCGGGAGCTCAACCTCGGCGAAGCGCCGAAGGGCCGAGTAGCCGCATGCGCTCGCCGCCCTCAGGGTCGCGCGCGGGATTGCCCGGAACCCCTCCGACGCCTGGCGCACGAGGACGGCGACCCCGTAGAGGGTTAGCACCACGATCATGTTCACGGGGGAGCGCATGGCTGTTCCGATGAGAACGGGGACGACCACCAGGAGCGGCAGCGACGGAATCGCGTAGAGCGCAGACAGGGCGGAGAGCGCCCAGCCGCCTCGGCGCGAGAACGCCGCCCAGCGCGCGATGGGTACCGAGATGAGGACGGACAGGGCGACGGCTGGCAGGGCGATCCACAGGTGCGTGGCCGCGAGCTCGCCGATGAGGCCCCAGTTGGAACTCAGCCAGGTCACGACGCCGTCCCCTCGCCCCCGGAGCCGGGCGTCAGCGTCCCCACGGGGGTTCCCTCCTCGTCGACCAGGAGAGAACCCGAACCCGCCAGGCGAACGGGCCTGGCAGCGCGGGAAGCCCCGACGAAGTCCGCGACGAACTCCGAGGCGGGGGACGAGAGGAGGT
Organism: Schaalia odontolytica; assembly: GCF_024584435.1. Taxonomy (GTDB): domain Bacteria; phylum Actinomycetota; class Actinomycetes; order Actinomycetales; family Actinomycetaceae; genus Pauljensenia. The sequence continues at coordinate 2,076,661 of NZ_CP102197.1, forward strand.
CCGAGGGTGCCCCCACCTGTTCGATGCGCCCGCCGCGCGAAAGGACGGCCACCTGGTCGCCCAGGGTGAAGGCCTCGTCCACGTCGTGGGTGACGAAGAGGATCGTCGCCCCCAGCGCCGCCTGGATCTCCTTCAGCTCGCGCTGAAGGCCGGCTCGGACCAGCGGATCCAGCGCCCCGAAAGGCTCATCCATCAGCAGTATGTCAGCTCGGTTGGCGAGCGCCCTGGCCACGCCCACGCGCTGGCGCTGGCCGCCCGAGAGCTGGGCGGGGTAGCGCCTCGCCAGGTCCGGCTCCAGTCCGACGAGGTCCAGGAGCTCGCGGGCGCGCTCGCGGGCCTCGCGCGCGGGTGTGCCCTCCAGGCGGGGCACGGTCGCCACGTTGTCGGCGACCGTGCGGTGTGGGAAGAGGCCTCCCTCCTGCAGGACATAGCCGATAGAGCGGCGCAGGTGCACGGGATTCTCGCCGGCGACGTCGCGGCCGCGCACGAAGACGGTTCCCGAGGTCGGGGTGACCATCGCGTTGACCATCCGCATGAGCGTCGTCTTGCCGCAGCCGGAGGTGCCCAGAAAGACGGTCGTCGAGCCGCGTTCGACGGTGAGGGAAAAGTCCTCGACGGCGCGCGTGCCGCCCGGGTAGGTTTTGGAGACGTGGTCGAAGCGGATCATGCGTGAACCCCCTCGCTGGCCGAGGCGTAACGCCACACGGGGTCCCCCGACTGGCCGACGCTGGGCAGCATGTGTGCCAGCTGTTCTCGCTGGGGTGCGGAGAGCGCGGAGAAGGCGGTCTTCTGCGCGGCCTCGACGATCTGCGCGGCCGCCTCGAGGTGGGCCAGGCCCACGTCGGTGACCGTCAGGATCGTCGCTCGCCGGTCGTGCGTGCACCGGGTGCGGGTGAGCAGGCCGTCGCGGTGCAGGCGGTCCACGAGGCGCGACGCGGCGCCCAGCGTGATTCCCTGGCTGGAGGCCACCTCTTGAATCCGGCACGCGGGGGTGTCTCTGACCGTGCGTAGAACGAGAAACCTGCCCAGGGTCAGTGGGTTTCCCGCCCGGCTCAGGGCAGTCTCGACCGAGTTCCAGGCGCGTACTTCCGCGCGGATCAGGGCCGTAAAGAGCGAGGATGCTGACGTTGCCATGCGGATAGTGTCACACGACAATAGTTTCCATGTGAAGGGGATGTGAGGTGTCCCTCGCTGGGCTTCTTGACAACGGTGCGTCGCTGCTCGTGTCGTCCCGAGTGTTCGGGAGTAGTGTCAGGAGCACGCATGTCAAGACCATCGAGAGGAGCTGTTGTGCTCACTGTTGGAACGATCACGGCCCTCCTGGCGGCGGCCCTCCACGCCTCTGTCCTCCTTGATGCCTCCGCGCGCGTGCGCGCCCCGGGGCAGCGAGTGCGCATTGAGGAGGGGTGACGCGCGTGCGTGAACGTCTCTACTCCCTGGTGAACGGCGAGGAGGGGGAGGCGATGTGGTGCGGTCGCGTGATGACCGTGCTCATCGTGGCCAGCCTCGTTCCCCTGTGCTTCAAGGACAGCAATGCCGCGCTCGAGGCGGTCGAGTATGCGTGCGTCGTCGTGTTCATCCTCGATTACCTCGCCCGATGGGTGACGGCCGACCTCAAGCTGGGCAAGGGGGCACTGTCCTTCGTCATCTACCCCTTCACGCCCATGGCCATCATCGACCTCCTGTCGATATTGCCCGTTTTCCTCGCCCTCAACGACGCGTTCCGTACGCTGCGAGTGCTCCGCCTGTTCCGGGCGGCGCGGGCATTTAAGCTCATTCGCTACTCCAGGAGCGCCTCTGCCATCTCCGCCGTTTTCGAAAAGCAGCGGCAGGCCCTGCTCGCCGTCCTCTGTTTCGCCATCGCCTACATCCTCGTGAGCGCCCTCGTCGTCTTCAACGTCGAGCCGGACACCTTTCACACGTTCTTCGACGCGGTGTACTGGGCGGTCGTCTCCCTCACGACGGTCGGCTACGGCGACCTGTATCCCTCGACCGATGTCGGGCGTGCCATCGCCATGATCTCCTCGCTCATGGGCGTCGCGGTCGTCGCCCTGCCCTCGGGCATCATCACGGCAGGCATGCTCGATGAACTGCGCGGCGGCGAAAATGAGGATGACTGATTGCGCGGGGTTTCCCGTCGCCTTGCGGCGCCTGTGAGGCAAAACTCGTTCAGTCTTTGACGATCGTGCCGCAGTGTCCGTGTTGATCTGCGCCTATCGAGAGTAGGTTGGAGTGCATTCAGTCGACTGTTTGCGAAAGATAACCCTGTGCTGATCCTCGGAATGATCGCAGCCCTCCTGGCCGCCGCCCTCCTCTGAAAAGTCCCGCGTAACACTCGTGCGGTCACCTTGTAGGTGCGCCTACAAACGTTGAAACTACACGCATTGCGTCGATGTGAGCTGTCGCGCACCAGGGGACTTACGTGCGGAAGTATGGAGACAAGCGAGGCCGGGACCTGACCCACCCCTCACAGCGGCGAGCGAGTGGCCGGGCCCCGGCCTCGTCAGCAAATGCGTCAGATCAAACGTCGAGTGATTGAACCTCTGCGCTGAGTGCCGAGACGCGAAATAAACGAGGTGAGCCAATGAGTTCTGAAAACTCGGTCGGTTCAAAAATGCATACGTTAAACCCATCGGAACATAGCGTACTGTCATAAATTAATCCATGAACATGCTTGACTTTGAAGTATTCGCAGAAAATTTGTGTATGAATGTAACCCAATGGGTCGTCGGAAGCGACAGGCTGCGCTAGGATCTTGCTAAGATACGTATAAACGGCAACCTTTTGAAGGTGATTGGCTATACACTCCGAATGTGGAAAGTACTCAAATCCAAATAAGGCTGAGACTGATGTCTTTCTCAAATCAAGTAGCAAAGGATCGTTTCGAAGCGCAACGTCTGCGACGGTGAAGAAGTCTGCCGGTGTAGCTCTGATTTCCAGTGCCGCGGTGCGTTCACTGCTGGCCAAGTAGAGAAAAGAAATTCCCGGGGGGTTAATCCGACCGCCTTTGCATAACTGGATTGGGGCAGCCCCCATATCCTTAATTTCGTATGGTGAATGAGAGCCATCTTCGTTAAGCTCTGAACCAAGTCGAGCGCGGTATAAGTAATTTGTTTCGGTATCTGGCTGAAAATATGAGCTTGATGGCTTGGCGCTCTGAATCAATAAATCTAGTGCGCCGAAAATGAATGAAGATGTTCCGTGCTTATCGAAGAAGAATCGGTGCGATGTTTTGAGTTCATCGTGGAAATCGTCAATCATCCGCCAAAAATTGAACTCCTCTTTTAGTTGATAACTTCCCTGTGAGTCAGACCCAAAAAGTGAGCTAACGATTTCCCTATGCGTATTAGGATCTGAAATATTGGGAAATAAACGAAAATCCTCCTTAAGACAGGCGTGAAGAACCTTGCCAGAAGAGTCTACTCGGTAGCAATCGAGTAAACTTTCTGCAATATTTGAAGAAATCTCACTATCAAAAAAAATACCTTCCCCGCCTTTTGAGTATGGACAATGCGTACGTGATGGGCTCTTAGAAAACAAGTCCACAAGCATGTGCTCAGCATGTTGCAACGGCATGCCTAGGCATGTAGAACAGAGGTGTGTTGACATCGCAAGTTAAAGCTGAAATCTGAAACTCATCCATTGACAGCTGGGGCCGCAGATATGCTTGAGCACGCTGACGCGACAACGTGGAGATGATGCCACATAGATAGCTTTTTGAGCATGCCAAGACCGGGAAAGTGATTGCGCGCCCTATAATCGAGCAGCTCGAGTAAAGCCGGTGTGTTGGGGATCTGAAAATTCTGTGCTTGATAGTCGTTCTCGAGCTTAGTAAGTGCCTCTTTTGCTTTATTAGCAACGTCCGATATGTCAAAATTGGAATCGGAAATATAGTGTTTGATCCAAATCGTATTCTCGTCGTTTATGTTGAGATATGTTAGATGGATGGCAACGGCGTAGGCTGGTCCCCCACCTTCTTTGTACTGTTCACCAATCGTAAGGTAATCGCCAAAGTGACCGAATCTGTCTCTGCTGTATGTTATGTGAAGATCGGAGAAAAACTCTTCGGGTGGATAGTCACGATTTCTCATGAGTTGGAAGCCGTCTCTAATTACAACACTGTTATTCGCAAAAGCATTTTTGTAGAGGTGTCCGGGATTCGCGAGAAATATGTTAAATGTCGGTGTAAGTTGCCTCGAGCTAAGTTCCGCTACCAGCCACGCGTGATTTTGATATCCCGCATGAATCAGGGCGAAGGACTCTGTTGGAAGAGCGTCGAGAAGATCACGAATCTGCTCTTTCGTGAGGTCATATGTCAATTTGATCCCAGTAATGGTAAATGAATTCGCCGGAATTGACCGAAGAAGACTGTGAATAGCTGAATAGTCATTCGCATGATCTCCAGCCGAAGGGTTCATGATTACTATATGTCGCGCTATTTTCTCGTTTAAGGAGTTGATACACTTTTCTAACTGTTTTGTGTTAGAACGTACCGGTGCGATAATTGGCACCTGATGGTTGGCTGCAAGAAATTCAGCTTGCTCTCGGAGGAGGATTAGTTCGAACTGTTTTCCTCGAAAGTAGGGGAAGTACATGATGTCACAGACCTTCCTTGCTCTGAATGGGTGTTGTCTTAAGCTGTTCTAGTAGTGTCGTAACTTGCCCTGTTTTTCGCAAATGTGACAGAACAAATGATCTGAGTGGTCTAGGAACTTGAGTGATATCGGCTTGCGTAAGGCCAGGCTTACGGCTGCTTTTCAAGGTTGAAACGAAGGCGTGTGAACAGCTTTGACTCCCAAGTTCTTTAAATATATCATCGATTGCGTGTCGTATGAGCATATTTGGAACATTTGGGATGGGAATTCCTAGACTTTTGAGGGCTGCAAATGCTTCTGGGATTGTCATTGTGCGAGAAATTGCGACTGGGTCTATCAACTCCCAGTTAGTGGTTGCTTCTCGCACTGTCTGGAGAGTGTAGTCGCGCGATAGCGTTATAATGCCGAGGTGCTTGGGTAGGTCGCGCTCGAGGCTTAGGAGTCGCGTTGTGGAGGCTACAACATATGTTTGTTCGAAGACCTTTGAGTAGTTCTCTACCTGAGATGCTAATCGTCTGAGTGTGTCTCGTTCTGACTTGATTTCGTAGACTGTGGAAGTCCCGTTGAGCACCACGAGGTCTGCGAGTGACGATCCGACGCGGAACTCCTGGATTGGTGTGGCTGTGTTTATCGAATGTTTGCCGACGACAACCTTGTCAATGATCGCATTTCTGTAGACGTAATCAGTTCTGTTACCTTCTCGTCGCAAGATGCTGTAGGTCTTGTTGATTGTTTCCGAAAGGGGACAGCTGGGAGATAAGCGCAGTTCGATTTGCAGTGCTTCGATCAGGCTTTCTTGTGCGTCTGTTGCGCCATCAGATAGGAGTGATTTGAGCGTCGAAGGGGTGAAGAGCGTGGCTGCCATGTTTGCGACGTTCATGGATCTGCCTCCTCTCTGCGTGTACTAGGACTAGGTTAGCAATCTAGGAGTCTGTTTGTGGTGTTACGCGTGGTGATTGGTGCGGCGTCTGAAACGAGGCCGGGACCTGACCCACCCCTCACAGCGGCGAGCGAGTGGCCGGGCCCCGGCCTCGTCAGTGAATGCGTCGGATCAGGCGTCGGCCTGCGTCGCCGGAGCGCGGTGGCGCGTCGAGTACGCCTCGCCCTCGAGCTCCGAACCCGACGGCGCGGACGCGGGCGACGCCGCCTCCAGGTTCGTGCCGCGCAGCTTCGAGATCAGGCGCATGCCGTGATAGATGAGCAGCGCCGCCGCGGTGCCCAGCGCGATGCCGCCGAAGGTCATGTCGCCGATGACCCACGTGAAGTTCGCGATCGCGACGATCAGGGAGACCGCGGCGGTGTTCAGGTTCACCGGGTTAGAGAAGTCGACGCGGTTCTGCACCCAGATGCGAACACCCAGCATGCCGATCATGCCGTACAGGACCGTGCCCGCGCCGCCGAGGGCGGCGTGGGGGATCGCCTCGATGAGGGCACCGAACTTTGGCAGCATCGACAGGGCGAACGCGACGCACGCCGCGATCACGTAGGCAGCCGTCGAGTAGACGCGGGTCGCCGCCATGACGCCGATGTTCTCGGCGTAGGTCGTCGTGCCCGAGCCGCCGCCGCTGCCGGCCAGCATCGTGGATAGGCCGTCCGCCATGAGCGCGCGGCCGGTGACGTCGTCCAGGTTCTCGCCCGTCATGGCGGACACGGACTTCACGTGGCCGACGTTCTCGGCGACCAGAACGAACACGACCGGCAGGAACAGGCCGAGGGTCGAGAGGGAGAAGGCGGGGGCGTGGAACTCGGGGAAACCAAACCAGGCGGCCTTGCCGACGCCGGAGAAGTTGACCTCACCCTGGATGATCGCGGCCACGTAGCCGATCAGAACGCCGATGAGGATCGAGAGGCGGCCGAGAATGCCCTTGAAGAGCACCGTCACCAGGCAGATCGACACGATCGTCACGACGGCAGTGATCGGCCCCTCCTTCACCCAATCCCACGCGGCGGGAGCCAGGTTCAGGCCGATAAGCGCGACGATTGCGCCGGTCACGACCGGAGGCATCGCCGCGTCAATCCAGCGCACGCCCGCGAAGTGGACGATCAGGCCGACGAGCGTCAGCGTTGCGCCCGTGGCGATGATGCCGCCGAGCGCGTAGGAGGATCCCAGAGTGGCCGACACCGCGGTGATCGGCGCGATGAGCGCGAACGAGGAACCCAGGTACGAGGGCAGGCGGCCGGCCGTGATCAGGAAGAACAGCAGGGTGCCGATCGCGGTGAAAAAAAGCGTTGTTGACGGGGGGAAACCTGTCAACAACGGAACGAGGAAGGTCGCGCCACACATCGCGACCACGTGCTGGGCGCCAATGCCGATGGTGCGCGGCCACGAGAGCCTCTCGCCGGGTAGGACGACGTCGCCGGGATTAATGGATGTGCCGTTGCCGTGAAGTTTCCAACGGAACAGCGAGGTCTTCGTTTCGCTCATAAGCGTCAAAATCCGATCAGTTGATGGGCGTGATTGGCCGTACCGGTCGGAACACCAGGGTAGCGCGTCCGGGCGAGGGAGCGGCGTCTTCGCCACGCGAAAAACGCACTTACGTACAAAGTGTGGTGGATGCCCCTTTCGCTGTGGGATAGTTGGGGCATGAGTGTGCCCGCGCCAAACCTCGCCCCCGCGCCCGGCGGCGCCCCGTCGGGCGGCCCGGCGGCCTATCCCGCCACCTCCGGCTTCGTGGATCCGGGCGACCCATACTCCGGCGTAGCCCGTGACCGCTTCGGGTACGCGCCCGTTGCTCCCTCCGCCCCGGCCGCCGCCGAGAGTGCCTTCTTTCCGGGAACCGAATACGTCGACGTGGGTGCCATCTTCTCCGGGGGTCGCTACAACTCTCCCGATCCGATCACCAATCCGATCGCGAAGGTGGCGCTGTGGCTCGCCGTCGCCGGCGTGTTCCTCATTCCCATCCCGGTCAGCGTTGTCCTGGCGATCATCGGCCTCGTGCGCGCCCAGGACCTTCCGGATCGGATTGGCACCCACGAGGCGGTCGCGGCCCTGATCTTTGATGGGATACTCGTCGCCGTCGTGGGGATCATCTACGCCCTCGGCCTGTGACCTGCCCCATTGGGTTGGATTGGCGCGCGGGATGCGTCGTCGCTTATGATTGACGGGCACAGTGTGCACGGAGGATTCGCCTAGTGGCCTATGGCGCACGCTTGGAAAGCGTGTTGGGTGCAAGCCCTCGGGGGTTCGAATCCCCCATCCTCCGCCACGTCACCCCGGGACCTCTTGAGGTTCCGGGGTTTTCTTTGTGTTTGCAGGGAAAAGTCGGCTCGGTCTCGTGGCGAGCTGGCGCGATCCGTGCCTCGTTCGCGGCCTAGACCCCGAGGCCCTCGATGATCTCCGCGCCCGGAAGAGACGCCAGGACCTCGCCCGTCACGAAGAGCTTGGAGCGGCGTAGGCCGGAGCCGATGCAGTTCCAACCGGAGGCGCACGCGGAGTCGATGAGGAGCCTCCACGAGGCGGGCACCCCGACCGGGGTGATGCCGCCGTACTCCATGCCCGAGGCCTCGACCGCGCGCTGCTGTGGCCAGAAGCTTGCCTTGCGAACGTCCAGAAGCTTCTTGACGACGTGGTTGACGTCGGCGTTGGTCGTCGCGCGCACGACGCACGCGGCGATCCTCTCCTCTCCAGAACGCTTGCCTGCGACCAGGATGCAGTTTGACGAGAGTGACAACTCCATGCCGAACGCCTTCGTCATCTCCTCTGTGTCCGCAAGGCTGGGATCGATGGCGGCAACCAGGGCGGACGAAACGGTTGCGACCCCCCGCTCGGTGAGGGCGGATAGCGCCTGTGCGACAGGGGGAGCGAGGAGTTCCGGGTGGTCCAGTGCTGGACGTGGCTCCAGCGAGCCGACGCCGGGGATGGTGAGAGTGCTCATGCTCTCAGGGTAGATGTCGTTCGGTGGGTGGGAGAGAGCTGGTCGATGGGTAGACGCGTGTAACGGATGCGGCGGCGTTGCCTGCGGGTGGCTGTAGCCGAGTGGAGCGTCCCACATGGTGGGGACCGACGTGCTGGCGTTGCCCGCGGGCGGCTGAGAGGCCTGGCCGCTGCGCGTGAGAGCGGGAAGCGTGTATGCTGGGTTTCGGTCCTCCGCGTGACGGTATCATCCGAACCTCCCCAGGGCAGGAATGCAGCAAGGATAAGGGTGCGCTGCCGGGTGCGCGGAGGATCTCCGTATATGCTTCTCGGTCCTGGTCGAGAGCGAGACGCACCCCTTCTAAGTGGTTCACGTCACGCCGTTTGATTTTGTGTCTCGTCGCAGAGCGTGTAAGCTTGTACCCAGCCAAACGGCGTTGCGCCCGTAGCTCAATGGATAGAGCATCTGATTACGGTTCAGAAGGTTGGGGGTTCGAGTCCCTTCGGGCGCGCAGCGGCCCCCCTCGGTGCGATCCACCGGTGGGGGTTCTGCATTTGTGGACAGCACCCCTGCAGGGGTGCTTTTCCATTGCCCGCCCGGCGCTTGCCGTCGTGCCCCGCCTGCTCGGTCCTGCCGCGTTCGACGCCGGTGCGCTGTCACATTCCGCGCCGGTGGGCGGGCTGGCGAAGCGGGCTGGTTGATGCGAGCGACGCGGAAGTCATCCACGTAGGTGAAACCGGAAGCGCCCCTGCCTTCCGAAATTACCCCTCAAACGGCGCGTGCCCTGCAGCGGGGGTGGTCTGGGTTTCAGCAGGGGGCGTGCGTGAAACCCGGGCCGCCCGTGCCTGTTTCATGGCGCCTGAGATGGGGAGTTTTGGCGAAGCGGGGGTGGTTTGGGTTTCAGCGGGGGCGCGGGTTGAAACCTGGGCCGCCCCTGTGTGGGTTGTTGTGGGCGTGTGTGAAACCGGAGGCGCCCCTGTCTTCTGAAATTGCCCTTCAGGCGGTGCGTATCTTGCAGCGGGGGTGGTCTGGGTTTCAGCGGGGGCGCGGGTTGAAACCTGGCCCGCCCCTGTGTGGGTTGTTGTGGGCGTGTGTGAAACCTGGGCCTCCCCTGTGTGGGTTGTTGCGGGAGTGTGTGAAACCTGGGCCTCCCGTGCCTGTTTCATGGCGCCTGGGATGGGGAGTTTTGGCGAAGCAGGGGTGGTCTGGGTTTCAGCGGGCGCGGGCGCACCGCAGCCAGGGTGGTCTGGGTTTCGCGGGCTTCACCAACCGCGCCTTCCGTCCGAGCCAACCGCGCCCCCCGGTCGCTCACGGCTCCACCCGGATCAGGCCTGCCGCCCGATGGGCGGAGTCACCACCCACGGGTCGGTGGGCAGGGCGCGCAGACCCTCGATCCCCAGCGCCCGCGCGATGTCACTCGCGCGCCGGGCGCCCGAGACGCCCAGAGACTCGCCGATGAAGGCGACGACATCCGAGGCGGACCACCCCAGGTCTCGCAGGTCGCGCAGAGTCACCGCCCCGTCACGCTTGGCCAGGCGAGCACCCGAGCGGGAGAGCGCGAGGGGAACGTGTGCGTACGTCGGCACGGGGGCACCCAGCAGGTGGGCCAGCTGTGCCTGAGCCGGCGCCTGGGAGAGCAGGTCGCAGCCTCGCACAACCTGATCGACGCCCTGGAAGGCGTCGTCCACCACGGCCGCCAGGTTGTAGGCGGGAACCCCGTCGGCGCGGCGAACGACGAAGTGGTCGACCGGCCCCGTGTAGTCGCCGTAAAGCTCATCGGTGACGGTCCAGGTCGGGCAGGGGGCAGCCAGGCGCAGCGCGGGTGCGCGACCGAGGGCCGCCAACGCCTCGCGCCGGGCGCGGCGTTCCTCCTCGCTCAGGGACAGGCATGTCCCCGGGTAGTGGCCGGGCGGTACGTGAGGCGCCGAGGCCGCCTCGCGGATGTCGCGACGGGAGCAGTAGCACTCGAAGAGCAGGCCGCGCGCGGCCAGCTCCTCCAGGGCGGCCTCGTGAGCGTCGGCCCGCGTCGTCTGCACGAGCGGGTCCCCGTCCCAGTCGATTCCGATGGCCTCCAGGTCGGCTATCTGCCGGTCGGCGGAACCCGCGCGCGCCCGATCAATGTCTTCGATGCGCAGGACGAAGCGGCGTCCGCTCACGCGCGCCCACGCCCAGGCCAGGATGGCGGTACGCAGATTGCCCAGGTGAAAATCGCCCGTCGGGGAGGGCGCGAAGCGTCCGGTATTCGTCATGCCTGCCAGTGTAGGAGCCCCGCATCCCAGAAGTCGCTCGCCCAGGGCGTACAGTGGCGCCATGAGACGCACACGGATACCCGACTCTGTCGTGGTCGGAGCGGGCGGGGTCGCGGGTAGCGCCGCCCGCGCCGCGTTGGACCAGGTCGCGGCCATGTACCCGGCGCGAGGCCTTTTTCTTCCGTGGTCGACGCTGGCGGTCAACGCGCTGGGCGCGTTTGGCCTGGGGCTGCTCGGCGCGTGGGTCGCGGGCAGGATCGCGAGCGGAGCGGGGGATCCGTCGTCGCTGCGCCGCCTCAGGCTCCTGGCCGGAACGGGCTTCGCCGGGGCGTTTACCACCTACGGAACCTACATCATCGCCTCGGTGGGCTACGCCTCTCTCAACGGAGTCGCCGAGGCCGTCGCACAGTCCCTGGGCCTGCTGGTCCTGGGCGGGGCGTGCGCGTGGGCGGGCACGGAGGTTGGGCAACGGCTGGGCGATACCGGGCGCGCGGCAGCTGCACGGAGGGCAGGGGGCGATCAAGCGTGAACGCCGCCGTGTACGCGGCCGTCGCCCTGGCGGGAGGCGCGGGGGCGTGCGCGAGGTTCTGGCTGGACCGCGCGACGCAGCGGGGCCTGTCGGCCTGGGGTGATCCGGCGGCAGGGCGCCTGGGAATACTGGTCGTCAACGTCCTGGGTTGCTTCCTCGCCGGGGTGGCCACCCAGGCGGTGCCCGCCGAGATAATGCCGATCGTGTCAACGGGGTTCCTGGGCGGCTTCACGACGTTCTCAACCGCCGTCGTGGACTCGGTCACCCTGTGGGCGGACGGCTTCCGGGGGCGTAGCCTGGCGCTCGCGTTCGGCACCTGGGCGGCATCGTGGGCGGCCGCCGTGGCGGGCATCGCCCTCGCTGGGTGAGCGGGGCCTCGGCCGTGCGTCGCGCGTGGGACTGCCTCGGTGAGCGGAGCCTCGGCCGGGGAACAGCTGGGCGAGCGCGGCGTTGGGTGAGCGGGGCTGGGGTGCGTGCGGCGCTTCGCCCGGGTTTCGATGGTGCGAGGGCGGTGTACCGACCCCGCGAATGCGCGGCGTTACGAGGTATGTGCACTGATCGGTGAGGGTTTAGCCACGATGCGGAGTTTTGTAACGGCATGCATGGCGCTCGCGTATCCGCCCCCCATATGCTGAACGTGCGGGCCGACCGGCCCAGTAACGGAGAAGCATATGATTGACCTCACCGGGGTGTCCAAGGTCTACCCCGTGAAAAACGGCGGCCAGGTTGTCGCGCTCGATGGGGTGAACCTGCACGTCGAACGAGGATCCATCCATGGGATCGTCGGCAGGTCTGGCGCGGGTAAGTCCACGCTCATCAGGTGCCTGACCGCGCTGGAGAAGCCCACCGATGGCCACATCGTCGTCGACGGGCGCGACCTGAGCGCGCTGGCCGGTGCCGACCTGCGTGCCGCTCGGCGCCGCATTGGTATGGTCTTCCAGGCCGCGAACCTGCTCGACGCGCGCACCGCGGCAGAGAACATCGGCTACCCGCTCAAGCTTGCGGGCGTACCCAAGGCCAAGCGGAACCAGCGCGTCGATGAGCTCCTCGAGCTCGTCGGCCTTGAAGGGCGCGGAAACTCCTACCCCTCCCAGCTCTCCGGCGGCCAGCGCCAGCGCGTCGGCATCGCCCGCGCCCTGGCCGACGAACCCGCCGTCCTCCTGTGCGACGAGCCGACGAGCGCACTCGACACCGAATCGACCGCGCAGATCCTCGCGCTGCTGCGCCGCGTGCGCGACGTCGCCGGTGTCACGGTCGTCATCATCACCCACGAGATGGCCGTCGTTCGCGAGATCTGCGATTCGGTGACCCTCCTGGGCCACGGGCAGGTCCTGCAGACGGGAAGCCTCGAAGAGGTCGTGGCCGACCCCGCCACGCCGCTCGCCCGCGAGCTCGTGCCCATGCCCGTCGTCGACACCGCGGACGTCCCCGCCGATGCCGGCTCCGGCGTCGTCCTCCTCGACGTCGTGTTCACCTCGCACCCGGGCGTGCCCACGGGAGCCACCGTCCTGCACCTGGCCTCGTCGATGGGCGCTGACGTGACCGCCGGAACCTTCGAGTCCCTGGGCAGCGTGCAGGTGGGCCGCCTGGCCCTGACCGTCCCCGCGTACCACGCCGACAAGATCATCGAGCAGCTGCGCAAGAACAACGTCCACGCGGAAGTGAGGGACCAATGACCGCCGCACACAACGCCGCCGCGACCGCCGCCCACGCGCTGGCGCTCCTGCCCGCGGGCAAGGGAGACCCCACGTGGCTGGACAACCCCGCGCTGACGGACAAGTTCGGCCCCGCGATCCTCGAAACCCTCATGATGACGGGCCTGTCGACCCTCTTCGCGGTCGTCATCGGCACCCTCCTGGGCCTCGTCCTGGTCCAGACCGGCAAGGGTGGGCTCACCCCCAACAAGGCCGTCTACCAGGGCGTCTCCTTCGTCGTCAACATCGTGCGGTCGCTGCCCTTCATCATCGGCATCATCATGCTGATCCCCCTGACGAAGCTCATCGTGGGCAAATCCACCGGCTCCCTGGCGACCGTCGTGCCGCTCGTGATCCTCTCCGCGCCCTTCTTCGCGCGCCTCGTGGAGACGAACCTCCTGGCCGTCGATCCGGGCAAGATCGAGGCCGCGCAGATGATGGGCGCGTCCAACCGGCAGATCCGCTGGGGCGTCCTCATTCGCGAGGCCCTGCCCGCCCTCGTCCAGTCGATCACGACGCTGGCCATCACCCTGATCGGCTACTCCGCGATGGCGGGCGCAGTCGGCGGCGGCGGCCTGGGCCAGATGGCCATCAACTACGGCTACAACCGCTGGCAGGACGACGTCATGATCTCCACCGTCGTCGCCATCATCCTCATCGTCCAGGTCATTCAGCTGGTCGGCGACATCATCTCCCGCGCCCTGGATCACCGGGCGCGCTGACAGACCCGGTGAGGCCACCCCGGCCTCGACCATCCATCCCATCACGAACCAAGAAAGAGAAGCACCATGCGTCACCGCACTCTCGCAGCCTTCGGCCTGGCGGCCGTCGCCTCCCTGGGCCTGGCGGCCTGCTCGGGCGGCTCCACCACCACCTCCCCCGACGGTTCCGGCGTCGTCACGCTGAAGGTGGGCGCCACGCCCTCGCCCCACGCGAAGATCCTCACCTACGTCAACGATAACCTCGCTGCCGCCGAGGGAATCAAGCTCGACATCGTTGAGTACACCGACTACGTTCAGCCCAACACGGCGCTCAACGACGGCGATCTCGACGCCAACTTCTATCAGACCGTCCCCTACCTGGAGAACGCGGAGAAACAGTTCGGCTACGACTTCGAGGCTGGCGAGGGCATCCACCTGGAGCCCCTCGGCGTGTTCTCCAACAAGCACAAGTCCCTGGACGAGCTGTCCGACGGCGGCACGATCGGCATCATCTCCGACACATCCAACCAGGCGCGAGCCCTGGAGCTTCTGGCCACGCAGGGCCTCGTCTCCCTCCCCGAGGGCGACGGTGACGTCAACATCAACACCGTCACCAAGCTGAAGAACTTTGACTTCCGCGAGGTGGAGGGTCCGCAGCTGGTGCGCTCCCTTGACGACTTCGACTACGCGGTCATCAACGGCAACTTCGCCCAGGAGGGCGGCAAGAGCATCGCCAGCGACGCCCTGGTTGTCGAGTCGCCCGAGGGCAACCCTGCCGTGAACGTCCTCGTGTGGAAGAGCGGGACCGACAAGTCCGAGGCCATCGCCAAGCTTGAGAAGATCCTCCACTCCGAGCAGGTCAAGAAGTACATCCAGGAGACCTGGTCCGACGGCTCCGTCATCCCGGCCTTCTGATCCGAAGACGCCGACACGTACGTGCCCTGGAACCGACTGGTTCCGGGGCACGTACGTCAGCAGGGTGCTCAGTTGGTGCGAGTCTCGAGTGGGAACTCGGCGTCCGGCTCGTGGGTGATCCGGTTGCGCATGTCGCGTCGGAAGACCTCGATGACCCACAGCCAGATGATGTGGCCGAAAAACTCGGAGAAGTGCTCCGCGAAGGGCTGATTCCACGGGGCGGGGACGGTGCCCATCAGCGGCATGAGGACCACGTGGAAGGCCACGTAGACGACGATGCCGAAGGCCGCGCCCTGCCACAGCTTGATCTGGGGGAATCGCTCGGCCAGGACGCAGTAGATGACGGCGAAGCCGATGGCGAAGGCGAAGTGGACGACGAAGGACACCCACGGCAGGCCATCGTTGCCGTTGAAGGAGTAGCTCAGGTGCGTGACGCTCTCGGGCACGCCCAGCTGCTGGAGGAGCTCCTGCGGTGGGTTGGTCGCGTTGCGCTCGGGGGTGCGCGGGGGCAGAGGCACCTCCCACCCGAACTTCACGATGGCGGAGACGATGCCACCGAGGACGCCTGCGAGTGCTGCAACGCCGTACCGGCGGCGCTTGGGATTGGTCTGGATCAGTGCCATGCGATAAGCATGAGGTGAGGGTCAGCTAATTTCGAGGGACTTACATTACAACGAGCGCAAGGTCACAGTGTTCCCGGACCTGCGCAAACGCCTCGCCGATGGGCGAGGACGCGCGGCCAATGGCCAGTTGGGAGGGGAAAAGTGTGGGGAGGGAACGAATCCCTCCCCACATCGTCGCGTTCTCGCGCGGCTCCCCGGCCCCTCCCGGAGCGTCAGTCGACGATCCCGTAGAGGCGGTCGCCTGCGTCGCCCAGGCCCGGCACGATGTAGGACTTCTCGTTCAGGCGCTCGTCGACGGCTGCGACGACGACGTTGACGTCGGCGCGGTCGCCGATCGCGGACTCAAGCGTGCTCACGCCCTCGGGGGCGGCGAGGATGCACACGCAGGTCACGTCCTTGGCCCCGCGCTCGAACAGGTAGTTGGTGGCCGCGACCATGGTGTGGCCGGTGGCGAGCATGGGATCGAGCACGAAGCACTGGCGTCCCGACAGGTCGTCGGGCAGGCGGTTGGCGTAGGTCTCGATCTCAAGGGTGTCCTCGTCGCGGCGCATGCCCAGGAAGCCGACCTCGGCGGTGGGCAGGAGACGGGTCATGCCCTCAAGCATGCCCAGGCCGGCGCGCAGGACGGGAACGACGATCGGACGAGGTTCGGAGAGCTTGAGGCCGACCGTCGGCGCGACGGGGGTGTTGATCGCGGTCTCGGTGACGGCGACTTCGCGGGTCGCCTCATAGGCGAGGAGGGTGACCAGCTCGTCAACCAGCTGACGGAAGGTCGCCGACGGCGTCTCGCGATCGCGCAGGACGGTGAGCTTGTGAGTGATCAGGGGGTGGTTAGCTACGTGGAGGCGCATGGTTATAGGCTACCGCGTTCGCGCGGGGCCGCGCACCCCGGTGTACCGACCGCGCGGTTGGTGCTGGTGGGGCGGCGCGGAAAGGCTGCCAGCTCGCCACTTTTCCGAGGAATGGGAGGGTGTCAAGCTCTTGTGTCACATGAACCTCACCAGCCCCGCGGACTTCAATTACCCCAATGGTGCTCGGGCCGGTAAGCTAGGAGGGTGACAGTTAACGAACAGTACCGCGAAGCCATGGGCAAGGCCCTGTTCCTAGCCAATCGCGCGCGCGAAACGGGTGACGTCCCCGTTGGAGCCGTCGTCGTCGATGCCGGTGGTCGCATCATCGGGCGAGGGTGGAACTGTCGCGAGGGTCATCACGACCCAACCGGCCACGCCGAGGTCGTCGCGCTGCGCGAGGCAGGATGCGCGCTCGGCACGTGGCGCCTGACGGGCTGCACGCTCGTCGTCACCCTTGAGCCCTGCACGATGTGCGCGGGAGCAATCCTCGCCTCGCGCGTCGACCGTGTCGTCTTCGGTGCGTGGGATCCGAAGGCGGGCGCGGCGGGCTCCCTGCGCGACGTGCTGCGAGACGCTCGCATGCCGCACCCCACCGAGGTCATCGGTGGCGTCCTGGCCCAAGAGGCCGCCATGCAGCTGCGTTCCTTCTTCATCGGCCGCCGCTCCGCCAGTGAGATGCCCGTCGTGGCCGCCCCCGTCCACGAGCCCGAGGATCTTGCCGCGCAGGCGCCGACGCCTCGGGTCGAGGCCCCCGCCACGCACGCCTCCGGCGAGGGCGTCCCGGCCCAGCTGATCACCCCCGACGCTCCGGCGGCTCCCGCGGCATTCGTCGCTCCGCCCGCTTCTTCCGCGCCCGTCGTCCCCTCGGTGGCCCCTGCGGCACACGCCGCGCCGGTCGCGCCCGCCGCGCGCCCCCAGGGGCAGCCCGTCCCGATGCCTCCTCCCGCGGGACTGTCTCGCCATCGCGGCACCGAGGCCTCGCCCCTGCCGCGTCGAGCAGGCCGTCCCTTCTCTGAGCGCGTCTCCGGCAACGCGGACGACCCGGCAGACGTCCCCGCGGCGTCGTCGATCCTGCATGCGCCGGACGCCCCGCCGCTGCCGCCTTCGCGCCCGCCCGTCCGAGGGGGAGCGCCCGTCGCTTCCCCCGGCGCCCCCGAGGGCGCCCGCGGCCCCGTCACGAAGTCGGTTCCCCAGATCCGTCCCGTTCGCGTTCGCCCCACCGCGGTGGTGCCCGACGGAGCCTACACGCCGGCCCAGCCCGCTCGTGCGCCCGCTGCGCCCACGCAGCCCGCCGCTGCGCCTACTGCGGCACCCGCGCGCCCCGCTGCGCCGACACGCCCCGCGGCGGCCAGCCAGCCGCGCGTCGGTGAGGTCCTCGAACCGATTCCCGCCCCTCCCGCGTTCCCGCAGCGAGCCACCCAGCGCGTCACGGACGCGAGCCGCCGCCCGCTCCCGCAGGCCTTCGAGCCGGAGCCCACTCACCGCGTCGACTACGAACTCTCGCCCCGGCAGTTTAACGACGTCGACCCGGTTACCTCCGGTATTCGCGTGCGTCGGTCGGCGCGTCGGCGCGGAAGCGCGCGGCACTGACGTGACCCGCGCGCGCGTCATCACCGTCTCCGATCGCTGCTCGGCGGGCGAGGCGGAGGACCTCTCCGGCCCCCTCGCGGTGCGCCTGCTCGCCGACTACGGCGTCGACGCGACCCTCGTGGTGGTTCCCGACGACATCGACGCCATCCGCGGCGCTATCCGCGGCGCCGAGGCCGACGGCGCGCGCTTCATCCTCACGACCGGTGGCACGGGGGTGTCCCCGCGGGACGTAACCCCGGAGGCCACCGAGCCTCTCCTCTCCACGCGAATCGACGGGATGGCCGACGCGGTGCGGCGTCGCGGCGAAAACTCGGTGGCCTCGGCGGTGCTCTCCCGTGGCCTCGTCGGCGTCACCCGACGGAGCGGCGAGGGGGCACTCGTTGTCAACGCCCCCGGATCTCGCGGCGGCGTCGCCGACGCTGTCGCCGTCGTGGGCCCGCTCATCTCCCACGTTCTCGACCAGCTCGGCGGCGGAGACCACCCGCGCGCCTAGGCGGGGCATCCGGGAGGCGGCGCCTCGGCGCCTCGCCCGCAGCGCGTTTCGTCGGCCGCCGTTCGCTTCGGTGTCATTTGTCCTCCGGGGGCGCTCAGCTCTCCGGGGGCGCTCAGCTCTCCGGGGTTGCTCAGTCCTCCGGGTCCGCGGGGCGCACCCAATCCCCGCTGCGGCCACCCGACTTGGCGACGATCTTTGCGTCCCGGATCCGGGCGCTGCGATCCACGCCCTTGACCATGTCGATGATGGCCAGGGCGGCCACGGTCACCGACGTCAGCGCTTCCATCTCCACACCCGTGCGGTCGGCCGTGCGAACCGTCGCGCGGATCGCCACGTGATCCTCCCGCAAAGACAGGTCCACCTCGCACCCGTGGACGCCGATCGTGTGGGCGAGGGGCAGCAGATCGGGAACGCGCTTGGCGGCGGCGATGCCAGCCACGCGAGCAACGGCCAGGACATCGCCCTTGGGCACGGTGCCCTCGCGCAGCGCCCGCATGACCTCCTCGGAACAGTCAACGCGGCACACGGCGCTGGCCTGCCGCACGGTCGGGGTCTTAGCGGTGACGTCCACCATGTAGGCGGAGCCCTCGTCGTTCAGGTGCGTGAACCTCATGGGTGTTCCTCTCGGACAGTAGGGACTCGGAGTGCCGAGCGCGGGCGAGCCTCAGCCCACCAGCGGGACAACCGCCAGCTCCTGGCCTGGCGTGACGGCCTCGCACTCGGGAGGTACGACGCCGACGGCGCGCGCGCGTGCCAGCGACGCGACGAGGTGCGACTTCGACCCGAGGGGATGGACGGGGGCGACCCAGGCCTCGCCGCCGCGGCGATCATACGACAAGACGTCGTCGGCCCTCTCGCCAGCCTCGTCGACGAAGCACAGGGGAATGAACTGTGTCTTGCCGCGCGGCGAGTCCCATCCCACGTGGGCGCGCGCCGTGATCGCGCTGGGTGTCGTCGCACCGTGCTCGGGCGCGACCAGGCCGGACATCACCGCGAGCACGCCCGCGACGTACATGTGGAAGGTGGTGAACACGGACACCGGGTTGCCCGGCAGGCAGATGACGGGGGTGTCCGCGCCGCTCGCCCCGACCGCCGTGGAGCCCACGCCCTGCGGCCCGCCCGGCTGCTGCGAGACGTGATGGAATCCCGCGTCCCTCCCGAGCGTCAGGCGCACCACCTCGTAGGCGCCAGCCGAGATGCCGCCGGCGGTCAGGACGAGGTCCGCCTCGGGGGCCTCGTCCAGCGCCCGGCGCAGCTCGCTGGGGGTGTCTCCGGTGCGCAGGTGTGCCACCACCCGTCCCCCGGCCTCCTCGACGAGGCCGCGCAGGAGAATGCCGTTGGAGTCGGGGATCTGCCCGCGCTGGAGTTCCTCTCCCGCTGCCCTGAGCTCCGTGCCCGTCGTGACGACGAGGACGCGAGGGCGAGGAAGTACGGGCAGGCTGCCGTGCCCCACCGAGATCGCGGCCGCCAGCGCCGTCCCGTCGAGGAGCTGGCCAGCCGCCAGGATGGGCGCCCCCTCGGCGAGTGCCTCGCCGGCGACGCGCACATTCGCGCCGAGCGCCGGGGCGATGCGGATTTCCACGGTGTCCGGAGCCTGGGCGACGCCCGCCGCGTGATCCGTGTGCTCGACCTTGACGACGGTGTCCGCACCCGCTGGGATCGGCGCCCCCGTCATGATGCGCCACGCACTTCCCGCCTCCAGGTGGTTGTCCCGCGTGTCGCCCGCCGGAATGTCGCCAGCGACGGGCAGCGTCCACGGCCCCTCGCCCCGCAGGTCGTCCCGGCGCACGGCGAAACCATCCATCGCCGAGTTCGTGAAGGGAGGAAGGGGTGCCAGGGCGGCAAGATCGAGCGCCAGGCGACGCTCCAGGCACTGATCGGCGGGCAGCACCTCGGGGGCCAGGATATGGCTGAGCGCGAGGGCCTCGATCAGCTCGCGGTGCTGGGCGGTTGACAAAGCGGGGTCATGCATGGAACCAGTGTAGGGGTAGGTCGGGTACGAGAGACGTGCGCGCGGGCATCACGAGGGGAACGAGGTGGCAGCGGAGCGGGCATCACGAGGTGGCAGCGGCGCCGCGTGGTCGTGGCTTGCTCGGGTGGGCTGGCTGATCGGTGGGGGGGCAATGTCGACGCCGGACGCGCGATACGGTGGTTCCCGCTGCGGCGAGGCCACGGGGGAATGCCTAAGCTGCCGTGGCCACAGTCCGGCGTGCGGACGCGCTCGGCCACCGGGGGGAATTTCTACACGAGGAGCGCGACACGCCGGCGACACGCCGCGGCGAGGCCATAAATGTCGCAAAACCCCCCGCCTCGTTGAGTGGCCGGAGCCGTTCTCACCCCACGCGCGCGGTGAGCGCGGCGTCAGGCAGCGTCGTCGCGTCGGCGCATGCGTTCTCACCCCACGCGCGCGGCGAGCGCGGCGCGAATCTGAGCGATCAGCTCCCCCGGGTGGTCAAGGTCGTGCCAACCGACTCGGATGATATGCCAGCCCTCAGCTTCGAGGCGTCGTTGCCTCTCGCGCTCGCGGGCGAGCGAGGAGTGGATGCTGCGGGCGTCGTCGCCATACTTGGCGCGACCGTCGAACTCGATGCCGACTTTTTCGGCGGGGAACGCGCAATCGATGAAGTAGCGGCGCCCGCGCGTGTGTACCTCGACCTGTGTGCGGATCCCCGTGAGTCCCGCGGCGCGCAACTCGTAAAGCACGCGAGCCTCTCCGGGGGAGGCACACCCAGCGTCGGCGTGGGTGATCATCCAGCGAGCTTGCGCGCGCCCGCGAGCGCTTTTTCCGAGACCGGCGAGCTGCGCGCGCAGCAGCGTCTTCCAGTACTTTTCGTTCAGTCGGGAGTTCGTGAGGTGGAAGTTGTCGAAGTGGGTGAATTCGTGGCCGATCATGCAGAGCTGAACGAATGCGGAGCGCGGGTTGGGTGACGTGCGGGCAATCGTGACTTGAGCGCTCTGCGGAGTTTCGAGAAAGATGTCGCCGGCGTTTTCTGCGCTCGGAAGGCGGCAGACGTGGCGAGGCTTGATGGTGACCGACGGGAACCTGTGGGTGCCGACCGTGACGGCGGGCAGCCTGATGGGGGCGGATGGCGATGATGACGCGACGGTGATGGGAGGCAGTGGTGGGTCGCTCGGGTCGCCGTGCGCCCAGAGCGCGCATTGGCCGATGATCACCATGGCCCGGTGCGTGTACGCGAGGTGATACAGCCGTGCGGCGAGCACGACCTCCGGCAGCTGCCTGGCGTCTATGTTCTCCAGACGCGCCAGGTCAAGGTACGTCCTGCCCGCGATCCGCGTCGCAGTCGGCACCTTCGTGAGGCCGTGGTGGCTGGAGCGTGGGACTCGAAGAATTGCACGCTCAACGATTCCAAGGATGAAGGGGGCTTCAATGCCCCCGTGGTTGGGATCCATGGATTGATTTTAGCGCGGTTGATATCGTTTCGTTCTTGTTTATATGCGATGAATTGGTCTGACTTTCTAGCGTGTGGGTACGCGTGTTTTTGTTTCGATGGCGTCGAACGAGGTTGTCGCTGGGATTGGCGGTGACGGTGGCGATGGGCGAGAGAGAGGGGGAATATCTACATCTTTGCGTCGACACGCCGGTGCTCGCGGGGGTGTGGGAGCAAGATGTAGAAAAACCCCCTCCTGGGCGACTGGCGGGACCGCCGCGCAGGCGGGACTGCCCGGATTGCGGCGCGACGCGGCACGTGTCGGCGGGGCTGGGACTCCCGCGCAGGCGGGGCTGGGACCGTCGCGGTGGCATGGGGGCTGAGGGGGTCTTCACCAGGGTGCCGTCCGCGAGGGGCGTGCGAGCGTCCTCGGCCTGCATGCCGCCGGCGCGCATGTTTCTCCTCGTGATTGGTGAATTGCTCGTAGGGCAACGGTAGCGTTCGACTCCAGCTGCTCGTCACTGCTGGCCACTGTTTCCTTTCTCTCAGCGACGAGGCCTCGGCAGCCTCGCGCCGTTCTTCCTTGTTTTTTCGAGGGGCGGACTCGGGACAAATGGCGATAGGGTTGCGCCATGTCTGTCGAGTTCGCCTCCGTCTCTGCCGCGGCGTCCCCCGCGATGCGGGACGCGCCCCTGCGTCTCGTCGACTCCTTCGGGCGCATCGCCCGCGACCTGCGCGTATCGCTGACCGACCGCTGTAATCTGCGCTGCTCGTACTGCATGCCGCCCGAGGGGCTCGACTGGCTGCCCACCGAGGACACGCTGACGGACGACGAGGTGGTGCGGCTGGTGCGCATTGGCGTCGAGGAACTCGGGATCCGCCAGGTCCGCTTCACCGGCGGTGAGCCGCTCCTGCGACGAGGCCTGGAGGGGATCATCGCACAGTGCTCCCAGCTGCGCACCGACCGTGGGGACGTGCCCGACCTGGCCCTCACGACGAACGCGCTCGGTCTGGCCAAGCGGGCTCAGGGGCTCAGGGGCGCGGGCCTGAAGCGCGTGAATATTTCGCTTGATTCGCTGGATGCCGAGCACTTTGCGGCCATCACCCGCCGGGATCGTCTGGGGGATGTGCTCGAGGGGATCGAGGCGGCGGCGAGGGTGGGGCTGAGCCCCATCAAGGTCAACACGCTGGTGCTGCGCGGCATGAACGAGGCCGACCTGCCGGACCTGGTCGACTACTGCCTGGACCGAGGCATCGAGCTGCGCGTCATCGAGCAGATGCCGATTGGTCCCGCAAACACCTGGGATCGACGCAGTATCCTCACCGCCGACGAGATCCTGCACATCATGAGCACTCGCCACACCCTGACTCCCGCCCCGCGCGAGGACCCGCATTCCCCGGCGGGGCGCTGGATTGTCGATGGCGACCCGAGTAAGAGGCTGGGCGTCATCGCATCCGTCTCCGCGCCCTTCTGTGGGGCGTGCGATCGCACCCGCCTCACCTCCGATGGGATGATGCGATCCTGCCTGTTCTCCACCGAGGAAACCTCGCTGAGGGACCTGCTGCGCTCGGGCGGAACGGACCGCCAGATCGCCCAGCGCTGGGCGGATGCGATGTGGGCGAAACCGGCCGCGCACGGCCTGAATGTCGATGCATTCGCGCGCCCCTCGCGCACCATGAGCCGTATCGGGGGATAGACCCGCCCTAATTCCGTAACGCCGGTGTGATGTAACGGCGTCCGGTTGCCGGTATTTCAACGATCGGATGGTTACTGGGTGGAGGAGTTTTCGGCTACGTTTCAAGGGTGACGTACGTCCCAATGTGATCGCGGGGGGAATGGTATTTCCCTTGGTACTCTCCGTGTTAATGAGTGTCCGTCATATGAAATCGGACGCCCCTTGACAGACGAGGAGAGCCATGAGCGCGACCGAACCCGCGGCCAAGAAGAGCCGCTACTTGCTCACTGACTGGAACCCCAACGACGAGTCCACGTGGGACTCGAAGCTCGCGTGGCGCACGCTGTGGATCACGACCTACTCGCTGATCCTGGCGTTCTGCGTCTGGTTCCTGCCCAGCGCGATCGCGCCCAAGCTGACGCTTCTTGGCTTCAACCTGGATAAGTCGCAGCTGTACTGGCTCACCGCTCTGCCCGGCCTGGCCGCCGGCATCCTGCGCCTGATCTACATGTTCCTTCCCCCGCTGATCGGCACGCGCAAGCTCGTGGGCATCACCTCCCTGCTGTGCATCCTGCCTATGGCGGGCTGGTTCTACGCGGTCCAGGACAACACGACCCCCTACTGGGTCCTGCTGACCCTGGCCTTCATGTGTGGCATCGGTGGCGGCGCGTTCTCCGGCTACATGGCCTCCACCGGCTACTTCTTCCCCAAGCGCCTCTCCGGCACGGCCCTCGGTCTGCAGGGCGGCATCGGCAACCTCGGCTTGTCCGTCATCCAGCTGGTCGGCCCCATCCTCATGGGCTTCGGCCTCTTCGGCATTACCTGGCTGGCCCCGCAGACGCAGGCCACTGGCGACCATGCCGGTGAGCACATCTGGGTCTACAACGCCGCAGCCTTCTTCATCCCGTGGTGCATCGTCGCCGCGATCCTCGCCTTTATCTGGCTGCGCGACGTTCCCGTCAAGGCCAACATCAAGCAGCAGCTGGACATCTTCTCCAACCCCAACACCTGGTACATGACCATCCTCTACGTCATGACCTTCGGCCTGTTCTCCGGCTTCTCCGCAGTCTTCGGCCTGCTCATCAACAACCAGTTCGGCCGCGAGTCCTCCCTCGACCTGCCGGTCCTGGGCGCGACCTACGCCTTCCTCGGCCCCCTCATCGGATCGATCATCCGCATGTCCTGGGGCGTCTTCTGTGACCGCATGGGCGGCGCCATCTGGACCTTCATCTCCGGCGTCGGCATGGCTATCACCCTGGCCGGTATCGCCTGGGTCCTGTACAACCCCACCGGCATGGTGGACTTCAGGATCTTCCTGGGTCTCATGCTCGCGATGTTCCTGTTCTCCGGCTTCGGCAACGCCGGTACCTTCAAGCAGATGCCGATGATCATGCCGGCCCGCCAGGCCGGCGGCGCCATTGGCTTCACCTCCGCCATCGCGTCCCTCGGCCCCTTCCTCGTCGGCGTCGCTCTCTCCGCGGTCGGCACTGGCGGTGCATGGGCCTTCTTCCTGGGCTGCGCCATCTTCTGCGCCGCGTGCTCGGTCCTGTGCTGGGTGATGTACGCGCGCAAGAACGCCCCGTTCCCCGGCTGATCCACTCCTCACTGCGCGGTGCGCAGTGGACCTGCCACTGCCTCGTCAATCGACTCTCAGGAGCACCCCATGACGAATCTCGAATCCGACATGACCTTCCCGACCTACGGCGGCGAGGTCAAGCCCGCGACCGGCGCGACCCTGTTTGCGCTCGGCTCGTGGCTGCGTCGCGGCAAGGCCTCCGCCGACGCGCGCCAGCTCTTCCTTGAGGGCGGGCGCGAAGGCGACTCCTTCTACCGCGAGCGCTGGAGCTACGACAAGATCGTGCGCTCCACCCACGGCGTGAACTGCACCGGTTCGTGCTCCTGGAAGATCTACGTCAAGGACGGGGTCATCACCTGGGAGACCCAGCAGACGGACTACCCGTCCACCGGCGCCGACATGCCCGAGTATGAGCCCCGCGGCTGCCCGCGCGGCGCCGCGTTCAGCTGGTACGAGTACTCGCCGACCCGCATCAAGTACCCCTACGTGCGCGGTGTCCTGCTGGACATGTTCCGCGAGGCCAAGAACCGCCTCGGGGATCCCGTTGACGCGTGGGCCGCGGTCGTGGAGGACCCGGAGAAGGCGCGCGCCTACAAGTCGCAGCGTGGTCGCGGCGGCATGGTCCGCGTGACCTGGGAAGAGGCGATGGAGATCGTCGCCTCGGCCTACGTCCACACGATTAAGCAGTACGGCCCGGATCGCATCGCCGGCTTCTCGGTCATCCCCGCCATGTCGATGATCTCCTACGGGGCGGGCGCGCGCTTCCACGAGCTCATCGGCGCGACCATGCTGTCCTTCTACGACTGGTACGCGGACCTGCCCCCGGCTTCCCCGCAGGTGTTCGGCGACCAGACGGACGTGCCCGAGGCCGGCGACTGGTTCAACTCGCAGTACCTCATCATGTGGGGCACGAACCTGCCGCTGACCCGTACCCCCGACGCGCACTTCATGGCCGAGGCCCGCTACCACGGTCAGAAGGTCGTCGTCGTGTCCCCGGACTTCGCGGACAACACGAAGTTCGCGGACGACTGGCTGCGCGTCCAGCCGGGTACGGACGGCGCCCTGGCCCAGGCGATGGGCCACGTCATCCTCAAGGAGTTCCACGTCGGCAAGCGCGAGCCGATGTTCCTGGATTACATGAGGCGCTACACGGACTCTCCCTTCCTGGTGGAGATTGGCGAGGTCGGCGAAGGCGCTCACGAGGGTATCGATCCGACGACGCTGGTCCCCGGCAAGTTCCTCACGGCCGCCAAGATGCCCGAGGGCACGACCGAGCGCACCGAGAACAACGAGTTCCGTCCCCTCGTCATCGAGGCCGACGGCACGGTCAAGGACCCGGGCGGCACGCTGGCGGACCGCTTCGGCGAGGAGGGAGCGGGCCACTGGAACCTCAACCTCGACGGGGTTGATCCGGTGCTGTCCATCATGGACACGGACGAGTGGGAGGGCGTCGAGATCGCCCTGCCGCGCTTCGATTTGCCCGCGGCCCCCGGCCAGGCATCCATCGGCGGCGGATACGTGCTGCGCGGCGTGCCCGTGCGCCGCGTGAACGGCCGCCTCGTGACGACCGTCTACGACATCCTGCTGGCGCACTACGCGGTTGAGCGCGAGGGCCTGCCGGGTCAGTGGCCCGCCGACTACATGGACGCCTCCACGCCGGGCACCCCCGCGTGGCAGGAGGAGTTCACGTCGGTACCCGCCGGGGCCGCCATCAAGATCGGCCGCGAGTTTGCCGCCAACGCGGTCGAGACGCAGGGTCGTTCCATGATCCTCATGGGCGCCGGCACGAACCACTACTACCACTCCGACGAGATGTACCGTACGTTCCTGGCGCTGACCGAAATGTGTGGCACCCAGGGACGCAACGGTGGCGGCTGGGCCCACTACGTGGGTCAGGAGAAGGTCCGTCCGATCATGGGCTGGGGTTCCTTCACCTTCGCCCTGGACTGGGCGCGCCCGCCGCGCCAGATGATCTCCACCGGCTGGTACTACATGACCACCGACCAGTGGCGCTACGACGGGGCCCCGGCCTCGGCCATGGCGAACCCGATCAAGTCCTCGCACCTGGACGGCAAGCAGCTGGTGGACACCCTGGTCGAGTCGGTTCAGCGCGGCTGGATGCCCTGCTACCCGACGTTCTCCAAGGGTTCGACCCAGCTGGGGCGCGAGGCCGCCGCGGCCGGCATGGCCCCCGCGCAGTACGTGTCCCAGGAGCTGCGTGAGGGTCGCCTGCACTTCGCGATCGAGGACCCGGACGCCCACCACAACGTCCCGAAGATCCTCGCGAACTGGCGGACGAACCTGCTCGGCTCGTCCGCGAAGGGCACCGAGTTCTTCCTGCGCCACATGCTGGGCACCGGTAACGAGGTCAACGCCGAGGAATTGGACGAGGGCAACCGTCCCGCGTCCGTCAACTGGCGCGAGGCTCACCCCGGCAAGCTCGACCTCATGTGGGTCGCGGACTTCCGGAACACCTCGACGACGCTGCACTCCGACGTCGTGCTTCCGGCCGCCACCTGGTACGAGAAGCACGACCTGTCCTCCACGGACATGCACCCCTTCATGCACTGCTTCGACGAGGCCGTGAACCCGCCGTGGGAGGCGCGCACCGACTTCGAGGTGTTCCAGACGCTGGCGCACCTCGTGGGGCGCTTGGCCGGCGACCACCTGGGCACGCAGACGGACGTCGTCGCGGTTCCGCTGGGGCACGATTCGCCGGACGCCATGACCATGGCGGATGGCGTTGTTCCCGAGCAGACCTGGACGCCCGGCAAGACCATGCCGAAGCTGGTCCCGATCGAGCGCGACTACACGCAGGTCGGATACAAGTTCGACCGCATGGGCCCGCTCTTGGCGAAGGCCGGCCTGGCCGCCAAGGGCGTCGCGTACAACGTGCAGGAGGCGCTCGACCAGCTCGGCGACCTCAACGGACGTGCCCCCATGGACGGCAACGCCGGAGAGGGTGCGCCCCTGTGCGACACCGCGATCAAGGCGGCGAACATGGCGCTGCGCTTCTCCGGCACCACGAACGGCTCGCTGGCCGTTCAGGGATTCCGCACGCTGGAGAAGCGCGTCGGAAACGAGATGGCGTTCCTGGCTGAGGGTGACGAGGAGAAGAAGATCACCTACCAGGACACGGTCCTGCAGCCGCGCAGCGTGATCACGAGCCCCGAGTGGTCGGGCTCCGAGCACGGCGGTCGCCGCTACAGCGCCTTCGTGCAGAACGTCGAATGCCGCAAGCCGTGGCACACGCTCACGGGCCGCCCGCAGTTCTACGTCGACCACGACTGGATGATGGACATGGGCGAGGCCCTGCCGATCTTCCGTCCGCCGCTCGACCTGGCGCACATCTACGGCGAGCGTCCGGTGGGCGACCATCGTCCCGGCCAGCCGGGTCAGGCCGAGGTCGCGGTGCGCTACCTGACGATCCACAACAAGTGGGCCATCCACTCCCAGTACTACGACAACCCGTACATGCTGACGCTGGGCCGCGGCGGCCAGACGGTGTGGATGAGCCCGGCCGACGCCGAGAAGATCGGCGTGCGCGACAACGAGTGGATCGAGGCGAAGAACCGTAACGGAACCGTGTCGGCTCGCGCCGTTGTCTCCCACCGTATCCCGGAGGGCACGGTGTTCATGCACCACGCCCAGGATCGCCAGATCAACACCCCGCTGAACGAGGAATCCGGCAAGCGCGGCGGTACGCACAACTCGCTGACGCGAATCTTCATTAAGCCGACCCACCTGGCCGGCGGATACGCGCAGTTCGCCTACGCGTTCAACTACTACGGTCCCACCGGCAATAACCGCGACGAGGTCACGGTGATTCGCCGTCGCTCCCAGGAGGTGCAGTTCTGATGAAGGTCATGGCTCAGATCGCGATGGTGATGAACCTCGACAAGTGCATCGGCTGCCACACCTGTTCGGTGACCTGTAAGCAGGTGTGGACGAACCGCGAGGGCACCGAGTACATCTGGTTCAACAACGTCGAAACCCGTCCCGGCGTCGGCTACCCCCGCGGCTGGGAGGACCAGAAGAAGTGGAAGGGCGGCTGGAAGCGCACCGCCACGGGCCGCCTCGTCCCCCGTCAGGGTGGTCGCGTGGCGTCGCTCGCGAAGATCTTCGCGAACCCGACGCAGCCGACGATGAAGGACTACTACGAGCCGTGGACGTACGAGTACGACAAGCTGCTCCAGGCGCCCGCGAACTCCCGCGCGATCCCGACGGCCCGCGCGAAGTCCAAGATCACGGGTGAACACATCGACAAGCCCGAGTGGGGTCCGAACTGGGACGATGACCTCGGTGGTTCGATGGAGACCCTGGATCAGGATCCGGTCCTGCATCAGATGAACCTTGAGGTCGCCAAGACCATCGAGGACGCGTACATGTTCTACCTGCCTCGCATCTGCGAGCACTGCCTGAACCCGACCTGCGTGTCCGCGTGCCCGTCGGGCGCGATGTACAAGCGCACCGAGGACGGGATCGTCCTGGTCGACCAGGACCAGTGCCGAGGCTGGCGCATGTGCGTCTCAGCGTGCCCGTACAAGAAGGTCTACTTCAACCACAAGACGGGCAAGGCCGAGAAGTGTACGCTGTGCTACCCGCGCCTCGAGGTCGGCCAGCCGACCATCTGCTCGGAGACCTGCGTGGGTCGCCTGCGCTACATGGGCGTGCTGCTCTACGACGCGGACCGCGTCACCTGGGCGGCCTCCCAGGAGGATGAGCGTGACCTGTACCGCGCCCAGCGCGAGATCCTGCTCGACCCGTTCGACCCGCAGGTGGTGGCCCAGGCTCAGGCCAACGGCGTTCCTCACTCGTGGATCACGGCCGCCCAGCAGTCCCCGATCTGGAAGCTCATCACCGAGTACGAGGTCGCCCTGCCGTTGCACCCCGAGTTCCGCACGCTGCCGATGGTCTGGTATGTGCCGCCGCTCTCGCCGGTCGTTGACCAGGTGACCGCGTCCGGTAATGACGGCGAGGACCACAGGGTCCTGCTCTCCGCCATCTCGCAGATGCGTATCCCATTGGAGTACTTGGCCGGCCTGTTCACGGCCGGAGACACGGCACCCGTGGAGCTGGCGCTGCGTCGCCTTGCTGCGATGCGTTCCTACATGCGCGACGTCTTCGTCGACAACCCGACGAACGAGGAGATCCCGGCCTCCGTGGGCATGAGCCCGGAGAAGGTCAAGGAGATGTACCGGCTGTTGTCGATCGCCAAGTACGACGACCGCTTCGTCATCCCGACAGCCCACCCCGAGATGCCGCGCGGCATCAAGGATCTCGAGGGCTGCCCGGTGTCCTACGACGTCGAGGCATTCCACGGCATGGCGCCCGCCACGTCGAACCGCCCGATGGGTGGTTCCTCGCCGGAGGGACGCGTCATGCTTCCCCTTGAGGTCGTTCGATGAGCACCTTCGTCGGCATCCCGCGCATTCCCACGGCCGCTCCGAGCGAGGAGATGGACCCGCGGGACGCGCGCGCCGTGCGCATGGCGGTCTCGGTGCTCCTGGACTACCCGGGGGACGACTTCGAGGCCAAGCTGAACGCCGTCGAGGAGGCGCTGGCGGACCTGCCGGAGCCTGCCTCGTCGGCCCTGGCCTCGTTCGTGGCCCACGCCCGCGGCGCGGGCCTGCGCGCCATGCAGACCACGTACGTGGAGACCTTCGACCAGCGGCGCCGGTGCGCGCTGGGCCTGACCTACTACACGCACGGCGACACCCGCGGGCGCGGGCAGGCGATCCTGGCCTTCAAGGAGGTGCTGCGCCGCGCGGGCTTCGAGATGGAGCGCGAGGAGCTGCCCGATCACCTTCCCGTGGTCTTGGAGTTCGCCGCTTTCGATGAGACGGGGACGGCGGAGGCGCTGCTGCGCTCGAACCGCGAGGGCATCGAGGTGATTCGCACGGCGCTGCGCGCCGCCCACTCCCCGTACGCCCCGCTGTTGGAGGCGCTGGTGGCGACGCTGCCGGAGCCGGATGAAGAGACGATCCGGGGCTTCCGGCGGCTCATCAGCCAGGGGCCGCCCACCGAGCTGGTGGGCGTGGGTGACCTGGCCGCCACGCCATTCCCGACTTCCGATACAACGATGGGACGGTAACGTTCATGGAATCCGCACTGTTGCGCGCCTCTGCTTCGCAGACGCAGGCGCTGTCCTTCCTCGATATCGCCCTGTGGGTGGTCCTGCCCTACGTGGCCTTCGTGATCCTCATCGTGGGTCTCGCGTGGCGCTACAAGACCGACCAGTACGGGTGGACCTCTCGTTCCTCGCAGTGGAATGAGCCGACCATCTTGCGCTGGGCCTCGCCGATGTTCCACTTCGGCGTCCTCTTCGTCTTCCTGGGCCACCTGCTGGGCCTGGTGATCCCCAAGACGTGGACCGAGGCGGCGGGGGTCTCCCAGCACACCTACCACCTGGTGGCGACGATTCCCGGCACGATCGCGGGGCTCGTGACGATCATCGGCCTGGTTCTGCTGATCTACCGCCGCGTGGTGGTCAAGTCGGTGCGCGTGGCGACCACGCGCATGGACGTGGTCACCTACGTCATGCTCTCGATCCCGGTTGGCCTGGGCGCGGTGGCGACGATCGTGAACCAGGTGCTCGGCGGGCACGAGGGCTACGACTATCGCGAGACGATCTCGGTGTGGTTCCGCTCGATCTTCTACCTGCACCCGCAGGCTCACCTGATGGCGGACGTGCCGCTGACCTTCAAGCTGCACATCGTGGCGGGCCTCCTGCTCTTCTGCGTGTGGCCCTTCACCCGCCTCGTGCACGTGGTGAGCGCCCCCGTCGGCTACGTCGCGCGCCCCCCGGTGATCTACCGGTCGCGCGACTCCCGCCGCGAGCATGAGCTGACGCGCGGAGGCATGTCGGACTGATCGGTGGCCGGTGGCCTCGGCCCGCGAGGCGCCGACCGAGATGCCGCGTGGCGGGGGCGGGCGCATGCTCGCCCCCGCATTTTTTCCAGACGCGCATCCTGACCTGCGCGCGCGTGGTGGCGCGACCCGCGTAATGGTGTTTCCTTCTGGTTTTGGCCGTGCGAAAAGCCGCCCGTCCGGCCTAGAATAAAAGCGCGATTTGTCAGTAACGTAATACCGCTACAGTCGTGCGGGACGATGCCGTCAGGCGCGTTACCGGCGATTATGAGGGAGAAGAGAGGAGAGGCGATGAGTGACGCCTCCCGTTCTCGGCCGCTGGCCGAAACACTCGCCGCGATGGCTACCCTGACCCCGGCACAGCACGCCCTGCTCGAGCGTATTTCCTACCACACCGCCCCGGTGACCGTGGCCGAGCTGGCCCAGGAGGCCGGCCTGCACGTCTCCAGCGTGCGAGAGACCCTCGAGGGGCTCTACGGCCTCAGGCTGGTAGACAAGCAGCAGCTGCCCTCGTCGGGGCGAGGTCGCCCCGCCCTCGGCTACTCGACGACGACCCCGGCGGACCCCTCTTTCGCCGCCCAGATGCTCCACCAGCTCACGTCTTCGCTGCTCGCGTGGCTGCGGGTGGACGCGTCGGACCCGGCGGCGTCGGTGCGCGAGATCGGGTCGCGGTGGGCGGACGCCGCCCTGGAGGCGATGGCGGTCCCCGACCATCATCACGCGGTGTCGCGGCGCGGCGTGCGCGACTCCTTCAACATCGCGGGGCACCTGGGCAAGGTGCGCCTGTTCATGAACGCGATGGGTTTTGCCTCGGTCCCGCACGAGAGCGATCCCCTGGCGGTCGTGCTGACGGCCTGCCCCTTCACCGAGCCGGGCGCGCCCGACGACCTGGCGCTGGAGCTGCGCCGGGGCATCGTCGAACGGGTGTTTGAGCGGACGGCGACGGGATTGGCCTCGTGGTCGCTGGAGACCGACCCCGTGGAGCCGCTGCGTCTGACGGTGTTCATCCGCCCCGTTCAGGAGGCTCATCCAAAGCCGCTGTCGACGACTCTGCACTTCTTCGGCGGGGCGGCCGAGGCGGCGGGCGGCTACGTGCGCGAGATCCCGTCGGCGCAGACGCCGGGCACGCTCGGCGAGCTGATCGCGCAGCTCGGGGACGACAATCCGGCGCTGGCCCGGATCCTGGACGTGTCGAGCTTCCTCGTCAATGAACGTTCGGCGGGCCCGGAGACCGAGCTGGTCCCGGGGGCGCGCGTCGACGTGTTGCCCCCGTTTGCGGGCGGGTGAGAGCTTGTAGTCAGTTTGCGCTCGTCGGTCAGGGTTTCGTGAAACTCCCGGCCGCTTCATCGTAGGATGAGGGAAAGCCTCGCCCGTCCTTGGAGGATCCCATGTCAGCTCAGATTGCAACCGGCATCACCGACGACCCCCTGGACTCCGGCGCGCTGATCGATAGCGCTCGCCTGGGTACGTGCGGTGCGGTCGCCTCCTTCATCGGTGTGGTGCGCAACCACGACGGGGGAGAGGCCGTGGAGGCCATCGAGTATTCGTGCCACCCGTCGGCTCGTCAGATTCTGCGCGAGATCGTCTCGGAGAAGAGTGACCGCCCCGGCGTGCATCGCATCGTCGCCTGGCACCGCGTGGGCCATCTGGGGATCGGCGAGGACGCGATGGTCGTCGCCGTGGCCGCGGAGCACCGCGCCCAGGCGTTCCGTGCGGTTGAGGCGATTGTTGAGGACGTGAAGGCGAAGCTTCCGGTGTGGAAGAAGCAGGAGCTGACGGACGGCTCGCACAGCTGGTCGGGGCTGTGAGATGACGATCGGTGACCCCTATTCGCGTGACGGCGCGGTGCGAGGGCGCGCCGTCGCGCTGCCCCTGCTCACCCAGCCCGTGCCATTCGAGGCCGGGGATCCCGCGTTGGAGCGCTATCGCCGCAATTGGCTGGTGTCGGGCCTGGGCGAGGCCGGGCAGGCCCGCCTGGCGGCCTCTCGCGTGCTCGTGGTGGGCGCCGGGGGCCTCGGCTCTCCGGTTCTCCTCTACCTGACTGCGGCGGGCGTTGGAACGATCGGCATCTGCGATTCCGACGTGGTGGAGGTGTCGAACCTGCAGCGTCAGCTGTTGCACGGCGAGGCGGACGTGGGGGTGGCGAAGCCGGATTCGGCGGTCCGCCACCTGAGCGCGCTCAACTCGTCGGTGCGTTTCGAGCGCTTCGGGCACGTGACCCGGGAGTGGTTGGAGGAG
This sequence comes from Schaalia odontolytica, assembly GCF_024584435.1. GTDB lineage: Bacteria > Actinomycetota > Actinomycetes > Actinomycetales > Actinomycetaceae > Pauljensenia. The sequence goes on from NZ_CP102197.1 coordinate 2,110,504, forward strand.
CACGGGCGCGAATGGGACCTGATCGTCGAGTGTACGGATAGCTTCGACGCGAAGTATCTCGTGGCCGACTACTGCGCGCAGTCCGGGGTTCCCCTCGTGTGGGGGACGGTCGTGTCGATGCAGCTGCAGGTGAGTGTCTTCTGGTCCCACGCCCCCGCCCCCGTGCCGCGCCTGACGCTGCGGAGCCTGCACCCGGTGCAGCCGGCGCCCGGAACGACGCCCTCCTCGCCCGAGGTGGGCGTGCTGGGGCCGGTCGTGGGCCAGGCGGGCACGGCGATGACGACGGAGGCCATCAAGGTGCTGGCGGGCTTCGGCGAGCCCCTCATCGGCCGGGTGCTGACGGTGGACGCCGCCACGCAACGCGCGGACGTGCTGACCTTCGCCCCGTGGGAGTAGGCGTGGCGGGGTCGAGCGCGGCGGGCCGTGGGGCGCGCCCGGATGTCGCCGCGATCGTCGTGGGCGGCGGGGGAGGGCAGAGGCTGGGGGGAGTCTCGAAGCCGGATCTTGTCCTCGGGGGAGTGCGCCTCATCGACCGCGTGTGCGCGGCGTTGACGGGGGCGTGCGGCGCTGGGTGCGTGGCGGTCGTGCCGCCCGCGGTGCGCGTCCCGGATGGGGTCGCACGAACGCTTGAGGATCCGCCGGGCGGCGGGCCTCTGGCGGGGATCGACGCCGGACTGTCGGCGCTTCACCTCGGCGAGGGCGGACTCGCCGTCGTGGTGTCGGTCGATGCGCCGGGTGTGGGCGAGTTCGTGCCGCTCCTGCTGGCCGAGCCCCTGGGCGAGGCGGCGGATGGGCGCATCGTTCGGGGCGGTGAGCCCGAGCCCTTCGACCAGTACCTAATGGGCGTCTACCGGGTGGCTTCGCTGCGCCGCGCCATCGACGAGGCCGTGGCTGCTCTCGGGTCGGTCCGGGGCGTGGGCGTGCGCCGGGTGCTTCGTTCCCTGGCGTTGGAGCGGGTGGAGGTCGATGCTCTGGCCTGCCGGGACGTCGATACTCCCGAGGACCTCGTATGGTGGGAGGCTCGTCTCACGCGCGCGTTGCCGCGCGAGAATGCGGATTATGATGGCAGGAGCGGGCGAGCCGCCGAGGCGTGATCACCCGGTGAAAATTCACAAGTGAAGATGCGAGACGAAGGGCCGTATCTTTCGTATGATTGACCAGTCTGAAAGTAGGAGTTGAGGATGTCTTCTCGTGTGTCGCGTCGCGTGTTGGCGGCGGTTTCGTCGGTGGCTTGTGGTGTTGTGTTGCTCGCGGGGTGCGTGCCGGGCCTTGGTGGGGGCAGCGCTGCTGACATCAGTGGGCTGAAGAATATTCCGGAGGGTCAGAAGCGGGAGCTGGTGAGCCAGTTTAACGCGGCGTCGGGCGCGGACAAGCAGAAGATTGCGGCGAAGGCTCAGGCGTTGAGCGCGATGGTGGGCGCTCAGTTGGTGGGTGCGGATCCGTCTGATATTTCGGGGCAGAAGTTCAAGCTGGATGGGCAGAACAAGGTTGCCGTGAACAAGGATGACATGGTCTACAAGATGATGTCGGCCACGGATTATTGGCGGTTGGGGCAGGATACGTACGACCTGTGTGTGGAGCAGGATTGTGAGTATTACTCGTCGTGGACGGTGGACGTGGAGGGTAGTAGCTCCGATGTGACGTATGTGTGGACGTTGAAGATTGAGGGGCCGGATCAGCCCGCTCAGCCGTTGGTGCGGCGTTTTAAGGTGTCGAAGTAGTCGCGGCGCGGTGCGCCGAACAACCCATCACGAGAGCAAGGAGAACACAATGCCAGGCGAAGACGGGCAGGGGTACCAAGAGGATCCCCAGCAGCGGGCAGCACAGGAGGTGACGGCGAGCCAGGAGGCAGTCGACACGTCCTCGAAGGCCTCCTACTCCCTCAGCTCGGCCCAGACGTCAAGCGCGTGGGGGAGCGAGGCCGGACCCGAGGCCCTTGGGCGTAAGGCGAGCGAGATGTTCAACGGCATCTCCGACGTCCTGTCGAAGGAGAACGCGCTGATCGCCGAGTTCGAGACGAAGATGCGGCAGGCGATGACGGCGATCAAGGAAACGGAGGCCGACAACGAACGGTCCTTCCAGACCGTGAACGGGACCCTCCAGGACCTTGCGGGTTCCGAGCAGGCGCAAGCCCTCGCGTCGTCCATGGAGAAGGCGGGCTTCAAGCCCAAGGAGCAGCCGCCGGCCAGTTCCTCGCAGGCTCCGGCTGCATCCGGCTCCCCGGCTACCGGTGGAGCGGCTACACCTCCCCCGAACGTGCCGACTCAGGGACAACAATCGCCGATCTAAGCTGAATGACACCTTAGGAAATAAGAAAGGAGTGTTGACGCATGGTTTCGTCACCGAACTACGAGAGACTCAAGACGTTCATGGAGGCGGCCCGCACCAACCGCGGGCTCGATGCGTGGGACCCCGACCACAAGAAGACGCTGGAGGGCTTCCAGGAGGCCATCGACCGCCTGAAGGCCTACCGTGACAGCCACGGCTTCTCGGGCAAGACCGGGGACGCGATGAACCAGTGGGTCGATCGCTCGATCAGCCGCATCGAGGCCTACCGAGCGAAGTACCAGCGGGGATACACCGCCTACGAGGCCGGCCGGAAGTCCATGGAGATGGCCCTGAAGGAGGCCGAGACGATTTCCCCCGACCTCCTGGACTCCAAGACCGCCGCGATGCGCGGCCTTCCGATCGTGGCTGTTCCTTCCGATCAACCGGGCGGCGGCTTCACCGTTCCGCTTGTCAACACGCGCTTGACGACCGGGGCTGCCTACGTCGACGCGGTCGAGGCGCAGGCCAACGCCCAGCGCGAGGCCGCTTCCCAGAGGATTCTCGATATGGTGAACGGCAAGACCAAGGCGTATAGCTCTCGCGTGGACACTCCGGTCGATGCCACTAATCCCTACGAGGGTAATCAAGAAGCTCCGGGTACGAATGGCCCTTCTTCTGGCTCAAACAACGATCCCTGGGATTATTCTCCCAACAACGGCTTCGGTCGAGGCGGTGGGCGTGATCCGCGCTCGGGTGCGTATCCGGGTGGGTTTGATCAGCCGTGGTTGAGTGAGGCTGATGCTGCTGCTGCGCGTAACCGCACGATTGCGTCGGGGGCGCTACCGACTCAGGAGCCTGCGTATGGTGAGGTGGGGTCTCGGACGAATCCGATTACGGATCCTCAGGATTTGATGGGGACGGATCTGTTGCATACGCGGGTCAATGGCACGGCGTATCGTAACGGTGTGGTGGGTGGTCACACGCCTGCTCCGCCAGCTGATGCGGATCACCCGCTGTGGCGCCTCAACGGCGGCGGCGCGGCCTCGGATTCTTCTGTGGCCGGTCGCCTGGGCGGCGCGGGCGTGCTGGGTGCGGCCGGCCTGGGCCTGCGTGGCGCGGCCCGCATGGGGTCGGGTTCCCTGGGTGCTGGCGGCTTGGGTGCTGCCGGGCTCCGTGGCATCAGTGGTAGTACGGGCGCCGGTGGCGCGGGTGCTGCTGGTTTGAAGGTTGGCTCGTATTCGGGGTCGGGTTTTGGCTCCTATAAGCCGCCTGCTGGTGTTGCTGGTGCTAATGGTGTGGCTGGTTCTGGTGCTGCTGGGTCTTCTGGTGTGACTGGGACGACGGGTGCTGGTGGCGCGGGTGGCGCCGCGGGTGCTGCTGGTCGTGGTGGCGCTGGTGCTGGTGGCTTCATGGGTGGCGGTGCTGGCGCTGGTGCGGGTGCTGGTAAGCAGGATAAGAAGTCGCGTCGGCGTAAGTATGTGGCGTTTAGGTTTGAGGATGAGGATGAGGATGGTCTGCCTGCGGGTTATGTGAATCCGATGTCTCAGACGTATGGGTCGGATAAGGATATTGCTCCGGCCAAGCGCGCTGATGATGGTTGGGATCCTCGCCAATGGTGACCCTGAACCATGTGGACCTGAATCATGGTGGTGTGCCCCGCCTGCCTCGCGTGTGTGTGGGGTGGGCGGGGCGCGCCGCGCGCGCCCTGACCACTGTGTTGTCGGCGTCCGTGTTGGCTGCTGGTGCCCTGGCCCTGACGCCTGCTCCTGCGCGTGCGGAGGACGTGATCACGACGCAGGAGTACTTCTCCTACTACCACCTCGATACTGCTCGGGCGAAGGGTTACACGGGTAAGGGCGTCACCATCGCCCTCATCGACAGTCCCGTAGACACCAACGCCCCCGAACTCAAGGGCGCCAACGTCACGGACAAGAGCCGCTGCACCATCGAAGCGGCTCCCTCAAGTAAGACCCATGGCACGGCTATGGCGTCTCTCTTGGTGGCTCGTGATTATGGTGTCGCACCCGACGCGGCCCTGCTCACCTACCAGAGTACGACGAAGGATGATGTGTCAGACGGTACGTGTGAGAACATTGAGGGTGTTCGCCATAACTCGATCTCGCACCTCATCAATCAGGCCATTGATGACGGTGCTCAGATTGTCTCCTTCTCTCAGGGCTCGGCAGCTACTGGTGATGACATCAAGTGGGCGGTTGCTCGTGCCATGAGTAAAGGGGTTATCGTCCTCAACTCTGCGGGCAACACCACTTCGGATAACAACGAGGGTCAGCTCAGCCGGTGGTCTGGTGTTGTGGGTGTTGCCGCGATCACGCCGGATGGTCAGCGTGCGGATTATTCCTCGTGGGGCAACGGCGTGACTACCGCGGCGGTTGGTGGTCCCGTTACAGTGCGTGACTATGGTACCGGTGGGCTCAGGCCAATGAATGGTACGTCGGTTGCAACGCCGTTGGCCGCTGGGATGTTGGCGTTGGCGCGTCAGAAGTGGCCGGATGCTACTGCGAATCAGTTGTTGCAGGTTGTGACTAAGACGGGGCTTAATCCGAATCATGAGTGGAATCAGTACACGGGTTATGGGGCAGTTGACCTCGGTGCGTTGGTGAATACGGATCCTTCGCAGTATCCGGATGAGAATCCTCTGGCTCAGAAGGAGGGTGGGTCTTCTCCGACGGTGCAGGAGGTTCAGGACTATGCCGATGGTGTGGTGGAGCCTAACCCCGATACCTTGGATCGGTCCTACGTGTATCGCGGTATTGATGAGGTAGCCGCCTCGATGGACGACATTGGTCCCGTTCATTTGGGGACGAGTCCGCGGTATCACCGCAAGTGATGATGGCGCGGAAGATTCCCGGAGCGTGCGCGTCCCGTGTGCCTCGCGTTTGTGTGGGGTGGGCGGGGCGCGCCGCGCGCGCCCTGACCACGCTCGTTTCCGCGTCCGTGTTGGCTGTGGGTGCTCTTGCCGTGGTGCCCGCCCCCGCGCGGGCCGATGACGTGATCACGACGCAGGAGTACTTCTCCTACTACCACCTGGATACTGCCCGGGCGAAGGGGTACACGGGTAAGGGCGTGACGATTGCCCTGATCGATGGGCCCGTTGAGCTTTCTGACCCTGAGTTGGCGGGTGCGAACATCACCGACAAGAGCCGCTGCACAATTGACGCAACGATTGAGAGCCGTTATCACGGCAGTGAGATGGCGGCTATTCTTGCCTCTCAGGCGTATGGTGTTGCCCCGGAGGCTACGATCTATTCTTATCAGAATGCATCGCCCGAGGACACTGCGTCAGGATCGTGTCTTCAGGGCACCAAGCAGCTTCATAGTGTTGCTAGTTTGATTAACAGTGCTATCGATGATGGTGCTCAGATCATTTCTGCGTCGTTTGGGAGTAGTGACACCAGTGACGAGCTGAAGTGGGCTGTCGCTCGCGCTATGGGCGAGGGTGTCATCATCGTCAACTCGGCGGGTAACACCGGTGCCGATAACAACAGCAGTCAGCTGAGTCAGTGGTCGGGGGTCGTGGGTGTTTCGGCAATCACGACTTCCGGGGAACGGGCTGACTACTCCTCATGGGGTAACGGTGTGACGACGGCTGCTGTTGGTGGTCCGCTCAAGGTACGGGACTTCGATACTGGAAAGACAGCTGTCACCAGAGGCACGTCGAATTCGGCGGCGATTGTTTCTGGGATGTTGGCGTTGGCTCGGCAGAAGTGGCCGGATGCTACGGCCAATCAGCTGTTGCAGGTGTTGACGCAGACCGCGCTGAATCCGAATCATGAGTGGAATCAGTACACCGGGTATGGCCCGATTGATGGGGGTGCGTTGGTGAATACTGATCCGTCGCAGTATCCGGATGAGAATCCTTTGGCTCAGAAGGAGGGGGGTTCTCAGCCGACTGCTCAGGATGTTCAGGATTATGGTGATGGGTTGGTCTCACCGATCGAGGTTACCGCCGACTCCTCCTATGTCTACCGTGGCACTAACGAGTCGTTCTTGGCCCCTGGCGACCTCGGTGGTACGAACCCGGTTCACCTGGGAACCAGTCCGAGGTACCACCGCAAGTGACCATGGCCCGCGGCGCCCCGGGGCGCCGCGGGCCATGTCTGGTGGGAGCGCGATCTCACGCAGAGACTTGTAGACGGCCTGCAACGGGTGTAGATTTACTTAAAAAGCACTGGTGATCTATCCCATCAAGGTCTTCGCATGAATGCTCCTCACCGCGGACTGTGGCAGCGCCTCGGCGCCGCCGCCCTGTCCGGACTCATCATTACTGCCCTCGCCCCCAGCGCCCTCGCCGCCCCCGCAGGAGAACGCGCAACCCACGGCGACATGGAACCCAGCGCCGTCGCCGACTCGCAACCGGAGAGCGGTACGGGTGCGCAGGAAGAAACCGACAACACGGGCAGCGACAAGTCGGAACCCACAGGAACGGGCGCGCTCCCCGAGGCCTCGCCCGAGACGCAGGACGAACTCAACGCCACTGTCTACGAATTCCCCGGAACGGAAGGCCCCACCCGGATCCACGTCCTCACGATCGGCTCCGCCGACGCCATCATGCTGGAATCGCGCGGCGTCTTCGCCATGGTCGACAGCGCCGAAGGAATCGGCGCCCCCGACGGAAGCGACCCGCGCTACCCCCTGCGCGAAGGAATCGTCCCCGCCAACGTCGGAGACACCAACCGGGTCCTGCGATACATGATCGACCACGGGGTAACCTCCTCGAACCTGGCGTTCTACCTGGGCACCCACGCCCACTCCGACCACATCGACAACGCCGACGACATCATCAGGCGCTTCCGCCCCAAGGTCATCTTCACCCCCGAATACTCCGACCGCTGGATCACCAACCCCAACGGCCTCTGGGACAACCAGTGGGTCTACGACAACATGGTCGAGGCCGCCCACTGGGCCGAAGCAACCTACGGCGCCCAATTCGTCCAGCACGTCGACGGCTACAACACGCACGTCACGCTCGGCGACATGGACGTGCAGCTGATCCCCTTCGACCCCGAAGAAAAGTACAAGGTCAGGGGAACAACCGACGCCAACCTCATGGGATGGGGAGCGAAAGTCACCGCCTTCGGACGCACCGCCTTCCTGGCCGCCGACCTCATGGACACCGAGGCCGACTGGGTCACGCACAACGGCTACGAGGCGCGCGTCGCGCGAGCCGTCGGAAAGGTCGACGTGCTCAAGGCCGGACACCACGGCCTGCGAAGCTCAAACTTCGCCCCCTTCATGGAGGCGCTGGACCCGTCCATGATCATCCAAACCGGCACCGAAGCCTATGCCGCCGACAGCCTCACCACCAGCGTCATCCACGGCCAGGCCACCTGGGCGCCCGCCGCCGAGCTATGGGACAACGGAAAAATCCCCTCCGTGATCGCAACCTTCACCTCCTCCGGGATCTCCTACAACGACCTGACGAAGGCCTCGTGGGGACACGAATACGACGCGGAACAACCGCGAGCCTGGTGGTTCCAGGCGGGGCGCCCCGCGCCGACAACCGGATGGTGGCAAGGACGCAGCGGCAGCTGGTACTACTTCGCGGGCAAACCCTCCGCCGAAGCCTCCACGTGGGTCAGCGACAACGGCCAGTGGTACTGGATGGGCGCCACCGGAGCCATGGCCTCCTCCGAATGGATCTCGGACGGAAACGGCCTCTACTACATCGACTCGGCCGGACACCCCTCCTCCGCGAGCGGATGGACCCAGAACGACGGCGCCTGGTACTACCTGCGTGACGGCCGCGCACACACCGGGTGGCTCAACGACCGGGGAACCTGGTACCTCCTCGACCCCGCGAGCGGCCAAATGGTTACCGGCTGGGGCCAAGTCGACGGCTCCTGGTACCACATGGACTCCTCCGGCCACATGACCACCGGCTGGATCAACGACGGCGGCGCGTGGTACTACCTGCGAGGCAGCGGACAGATGGCCACCGGATGGCTGGCCAACGGAGGCTCCTGGTACTACCTGGGCGCGTCGGGCGCAATGCGCACCGGCTGGTTCCAGGACGCCGGCTCCTGGTACTACGCCGACCCCTCCGGCGCCATGGTCACCGGGTGGCTGGCCAGCGGAGGCTCCTGGTACTACCTCGGGGCCTCCGGCGCCATGGTCACCGGGTGGCTCCCCAGCGCGGGCTCCTGGTACTACCTGAGCGAGGACGGAAGCATGGTGACCGGACGGGTCCTCATCGCAGGCCGATACTCGGACTTCTCCGCGTCGGGCAGCTGGCTCGGCTACACCCCCTGACGCCTCGGCAACTTCCTCACACAAGCGCCGCCCACCGCGAATCAACGCAGGTGGGCGGCGCCTACGTTGGGTGCTGTTTCGTGGGCCGGTAGGTTGAACGGAGGGCTCTGAGGTCCTGTCATGACGTAGGACACCTAGATTCCATTCCTGAAAAGATGTAGAATTTTTACAAATAAACGGGAAAGTGGGAGAGTGATGCTGCGAGTCCTTCATCTCGACAACTGGAAGTCCTTTTCGGAGCCGGTCGACTTCACGATGATTGCGGGCAAGGAGACTCGCCACGGCGAGACGCTCTACCTGGGTAGCAAGAACCGTGTGCTTCCCGTTGCCGCGATCTACGGCGCGAATGCGGCGGGAAAATCCACTCTCCTCGACGCGCTCGCTCACCTGCAGGCCATGCTGCGCGAGCCGCGCAAGCGCGGGCAGCGCCTGCACTATCACCCACACCTTCTCTTCGGTGCCGACAAGCCCAGCGTCATCGGCGCCGAGATCGTTCTCGACGTCCAGGATGCGACATCGAATAGAAAGGCCATCGTCTACTACGAGGTGGCGTTCAACGCGGAACACGTCGTTGAGGAGTCTCTGTATCGCGTGCGCTCGGAAGACGAGCAGGCCGTCTTTGAACGCCACGGCCAGGAGATCTCTCTCTACGGCGATCTAGAAGACGACGTGGCGCTCGACGCCGTGTCGAAGACCGTTCAACCAAATCGTCTCTTCCTCGAAACCTGCTTCAACGCGGGACTCATTGACGATGAGCAAAGGCTACTCGGATCCGTGATCGCGTGGTTCCAACGTCTGACGATTGTTGGACGCGGATCGCGTTATATCCTCATGCCGCAGCAAATCGCGCATGACGAGGACTTTCGTGCCGCAGTCGGGAAGGGGCTCACAGTCGCCGACACCGGTATTTCCGACATCTGCTTCACCGTTGTGCCTCGAGCCAAGGTACCCGCGGAAGACAAAGTCCTAGATGAGGTCGAGAGCCAGCTCACCGACAACAGGTCCGAGGTGTACCTGAATGCGGAAAACGGAGCCGTCTTTCGCGCTCGGCTGGGCGCGGAGGGAGATGTTGTATACGAGCGCTTCGTAACCGTACACACGGGCGGAGGCAATGAGTTCCGTCTTCCTCTCGAACAGGAATCTGACGGGAGCATCCGTTATCTGCATCTGCTCCCCATCCTGTATTGGGCGGGAACAAAACAGCGGTCGGGGGTGTACCTGATTGATGAACTTGAAGACTCGCTCCATCCCAAGCTCACGGAGGAACTCATCCGGTTGTTCCTGGATGCGTCGGGGCCGGACGAGCAACGACAGCTCATCTTTACGACGCACGAGCTTCACCTCCTGCGTGTTGACCTTCTGCGGCGAGACGAGATTTGGCTGGTGGAGAAGAATGATCACCGGTCAGAACTCACGAGGCTCACGGACTTCCCTGCGTCCGACATCCGATCGGGCAGTGACCTGCAGCGGATGTACATGTCGGGCCGCCTCGGCGGCATACCGCGGCTGTAGGGGTTGTGATGGGTAAGAAACGACAAGCTCCAACGAGGAAAACTTTGCGTGGGTCCAGGGGGCGCTCTCATAGCAAACAGGTGAAGCCACTTGTCGTTCTTGCAGTTGAAGGGGCGACAGAGAAGAAGTACTTGAACTTGATCGCATGGCTCGACCAGGTTGTGCCGCGACGCTCCGAATAGGACGGCAGCTGGCTCGGCTACACCCCCTGACGCCTCGGCAACTTCCTCACGTAAGCGCGGCCCACCGCGAATCAACGCAGGTGGGCGGCGCTTGCCCGTTGTACCGTGAGAGGACCAATCCTGAGCGAAAGGCCACTCATGACGTTCCCTCGCGCCCGCCTCACAGCGGCCCTGACGATGACTGTCGCGACCGCCGTGGCCTCGTCCCTCGCTCTCGTCGGGACCGCCCGCGCCGACGATACTCAGTCCGCCGCCGAGCAGTCCATGGACTCCTGGACGCCGGGGAACACCCTTCCCCTGAGTAACTCCAAGTCGGTCGAGGCCTCGTCCGTGAGTGCCTCCACCCTGACCTTCCCCGCCGCGACCGACGAACAGACCAAGATCTTCATCCTGTCCTCCGACTCCTCGGACGCGATCCTCATCGAGAGCGGAGGCTGGTACGGAATCATTGACGGCGGCGAGGACGCCGACCTGCCCGACGGCTCCGACCCCCGCTACCCCGTGCGCACCGGCACGGCCGCCGCCGCCGGGTCCACGACCGAGTGGCTGATGCAATACCTTGACGACCAGGGACTCAACGACACCAACGTGGCCTTCTACCTGGGCACCCACGCCCACTCCGACCACATCGCCGCCGAGGTCGGCGAGGTCGACATGCTCAAAGCAGGCCACCACGGGGCGGAATCCTCCAACTCCGTCCCATTCATGGCCGCCCTGCACCCCGGCGCAATCATCCAGACGGGTGCCGCATCCCACAGCCCCGACCGCCTGTCCTTCCTGGTCCTCCACGGCGACACCAAGTGGTTTCCCATGGGCAACATCTGGGAATCATTGAACGTCCCGGCGCTCGTGTGCGTCTTCGCCGACGACGAGATCCAATACGACGGCGTCGCCCACGCGCAGTGGGGACACGAGTACGAGTCCGAGAACCCGCGCGCCTGGTGGTTCCGGGCGGGCCGCCCCGCCGCGACGACCGGCTGGTGGGACGGACCCTCTGGCAACCGCTACTACTTCGACGGCTCCGCGTCAGCCCTGGCCAACCAGTGGGCAGTCATCGACGGGGTCACCTACCACTTCGACGCGACCGGCGCGCTCGACGCCACCGCCTCCACCCTCACGGGTTCCGGCGTCGCAGGCTCCTTCGCCGCCAGCGCGTGGCGGTACGTCCTCCTCGGCGCGGCGCTCACCGCCCTCGCCGGAGCGGGCGTCGCGATCGCGGGGCGCATGGGCGGGAGCTGAGGCTGGCGCGACCTAGCGCGCCTCGTCCAGCTGGTGGAAGATCGCGCCCAGCAGGGGAGTGAGGACCTCGAGCGTGTCCAGCGCCCCACCGCGCGACCCCGGCGAGGAGACCACGAGAACCCCCGAGGAATCCCGGGCGGTCACGCCCACGACCCCGCGGGACAAGCCCGACAGAGGCGTGTGAGCCAGCCCGTGGGAGCGAATCTGCTCCGCGATACCGGGGATCTCCACCTCAACCACGTCGCGGACCGCCTCGGGGGCCTCGTTGCCCACCCCGAACCCCGAACCGCCCAGCACCAACACGAAGCGCGCCCCCGCCCCGATCGCCTCGCGGATCTGCGCTTCCAAGGCACCCCGGCTCTCCGGGACCACGGTCGACGACACCGAACCCAAGCCCGCGCGCTCCAGGGCCTGCGCGCATGCCGGAGTCGCCCGGTCCTCCTTCGTGCCGGCGTGAATGCGGCTCGAATACACGATGATGCGGGCGTCGATCCGGGAAAGATCGTAGGAGACGGGCTTGGGCATGATGTCCTCCGAGGAGCAGCGGGTGCTTTCACCGCCGATCCTAGTCCCTGAGACGGCGGCGGGCGGAGCCTGAGAGCGCCGATAGGAACCTGGCGCATTAAGTGCGTTGTGCGGCCGTGAAAAATAGTCTTTGGGTGCCGTGCCGCCGGGCTGCTCCGTCGGCGTGTGGGTCGGGTTGGGGGCCAATGGACGAAAAGAAAGGGGTGTAGGCACTTTTAATGGCCTTTCGCCTTCCTTGAGCTATCAAGGAAAAGTAACGAACTGGGCGCTGTTGGCCCGCGGCGTTGCGCGTGGAGAATCCCCTTGTTAGATTAAACTCGTCGCATCCCCACTCAAAAGGAGACTCGCGTGCGTTCCCTGCGCATCCTGCCCGTCCTCGGCGCCGCCGCCCTCGCCCTGGCCGCCTGCGCCGGCGGGACGAGCCCCGCGACCGACACCTCCTCGTCCGAGGCCACCGGGGCGCCCGCCAAGGAAACCGTCCTCAACGTCTACGCCGCCGCCTCGCTGACCGAAACCTTCGGCGAACTCGAGAAGACCTTCGAGGCGGCCAACCCCGGCGTCGACGTCCGCTTCAACTTCGCGGGTTCCCAGGACCTCGTCGCCCAGCTCGGTGAGGGAGCCGACGTGGACGTCCTGGCCACCGCCAACGAGTCGACCATGAAGAAGACCGCCGACGCCAACCAGGTCGATACCCAGACCGTCTTCGTCACCAACACCCTCACCCTCATCACCACGCCCGGCAACCCGGCGGGCGTGACCGGCCTGGACTCCTCCCTCGACGGCGTCAAGCTGGTCGTGTGCGCCCCCGAGGTCCCCTGCGGCAAGCTCACCAAGACCCTCACCGAAAAGCTGGGCGTCACCCTGAACCCCGTCTCCGAGGAACAGGCCGTCACCGACGTGCGCGGCAAGGTCTCCTCCGGCCAGGCCGACGCCGGAATCGTCTACAAGACGGACGCGCTGGCCGAAGGCGACGCCGTCGACACCGTGCCGATCCAGGGCGCCGACGAGGCCGTCAACAAGTACCCGATCGCGCTCGTGTCCGCCTCGGCCAACAAGGAACTCGGGCAGAAGTGGATCGACCTGGTCCTCTCCGCCGAGGGACAGGCGCTCCTCCAGCGCGCCGGCTTCACGCCCGCCGCGAAGTAGCATCGACGCGTGAGCGCGCGCCGCACCCCCGCCGTGAGCCCCCTTCCCATCTGGGCGGGGGGCCTCGGCGCGCTCGCCCTCCTCTTCCTGGCCCTGCCCCTCCTCTTCATCCTCGGGCGCGTCGACTGGGGCTCCCTGGGTTCCACGCTCTCCACCGATCAGGCGGCCTCCGCCCTGGCCCTCTCCCTGCGCACCTGCCTCCTTGCCCTCGGGGCCGACCTGATCCTCGGCGTGCCCGCCGCCCTCCTCCTGTCGCGCTCGTGGCGAGGCGTGCGCGCCGCCCGCATCCTCGTCGCACTGCCCCTCTCCCTCCCACCCGTCGTCGCCGGCATCGCGCTGCTCGCCGCCTTCGGCAGACGCTCCACGCTCGGCGCGCTCCTGAGCGGTGCCGGCCTCGACATCGCCTTCACGACGACCGCCGTCGTCATCGCCCAGGTCTTCGTGTCCCTTCCCTTCCTCATCGTCACCCTCGAATCCGCCCTCCGCGCCCGCGAGCCGGGGCTCGAGGAGATGGCCTCCTCCCTGGGCGCATCCCCCACGCGCGTCTTCTGGCAGATCACCCTCCCCACCGTCCTGCCCGGCCTCGGACGCGGCACCGCGCTGGCGCTGGCCCGATGCCTCGGAGAGTTCGGAGCCACCCTCACCTTCGCGGGGTCCATGCAGGGAGTCACCCGCACGATGCCCCTGCAGATCTACCTCGCCCGAGAATCCGACGCGGACCTCGCCCTCGCGCTCGGCGTCGTCCTGCTCGCCGTCGCGGTCCTCGTCGTCGCGCTCACCGAAACCCCCTGGGGACGCGCCGCCTCCCTCCTGCGCGCGGCCTCCCTTCTGCGCGCGGCGACGAGGCGGGCAGAGGACGACGGCGCCGAGGGACCGGACGATCGGGCGCCCTCTCGGGAGGCCCTCGCCCCCGATCGCGCACCGCGTGAGCAGGCACCCGCCTCCGGCGAGGAAGCCTCGGCCGCCGAGGACGCCCCGAGCGAACCCGTGCCCGTGCGCGTCGCCGGAACGATCGCCCAGCGCGGCTGGGAGGCGCAGGTCAGCCTGGAGGCGGGCGTCGTCACCGCCGTGGTCGGCCACAACGGCGCAGGAAAGTCTACCCTCGCCCAGGTCGTGGCCGGAACTCTGCGCCTCGACTCGGGATCCGCGCGGATCGGGGAGCGCGCCGTTGACGACGCCACCACCTTCGTGCCCGCGCGACGACGCGGCGTCGCCATGGTCTCCCAGGCGCCCCGCATCTTCACGCACATGAGCGTGGCTGCCAACGTCGCCTTCCCACTGCGGGTGCGCGGCGTCGGACGCGCCCAGGCCAGGGCCGCCGCCATCGATCAGCTGCGGGCCGTCGGCATCGCCGACCTCGCTCACAGGCGCGCGTCCGACCTCTCCGGGGGGCAGGCCGCCCGCGTCGCCATCGCCCGAGCCCTCGCCTTCCGGCCCGACGTGCTCATCCTCGACGAACCCACCGCCGCCCTCGACGTGGAGGCCACCGCCCAGGTCTCTGCCGTCCTACGTGAACGCCTGAGCCAATCGGGCATCACCACCCTCCTCGTCTCCCACGACATCACCGAGGTCCTGGCCCTGGCCTCGCACATGATCGTCATGGGGGACGGCCGCGTCGTCGAGGAAGGGGAACCCGCGCGCATCCTCGCCTCGCCCTCCTCGGTGTTCGCCGCGCGCCTCGCCGGCCTCAACATCGTCACCGGTTCCGTTGTTCAACGTCCGGGACTGGTCGGCGTGCGCGTCGGCGAGGGGATGCTGTGGGCTGCGGACGTTGCGCCCGAAGAAAGGGGAGCCGACGCTGCGGGTATCCCGGGCACCGCGCCCGGCGCGGTTACGAATGGTCGGGAAGGCTCCGGGTCCGCTGGGGGCGTTGGACTGGGTGAGCGCCTCGCCCTGATCTTTCCTCCCGAGGCCGTCGCCCTGGCACGCGAGGAGTCCCACGCCTCGCCCCGCAGCGTCCTGCCCGGTCGCGTCACCCGGATCGACATCGCTGGCTCCCTGGTCGGCGTCGGCATCGCGCTCGCGGAGGGGGTCTGCGTGACCGCCCGGATCACAGCCTCGGCGTGGGCCGAACTGGGCGCGGGCCTCGGCGACCCTCTCTGGGCCAGCGTCAAAGCGACCCAGGTGCGCGCGATCCGCATCGCGGCTCGTAGGTGACTCGGCGCGCCCGTCTGTTTGCTTGGGTTTCGGCGCAGATTGCGAGGCCGATGGTGCAGGCTTGCGGCATCTGGGCCCTCGAGGTGGTGGGGTTAACCCATCAATGCGCAGCTGGGCCCTGCTAGTGGAGCCTGGGTCACCGTGCCCAGCCGCCACTAGGTGGGTTAACGTGCGCGTAGGTGGGCCGAGGCCACCACCAGGTGGGTTAACGTGCGCCCCCCCCGGGGCACGCCCCCGGAGCGCGTCGCCGTTTGTTGGGCACCGTCGCAGATTGCGAGGATGCTGGCGTCGGCTTGCGGTGGCTTGTGGCGGTGGGGCCCTCGAGGTGGCAGGGTTAACCCATTGATGCGCAGCTGGGCCCTGCTAGTGGAGCCTGGGCCACTGTGCCCAGCCGCCACTAGGTGGGTTAACGTGCGCATAGGTGGGCCGAGGCCACCACCAGGTGGGTTAACGTGCGCATAGGTGGGCCGAGGCCGCCACTAGGTGGGTTAACGTGCGCCCCCCGGAGCGCGGCCCCGGAGCACGCCCCCCGGAGCACCCCCCGAAGTGCCGCCCACAACGCGCCCCGCTACCACCGGGTTGATTTTCGAAACGCTTCATATGTTGTAATTCCTGCTCGGTGCTCCTCACACCCTTTTTCCCGCCGACATGCGGCCATCGACATATCGGCGGGACAATGCCCGTTTAACAGCATGTCGCCGAGCCTCCCCGGTGGAGCTTTGACGCGCCACCATCAGGGTTCTATGTTGTGGGTTGATCCCAGGAGGTCCCCATGACAACGCAGCGCCCAGACGCTCCACGTCCCTATCAGCTCGGAATCGACGTCGGCTCCACGACGGTCAAAGCCGTCGTCCTGGACGGAAACCGCCGCATGTTCTCCGACTACCGGCGCCACAACGCCGACGTGCGCGCATCCCTGGGGGCACTCCTCGCTGACGTCGAGCGCTCCCTGCCCGGCATCCGCGTCCATGCGGCCATCACCGGATCCGGTGGCCTGACGACGGCACGCGCCATGGGCATCCCCTTCGTCCAGGAGGTTATCGCTGGCACCGAGGCCACCCAGCGCCTCCACCCCGAGGTCGATGTCGTCATCGAGCTGGGCGGCGAGGACGCCAAGCTCACCTACCTGCACCCCACCCCCGAGCAGCGCATGAACGGCACCTGCGCGGGAGGAACGGGCGCCTTCATCGACCAGATGGCCACGCTCCTGCACACCGACGCGGCCGGCCTGGGCGAGCTGGCCACCCGCCACACCCAGCTCTACCCGATCGCCTCGCGCTGCGGCGTCTTCGCCAAGTCCGACATCCAGCCCCTCATCAACCAGGGCGCCGCCCACGAGGACCTGGCCGCCTCCATCTTCAACGCCGTCGCCACCCAGACCATCGCAGGCCTGGCGTGCGGGCGCCCGATCCGAGGCACCGTCATGTTCCTGGGCGGACCCCTGCACTTCCTGCCCGCCCTGCGCGAGGCCTACAAGACCCTCCTGCCCAAGGCCGACGCCTTCGTCACCCCCGACGACGCCCAGCTTTACGTCGCGATCGGTGCCGCCCTGCTGGCCGACAAGGAGGCTGCCAAGAGGCAACGCCAGGCCGAGGAGGCCGGCGCCACCCCCATCGACGCGGGCGGAGAGCGGCTCTCGGCGCTCATGAAGCGCCTCGCCGCCGCCCCCGTCCAGGTCGAATCCCCGCGCATGGACCCGCTCTTTGCCTCCCCCGAAGACCGCGACGAGTTCATGGCCCGCCACAGCCTCGACGTCATCCCCAAGGCCAGCCTCGACGAGGCCCAGGGGCG
Source organism: Schaalia odontolytica (assembly GCF_024584435.1). Taxonomy (GTDB): domain Bacteria; phylum Actinomycetota; class Actinomycetes; order Actinomycetales; family Actinomycetaceae; genus Pauljensenia. The sequence goes on from NZ_CP102197.1 coordinate 2,127,594, forward strand.
CTGCTGGCTCGGCATCGACGCGGGCTCGACCACGATCAAGGCCGTCGTCATTGACTCGTGCGACCGTATCGTCTTCACCCACTACGCCTCCAACGAGGGCGACCCCGTCGCCGCCGCCGTCGACATCGTGCGCGCGGTGCGCGGCGCGCTGCCGCAGGGCTGCGAGATCGGGCGCTCCTGCTCCACGGGATACGGCGAGGGCCTGGTGAAGTCCGCCCTCACCCTGGACGAGGGCGAGATCGAGACGATGGCCCACTACCGGGCCGCCGAGTTCATCTGCCCCGGCGTCACCTCCGTCATCGACATCGGAGGCCAGGACATGAAGTACCTGCGCATCCGCGACCACGCCGTGGACTCCATCTCCGTCAACGAAGCCTGCTCGTCGGGCTGCGGATCCTTCCTGCAGACCTTCGCGCAGACGATGGGCACCGACGTGCGTTCCTTCGCCCGCATGGCCATGGAATCCGCCTCGCCCGTCGACTTGGGCACCCGGTGCACGGTCTTCATGAACTCCTCCGTCAAGCAGGCGCAGAAGGAAGGGGCGGACGTGCGCGACATCAGCGCAGGCCTGTCCTACTCCGTCGTGCGCAACGCCCTCTACAAGGTCATCAAACTCAAGGACCCCTCCGACCTGGGGGAGAAGGTCGTCGTCCAGGGCGGCACCTTCCTCAACGACTCCGTCCTGCGCGCCTTCGAGCTCCTCACCGGGCGAGAAGTGGTGCGCCCCGACATCGCCGGACTCATGGGAGCCTACGGCGCGGCCCTCACCGCGCGCATGCACGACACCGGGGAGGGGACCTCGTCCCTGGCCACCGTCGAGGCCCTCGAGGACTTCAGCGTGGAGACCACCCGCAAGACGTGCCGCCTGTGCCAGAACCACTGCCAGATGACGATCTCGACGTTCTCCAACGGCGAGCGCCACGTCTCGGGCAACCGCTGCGAGCGCGGCGCCTCCCTGGAGCGCGTGCCCAAGAAGTCCGACCTGCCCAACCTCTACGACTGGAAGTACAAGCGGATCTTCGGGTATCGGCGGCTCACCGAAAAGAAAGCTTTCCGGGGCGACATCGGCGTGCCGCGCGTGCTCGGCATGTACGAAAACTACCCGTTCTGGTTCACGATGCTCACCGCCCTGGGCTTCCGCGTCATGATCTCCGGGCGCTCCAACCACGACCTCTTCGAGACCGGCATGGAGTCCATCCCCTCGGAGAACGTGTGCTACCCCGCCAAGCTCGTCCACGGGCACATCGAATCCCTGCTCGACAAGGGCATCACCACGATCTTCTACCCGTGCGTCGACTTCGAACAAAAGCTCACCGAGTCCGACAACTCCTTCAACTGCCCCATCGTCGCCACCTACCCCGAGGTCATCCGCAACAACATGGAGCGGCTCGCCGAACCGGGCGTGCGCTTCATCAGCCCCTTCATCAACTTCGGCAACCGCGACTACCTTCCCGCCCACCTGTCCAAGACCTTCAAGGAATACGGCTACGACATCCCCGTCGACGAAATGAAGGCCGCCCTCGACAAGGCGTGGGAGGAAGACGCCGCCGTCAAGGCCGAAATCCGGGCCAAGGGCGTCGAAACCATCGAGTGGATGCGCGAAAACGGTGTGCGTGGAATCGTGCTGGCGGGGCGCCCCTACCACCTGGATCCCGAGATCAACCACGGGATCCCCGAGGTCATCGTCGGCCTCGGAATGGCCGTCCTCACCGAAGACAGCATCATCGACGCCCGCCTCGAACGCCCCCTGCGTGTCGTCGACCAGTGGTCCTACCACTCGCGCCTCTACGAGGCCGCCGCCCGCGTCGGCGATGAACCCGACCTCGCGATGGTCCAGCTCAACTCCTTCGGCTGCGGCGTTGACGCCATCACCGCCGACCAGGTCCAGGAGATCCTCGAAGGGCGCGGTGACGTGCACACCGTCCTCAAGATCGACGAGGTCTCCAACCTGGGCGCCGCCAAGATTCGCCTGCGCTCCCTCGACGCTGCCATCACCGAGCGCGCCTCGCTCACCGCCGACTCCGACGAGGAGGCGGCAACGGGAACGCGAGGAGAGGAACTGGCCCCCGCCTCGTCGGTCGGCCTCGTCTCCGGCGCCGTCGACACCGCCGCCCTGCGCGACCCCTCGGGGGACGCCGCCCGCGAAGAGGAGGCCCGCCACATCCATCCGCGCGCCGTCTTCACCGAGGAGATGCGCGAGGCCGGGTACGAGATCCTCGCCCCCCAGATGTCGCCGATCCACTTCCGCTTCCTCACCCCCCTCTTCGCGAGCGCGGGCCTGAAAGTGCGGGTCCTGGAACACACGACGCGCGCCTCCATGGAGGTGGGCCTCAAGTACGTCAACAACGACTCGTGCTACCCCGCGATCGTCGTCATCGGTCAGCTCCTCGAAGAGTTCATCTCGGGGCGCGCCGACCCCGACCGCACCGCTGTCGGGATCACCCAGACGGGCGGCATGTGCCGCGCCACCAACTACGCGGCACTCCTGCGCAAGGGGCTGCGCGACGCCGGGTACCCGCAGGTGCCCGTCATCGCGCTGTCGGTGCAGGGAATCGAAGACAACCCGGGCTTCCGCCTGGGTGCCGCCCAGATCCACAAGGCCATCCAGGCCTTCGTCATTGGGGACGCCATCCAGTCGATGCTCCTGCGCGTGCGCCCCTACGAGGAGCGCCCCGGGGCCGCGATGGAGCTGTACCGCACGTGGGACGGCTACGTCCAGGAGTGGATCACCACCGGGCGGGTTGCCGCCCTGGGAGGGCGCACCTCTTACTCAAAGATCATCCGCGAGTGCGTGCGCGCCTTCGACGCCCTGCCCCTGCGCGACATCCCCCGCAAGCCGCGCGTCGGCCTCGTCGGCGAGATCCTGGTGAAGTTCCACCCCGACGCCAACAACCACGCCGTCGACGTCATCGAGGCCGAGGGCTGCGAGGCGGAGTTGCCCGGCCTCATGCAGTTCTTCCACAACTCCGTCGCGACCGCCGCGTGGGACAAGGAAAACCTCGGCATCGACGGCAAGCAGCGCTACATCATGCCGATCGTCCTGTGGGCGCTCAAGAAGTACGAGAAACCCGTGCACCGCGCCTTCGCCGCCACGAACGGCAAGTTCGAGCCGCACCGGCCCATCGAGGAGATGATCTCCCGATCCCAGGACATCGCTCGGCTCGGCAACCAGGCCGGCGAGGGCTGGTACCTGACCGCCGAGATGGTGGACATGATCGAACACGGGTGTCCCAACATCATCTGCGCCCAGCCCTTCGCGTGCCTGCCCAACCACGTCGTCGGCAAGGGCATGTTCCGCGCGCTGCGCACCCGGTACCCCGAGGCCAACATCGTGGCCGTCGACTACGACCCGGGAGCCTCGGAAGTCAACCAGCTCAACCGCATCAAGCTGATGCTGGCCACCGCCCTGCAATCCCCCGACGCGCGCGACGGCGAGGTCCTGCACCTCGTGGACGCGGAGGAGCCGCCCGGCGGCTCGGGAGCGGTCATGCTCGGAATGCCCACCGTCCCCCGCAGGAGGGCCGCGTTCCGCTAAGTTTCCTCAAGCGCGTTCCGCTAAGACCCGTCGAGGCGGTGGCGCGGGGGACAGTTCGCAGTGGCCGCCCGCGTCGGCGCAGTGGCCGCCGGAGACGCCGACGAACTCGCCAAGGCGAACCGCCCCCGCGTCGGCGCACCGCGCTCTGCGCTGGCCTAGCGAAGCCCCTGAGGCGGGGCAGGCATGAAGCCTCGCCCGATCTCGAAGCCCGCCGGAGCCCACCCCGTGCCGTAGGACAGTCGCACCGACACCTCGCGCACGCCCGAGGCCGGCCACTCCACGGGGAGGAAAGCCGTCTCGCCGGGCGCGACATCCAGGAACGCCGGGTACTCCCACGTCGCGTGCCCGTCCTCGACGGTGCGGCACAGGAACTCTAGGTCACCCGTCGAGGTGAAGGTCATGTGATTGCGCACGGTCACCCCCGAGTAGGAGGGGGCCACCGACACGGGAGCGTAGTGCAGCTCCTCGCCGCGGATCTTCTCCAGCTCCGGGAAGCCGCTTGCGCTCATCAGCGGCCTCGTCGGATCCAAGGAACGCGCGAGCTCCTCCTGCCCGCTGTCGCCAAGCGACCAGGCGATCACGCTCGGGTGGGCGCGATCCCGACGAATCGCGGCTTCGACCGCCTCGGCGCAGGCCTCGCCCGACCGGTGCAGCGCGGAGGGACGGTCGATGATGTAGAGGCCGTACTCGTCCGCGAGCTCGTAGAAACGGGCGTGCACGGGCGCGTCCGAGATCTCGATGGCGTTGACCCCGTGGCGCTTGCACCACACGATGTCCTCCAGCATCTCGGGCAGCCCGACCGCCAAACCCGTGCGGGGGTGGCACTCGTTGCGGCGCACCCCCCGCAGCACCAGGGGGCGTCCACCCAGGCGAACGTTCTGTGGCGAGGTCTCAAGACCCCGGAAGCCCACCTGCAGGGCGATGGTGTCCTCGGTGCCGTCCTCGGCGCTCAGCGTCACCACCAGCGTGTACAGGGCGGGCTCTTCCGCGCTCCACGGGATCACGTCGAGTCCCTGAGCCACGATGGGCGCGTCGGGAACGCCGCGAGCGGACCACATCTCCTCCTGGTGAGCCTCGCCGAGCAGGGCGGCGCGCAGACGCCCACCCCCCGTCGCCTCGATCTCCAGCCGCAGGCTTCCCGATGCCCCGTCGTGGGAGGCCATCGGAAAGACATCCACGAGGTGGGAGGGGGGCCGTGCCTCCAGCGACACTTCCCGGAACAGGCCGTGGCAGCACGCGGGAGATTCCAGCAGGAGCACGCTAATCGCGTGCGTGTGCGTCGGCTCCAGGGCGTCGGTCACGTCGAAGGCCGCAGGAATGAAACCATCCGGACAGAAGCCGACGAAGGAGCCATCGACCCACGCGTACAGCGGCCCCGAGAAACCGCCGAAGGTCAGGGTCATCATCCATCCGCGCTCGCTTGCTTCCTTGAGCGGGGCGTCGAGGGAGAACTCGCGGCGCAGGATCGAGGCGCGGACCCGGCTCTCGGCGTGCTCATCCCGGGCTGCGGCATCGGGTGAACGCTCGTTCTGAGAGGGCCAGGAGCCGTCCAACTCCAGGATGCCGGGCACGGAGGTGGCCCCGAAGTTTCGCTGGGTGGGGGCGCGCTCAATGAGCTCGGCGGCAGTGCCGATCGCGCTACTGACCTGCCAGGTGCTGGAGAGCATCTGGATCGGCCGACGTGACCTCCACGTCGAGTGAACCCGGAGGTGGTTCACCGACGCTCCTGGGTCCCGCAGCCACGCGACGTCCGGTTCCAGGATGTGGTTCATGCGATAAAAGTAGCATTTATTTGTTGGTCACGAAAGAGTAAATGTGGCTAAAGATGATGCAAATGTGTGTTGACGTGCGCAATAGGCCGGATATCCAAAGGGAGGATGATCACATTGTGGGACTTATGTCCACGCTTGTGGGCATAAAACGGTCCTCGACCCGGGCCTCGCGTCCTCCAGGCTTCGCGTCCTCCAGGCTTCGCGCTGCCCGGGGCCTCGCGCACCCTAACGCGTGTGCCCGGCGCCGACCTCGCTCTCGCGACACGACGCATCCCCGGCCTCGAATCGGAAGGAACCCCGGCCTCGTCCCTGTCGACGAAGCCGGGGTCCTCAGCGAAACGAGCGAGGCGCTCAGCGGGTCACTTCGAGGCGGACTCGCGATCCGCCTCGCGCGTGATCTTGCGGGTGAAACCGTACAGCAGCCACGCCGAACCCGCGAAAAACACGATGCCCGCCACGTTTGCGATCGGGGAGAAACCCTCGCCGATGAAAGGCAACGCCAGCGGCGAATCCGAACCCGTCGCCCCCGCGATGCCCGCGTAGACGACTCCGAACAGGGACTCGCCCACGATCAGGCCCGTCGCCGCCAGAGTCCCGAACCGCTTCGCGCGCTCCGGGTCCGCCTGCTTGGACGCCCACCTGTTGTACAGGAAGCCCGCCAGGCCGCCGATCGGAATCAGGATCGTGAGCGACGCCGGAAGGTAGATGCCCATGCCGACCGCCAGGGGAGGCAGGGCCAACTTGCCCTTCGACGCGGGACGCAAGGCCTCGTCGATGACGATGACGACAACGCCGATCACCGCGCCGATCCCGAGGAGCTTCCAGTCGATGCCCCCACCCAGGACCCCCTTCGCCAGCGACGAAATCAGCGAAGCCTGCGGGGCCGCCAGAGCATCCGGACCCGCGCCCGGCGCACCCTGGAATCCGAAGGAGTTCTGCATCAGCTGCAGCACCGGCGGAATGATCAGCGCGCCGAAAACCACGCCGATGACCAGCGCGACCTGCTGCTTCCACGGCGTAGCGCCCACCAGCTGACCCGTCTTCAGGTCCTGCAGGTTATCGTTGGCGATCGTGGCGATACAAAACACGATGGCCGACGTGAACAGCGTGTACGCGATCAGCGCCGTGTTCTCCTCCAGGCTCGCCCCGCGCCCATGAACCGCGAGAACGACGACCGCCGTCACGACGACAACGAGGAGCCCCACGCCCGACACCGGCGAGTTCGACGAACCGATCAGACCCGCCATGTACCCGCACACGGCCGCGACCAGAAGGCCAGCAAGGAGAATGAAGAGGACGGACACGGCGATCAGGAGCGCGGTGTTGTGTTCAATCTGCGTGCCGCGCATGAACCACCACAGCAGGCCAGCAATCGGGATCATCGCGGCCACGATCGAGACGATCACCCACGTGCCGGGAATGTCCTGCTCCGTGCGCTCAAGCCCCTGCCCGCTGGTCTTCGCCCTGCGCGAGGCCCGCAGCGACTCGGAAATCCCGCGAGCGATCGGCCCCATGATCTTCACGAGCGTCCACACGGCCGCGATCGCCATGACGCCCGCGCCGATGAAGCGAACATCGCTCTTGAAGACGGCGGACAGTGCGTCGGTGAGATCCTCGGCCCCGTCAAGAGCGCCATTAGCGTAGAGAGGAAGCAGGACACCGTAGGACACGAGCATGCCGATGAGCATCGCGACGCCAACCGTCATGCCAACCAGGTGCCCCACGCCGATCAGGGCCAGCGACAGCGACGTCGAAATCATCGTCCCCGTCGAACCGATCCTGAATGCCGCGCCCACCTCGGAGGCGGTGACCTTGAGGTAACCGAGCAACGTCATCGCCGCCGACGCGATCGCGCCCCACGTGATCGCCATCAGACCGCGCTTGTTGTCCTCGCCCGAATCCTTCGCATCCCCGACCTTGAGGATCTCAGCGCCGGCCACACCCTCGGGATAGGGCAGATCAGAGCCGGTCACGAGGGCGCGACGCAGCGGAATCGAATACATGACGCCCAGCGCGCCACCGACCGCACACACGAACATCGTCTCCCAGTAGGGGAAGCCATTCCACCAGCCCACAATCACCAGGCCCGGCAGAACGAAGATGACCGCGGAGAGGGTTCCCGCCGCAGACGCGATCGTCTGGACGATGTTGTTCTCCTGAACGGTGTGATCACTCCAGAAACGCAGAATCGCCATCGAGATAACGGCGGCCGGAATGGAGGTCGCGAACGTCAGGCCGACCTTCAGGCCCAAGTACACGTTCGCCGCCGTGAAGACCAGCGTGATAACGCCACCAATGATGATGCCGCGCAGGGTGAGTTCTTTGAGTGACGTTTGCTTGGCCGCGTGAGGCGCAGACACGACATGTCCTTTCACTGCATTGAGTACGTTCCCTGACAGGGTAGTCCATCACCTGCGTGACGCGAGGGTTCAAGGGAGAAACCTTGCCTCGCCGTCGCCCCGGTGTGCGGGGGTCACGTCGTGAGTGGCCCCGCGAGCTGGCCGAGGCGACCCCGCGAGCTGGCCGAGTTTGCCGTGCCCCTGTGCGCGGGGGCGACGTGCCGTGATCCGGGGTGCGGGGCGCAAGCTCCGCGGCCGTGCTCCTGCGCGCGGGGGCGACGTTCAATCACCGGCAGGCCCCGTGACGCCTGTCAGGCTGTGCTCCTGCGCGGAGGCCACGTGGGCCTGACCGGTGTCATCCTCGATGCGCCTGTACCTTGCCCCTGCGCGCGGAGTTTTCGTGGTGAGTGGCCCCGCGAGCTGGCCCGGTCCGCCGTCCTGCGGCGCGCCACGTCCACCTGCGTCGAGCGGGAGTCCGGATGGGGGAGCGGGGGTGCTCGGGGGCGGCGGACATGGGGTATCCCGACCGTCGCTGGTGAGCGGGAAGCGTGGGTGTTTGACCGTGGCTGGAGGGGGCGCTCGAATGTGGCTCTGCTCCCAGCGTGCGTGGCCGATTTGCGTTCCCAGGGGGTGGCTGTAGTAGAGTAGACGGGTAAGGTAGCGTGTCCGAGCGGCCGAAGGTGCAGCACTCGAAATGCTGTGTGGTGTCACAGCCACCCTGGGTTCAAATCCCAGCGCTACCGCCACTGACCGCCCGACCCCGATGGGGTCGGGCGGTCTTGTTGTGTTGCCCGCGGATGCCCGGGGCTTCGCGTGAGTAGAAGAGAACCAGGGGCGCGTGTGTGAAACCTGGGCCGCCCCTGTGTGGGTTGTTGTGGGCGTGCGTGAAACCCGGGCCTCCCGTGCCTGTTCCATGGCGCCTGATATGGGGAGTTTTGGCGAAGCAGGGGTGGCCTGGGTTTCAGCGGGGGCGTGCGGGGTGTGAAGCAGGGGTGGTTTGGGTTTCAGTGGGGGCGAGTGTGTGAAACCTGGGCCGCCCCTGTGTGGGTTGTTGTGGGCGTGTGTGAAACCTGGGCCTCCCGTGCCTGTTTCATGGCGCCTGAGATGGGGAGTTTTGGCGAAGCGGGGGTGGTCTGGGTTTCAGCGGGGGCGTGGGTGTGAAACCGGAGGCGCCCGTGCCTTCCGAAGTTGCCCTTCAGGCGGCGCGTGCCCTGCAGCGGGGGTGGTCTGGGTTTCAGTGGGGTGCGTGTGTGAAACCTGGGCCTCCCGTGCCTGTTCCATGGGGCCTGAGATGGGGAGTTTTGGCGAAGCGGGGGTGGTCTGGGTTTCAGCGGGGGTCCCCCGCCCCCGTCCCGGCACTTGCCCGCCCGCCCCCGCACCCCGGGGCAAGCCCCCCGCACCCCGGGGCAAGCCCCTCGCGCCCCGCCGCCCGTGACATCGGGCTGACCCGCCATGCCGCGCGCACGCAAAAGGGGCGGGACCTCGACGGTCCCGCCCCTTCGATCAAGCGATCAGTTCTTCCACCAACCCTTGACGGTCTCGAGAGCCTGCGAACCCAGGTCCGTCAGGCCCGCGTAAGCGTTCACCAGGCCGGAAGACAGGCGAGCGCCGTGGAAGCGAGATGCAACGTTCTCCCAGTTGACCAGGTTCCACCAGGCCTTGACGTAGTCGGCCTTGACGTTGAGGTAGTCCAGGTAGAACGCGTGCTCCCACATGTCAATCATGAGCAGCGGGACGGTCGCCACTGGGATGTTGCCCTGCTGGTCGGTCAGCTGGAAGGTCACCAGGCGCTTGGAAATCGTGTCCCATGCGAGCACTGCCCAGCCGGAACCCTGCAACCCCAGGGCGGCGGCTGCGAACTGTGCCTGGAAGGACTCGAAGGAACCGAAGAACTCGCTGATAGCGGCGGCGAGCTCACCCTCGGGACGGGACGCGCCGTCGCCGGTCATGTTCGTCCAAAAGATCGAGTGGTTCGTGTGGCCACCCAGGTTGAAGGACAGGTTCTTCTCCCACAGGTTGATGGCGGCAAAATCGCCAGCCTCGCGCGCCGCGGCCAGCTTGTCCAGCGCCGCGTTCGCGCCGGCCACGTAGGCGGCGTGGTGCTTGTCGTGGTGCAGCTCCATGATGCGCCCGGAAATGTGGGGCTCAAGAGCGGAGTAGTCGTAGGGCAGATCCGGCAGGGTGTAGGCGGTCATGATGCTCCTTCAGTGGGTCGTCAGCGAATGTCTGCTACTCCCTAGGGTAGTACTTAGGTCCCGTGTTGCGAAGAGGTTGGCGACAACCTCCCGCGTGAGAGTACTCATGGACGAGGTCGGCAACCCCGCGCATGGACGAGGCCGAGGGGCACCCGCACCGTCGGAATCACCCGCGCCGGCAACCCCGCGCATGGCCACGCCGAGGACCACCCGCGCCTCCGGAATCACCCCTGTGCGTGCCGACCTCGCATGGCGCTCACGGCCGCGGCCACGCCAACGACGAGCCACGCGAGAACGGCGCCCAGGGCGAGGCCGAACACGCCGGACAACGCGGTTTCCACCACCCACGACGTCGCCGCGCCCAGAGGCGAAACCGCGTGGACCGCACCCTCCAACAGGTGGTGGAACACGGAAAGCCCGACCTGGGAGAGGTTCTCGATGACCAGGTGACCGCCGACCCACAGCATGGCGACCGTGCCGACGATCCCGATGACGTTGAAAACATGCGGCATGACGCGCACGATCGAACGCCCGACGTTGTCCACCGGGCCGGGACGATTATCCGCCGGTTCCAGGGCCCCGCGCGCCAGCTTGACACCGAAATCATCGGCCTTCACCAGCAGAGCAACCAGGCCGTAGACGAAGAACGTCATGAAGAAGGCTACCCCGATCAGCACCGCGACGCGCCGCACGCCCGACTCTCCCGCCAGCCTCGCCATCGACACCAGCATGATCTCCGCGCTGAGGATCAGGTCCGTGCGCGTCGCCGAGGCCACGATCTGCTTTTCCGCATCCTCCGCTCTCGCGGTCTCCTCATCGTCGTGGTCCCCGTGATGGGAAGGCAGCCACCCGAGCTTCTCCAGGACCTTCTCCCCGCCCTCGAAGCACAGGTACGCGCCGCCCGCGACCAGGAGGACGGGCAGGACCTGGGGAGCGAGCCAGGTCAGGGCCAGCGCGACGGGCAGAATGATGACGAGCTTGTTGATGAGGGAACCGCGCGCGATCTTCGCGATGATCGGCAGCTCGCGAGCCGGACTGAGCCCCGACACGTACTGCGGGGTGACGGCCGTGTCGTCAATGACGACGCCGACTGCCTTCGAGGAAGCCTTCACCGCGCTCGAGGCGACATCGTCGATGGATGAGGCCGTGGCCTTCGCGAGGGTTGCGATATCGTCGAGCAGGGCGACAAGTCCTCCGGACATGAGCTTTCCTCCTATGGGCCTCGCGTGGGGCGCCTCGTTGGGTACCCGCGCATTGTACGCGCGGGGATACGCTTGAGTCATGACGACCTCCGTACCCGTCCCCGCCCTCGACCGCGACCTGATCGGCAAGCTTCGCGCCGACGCGATCGCCTCCCGCTGGAGCGTTGAGCACCTGCAGACCGTGCTCAGTGCGGCGGCGCTGGACGCGCTCATGCGCGACTCCCGCCTGCCCGCCCTCGTCGAACTCGCCGAGCAGGAAGACCCCGCGGCGACCCTCACGCGCTTCTTCATCCTCGGTGTGCCCGCGCGCGCCTCCGCCCTCGACCAGGCCCTGCCCTCCCTCGGCGCCCTGGGCCTGGAGGCCCTCGGCCTGGCCGCCGCCATTGACGAGGCCGACGCCATCCTGGCTCTTCCCCGGTTGTGCGCCAAGCGCGTGGGAGCGCAGGAGGCCACGGCCAGGCCCGCCACCACCGTTCCGGCCATGACCGACCCCAGCGGCGAGGCCCCCGGCAGCGTCGAGGCGTCCGACCCGTGGATGCGCGCCCTCTTCGACCTGCGCCCGCACGCCGCCACGACGCCGGATGGGGACCACGAGTGGTGGGTGGCCTCGGACCTGTCGGAGGTGCAGACCGGCAAGCCGCTGTGCGACGACCACGTGCTCGGAATCGGCGGGGCGACGCTGACGCTGCTGGAGATGACGGTGCGCGAGAGCGTCGAATCGGCGCTGGACGTTGGCTGCGGCTGCGGCATCCAGGCCCTGTACCTCGCGACTCACGCGAACCGCGTCGTCGCGACCGACCTGTCGGCGCGGGCGTGCGCGCTCACCCAGTTCAACGCGGCCCTCAACGAGGCCACCATCGACGTGCGCGAGGGCTCCCTCTTCGAACCCGTCGAGGGCGAAACCTTCGACCTGATCGTCACGAACCCGCCGTTCGTGATCACGCCGGACTCGGTGCGCGGCGCCGCGGGGCTGTTCGAATACCGCGACGGGGGCATGGACCGCGACAACCTCGTGCGCGCGGTCCTGCGCGAGGCGCCGGCCTGCATGGCGCGGGGCGGCACCCTGCAGATGCTCGCCAATTGGGAGATTCCGGGCGATCGTGACCCGGACACGCAGTGGTCCGGTCGCGTCGACGAGTGGCTCGAGGGGCTACCGGTCGACGCCTGGATCGTCCAGCGCGACGTGCTGGACCCGGCCAGATACGTCGACATGTGGATCCGCGACTCGGGCGGTCAACTCATGGATCGCGCCGACTACGAGCGGGCCTTCACCTCGTGGCTGGCCGATTTCCGTCGCGCGGGCACGGGAGCGATCGGCATGGGGTTCGTCGCGCTTCGTCGGCTCGACGAGGCCGAGGCCGCCTCGGGGGGCAGGCGAGCCTACGACCTGTCGCTTGACGGGCGCGTGCCCCGCGGGGCCGACGTGAGCTGGGCGCTGGCCTCCCTGCGCGCCCCGCAGCTGTGGGACAGCGCGCTCACGCGCGCGTCCGACGTGCGCGAGGAGCGCCACTACGTGCCGGGAAGCCCCGATCCGGAGCTGCTGATCCTCCACCAGGGCGCGGGACTGGGCCGTTCCGTGCCCGTCTCCTCGGCCGTGTCCGCCGTCGTTGGAGCCTCCGACGGGGAACTCACGGTCGGCCAGATCGTGGCGGCCGTCGCGACGCTGACCGGCGCTCAGGAGCAGCAGGTGCGCGAGGAGGTTGAGGCGCCCCTGCGCGACCTGATCCGCTGGGGATTCCTGACGTTCTGAGCAGCCGCACCCGTGCTACCCCGTCGGCTTGCCCGCGAGGCGGCGGACGCCCTCACTGCCCTCGCGTCCCCTCCAACTGGTGGATGCGGCCCCACCATCGGGTGATCAGCCACTCGTCGTGAGTGGAGATAACCAGGGTTCCCTCCCACTCGCGCATTGACTCTTCGAGGGACTCCAGGGCGTCCAGGTCCAGGTAGTTGGTGGGCTCGTCGATCACGAGGACATGGGGGTTGGCGCGCGCCGCCCACGCCAGCTGCGCCCTGCGCTGGTTTCCCGCGGAGAGCTCGCCGAGCGGCCTCCTCCACGCCGCCGGGGGGACGAATCCCCTTCCTGCCTCCCCGATGCCCAGGTGCCACGCGTCCTCGGGGATCAGGGGGTCGCCGGGCCGGGGGAGCACCTGGGGCACGAAAACGACCCCGGGGGCGGCGTCGATGCTTCCGTGCGCCCCGCCGGGGGCCCCGCGTGCGATCCACTCCAGCAGGGTGGTCTTGCCCGACCCGTTGGGACCCGCGACGAGGAGATGCTCGCCGTAGCGCGCCTCGAAGGAGGTCGGCGCGAGACGTCCCTCCACCGACGCGCCGCGGACGGACAACGCGATGCCCGTTGCGCCTGGGTGTGAAGGTGTCCCACCCGTGGTGGTCCAGCTGGCGTGGGGGAAGGAGAACGCCAACTCGTCGTAGCGGGGCTTGGGGACTTCGCGGGCCGCGAGGACCGTCAGCCTCCGGGAGTCGTCGTTGATGCGCCGCGTCGAGGTGGCCTGGGCGCGGTCGGCGTAGTACTTTTGCGCCATCCTCGTCTCCGTGCGGGGCTTGAAGCGCGCATGCCCCACCACCGCCGAATCCCGCTGGTGGGCAGCGAGTCGACGTTTCATTGCCTGCTGCTCCGCGTAGATGGCGACGTGCCGCGAGCGTGCGGCGGCCTTGTCGCGCAGGTAGTCCGAGTAGGATCCGCCCACCCTGTACGCCCCGAAGCCCGCGGGCTCTCCCTCGGAGATCGCCAGCGCCCGCCACGGCGTCGGATCCAGGTCGAGCAGCGCCGTCGCCGTGCGCTCAATGAAGGCCCGGTCGTGGCTGGTCATGAGCACCGGCCCCTGCCAGTCATCGATCGTGCGCGCCAGGTGCTCGCGCCCGTCAGCGTCCAGGTGGTTCGTCGGTTCGTCCAGGACGAGCGCCTCCGGTCGATCGACGAGGATGAGGGCCAGGCGCAGGCGGGCGCGCTGCCCCGGGGAGAGGGATGCGAGGGGTCGGGAGCGGTCGAGGCCTCCCAGGGCGAGGGCCTCCAGGGTCTGTTCGAGGCGCGTGTCGATGGTCCACGCGTCCCGCGCGATCATCGCCGCTAGGACGCGGTCGTACTCCGCTTCGTCGCGCGGAGAGGGGCCCTGGGCGAGGCGCTCGGTGAGGAAGTCGAAGCGCGCCGCCAGCCCACGGGTGCCCGACGTGGCGGCATCGATGAGGTGTGCGACGGTGCGGGCCTCCCCGTCGCCCGCGAGAGGAGAGCGAGACGTCAGAGGGGTTCCCGGTGCTGGCCGCGTGGTTGCGGAACGATGAATTGGGAGGGCTAGCTGGGTCGCGGGGAGCGTCGGGCTGGCGATCGTTCCGGAGTCCGGCTGGAGTCGGCCCGCCGCGAGGACCAGCAGCGTTGACTTGCCGATCCCGTTCGGGCCGACGACGACGAGCCGGTCGGCGGGCCCACACGTGAAGGAGACGTTGTCGAGAACGGGCGTAGCGCCGTAGGAAAAAGAGACGTGGGAAAAGACAATCGTGGACATGGCGCACCTGGGGAAGGAGGGACGAGGTCGGGGCGTCGTGTCAGGAGTCCATGGGCCCATTGTACCGGGAACGGCTCATTCGTGGGGCGGAGTCCGTCGGGAGGCCGCGAAGCCGCCGCCTCCCGGGGAGTCGTCATGGGCGTTTGCACTGGGAAGGGCGGGGAGGAGGCTCAAGCCTCCTCCCCGCCCCGTGAACATCAGTGAACTACTTCCACATGACTCCTTCGTCTGGTTGGGCGAGTGCTCCTGCGTTATCACCGCGCTGTTGGTGGCGTTACCTGGCTCCTTCGGTGGTCTGTGCGGGATTCCCGCCTCCCTTTTGTCTGACAACAGTTACTGTAGGATGCCAACCTTGGGGAATGGGCGAAGGAAGCCTGGAGAATCCTGGGATTTCGAGCCTTCACGGCTTGATGTACGTGGCCCCGTCCTTCGTCCACTCGCGGATCGCGGGGATGGCGGCGGGCACTTGCCCCAGCCACTCGGGCAGCGTGCCTTCGACGAACTCGTGGTTGGCCAGCGACCTGGCGCAGGCGAAGAAGTCCACGCCAGCGTGGGCCGCCGCCTCCATCTGCGCAGTCCAGTCGTTCGCGCCCTGGAGCGCGTAGACTCCAGTGCCGTTCACGATGACGGCAATCCCGTGAGCCAGGCCGAGCTGCGCGAGGTTGCCGAGGTTCGACAGCGCCGCGGGCCAGCGGGCGACATCTGACACGTGAAGAACGTAGTCGTAGCTCATAGTGCTCTCTTCCGTGGAAATGACGTGGCGTCAGTGGAGTCCCCGTCGGGGTACGGGGGAAGGCTACCGCGCGGGGATGGGACGGCCGCTAGTGACCCCGGTGTCGTGCTTTTGCCTTCTCACGTTCGAGTCGGTACTTGGCATCTGCCGCCTCCCGTTTCTTCTGCTTGGCGTCCGCGGCTCGGCGCTGCGCCGAGCGCTCGCGGTCTGCGTGGATTGCCGCTTGCGAAGCGGTCGATGGGCGCCCCCGGTGGGCGAGGCGGGACGCTTGGCGCTGCGCGCGCTTGGGATTGGGGCGCTTGGTGCGGCGCTCGAGGTCGGCAGAAACAACGGCCGCCTCATCGAGCCGGCGTGTGAGCGCGCTGGCGTGGGCGAGGAAAAACTCATACAGTTCCGCATCCGAGGGCTGCGTGCCAAACACGATCCGAACCGCCTGGACGCGGCCCGCCTCGTGGCGCTCAATGACGACCACCCAAAAGCGGCCGTCGAAATACAGTGTGGACTCCGTCTTCATCATGTGTCTCCAGGTACACCAAAGTGGACCTGATGACGCCGGATTCTGCGCTGGGCAGCGACGGATGCGGGGCATCGTCCAGACTTCCTACTGGACCGTGCGATTCGCGTACCAGGACTGACGCTTCATTGTACGTCCGGTTTCCCCAGATCCGTCACTTCGTGGCCGCAGGAGAATACGGACGAGGGGTGAGCGTGCGTTAGTTGACGATCGGCTTGCCGCCGATGGACATGGGGGCACGGGTGCGTGCCTGCGTGTCGAGATCCCTCTCCCAGGCCGAGGCATCCTCCCAGTTGGCTGAGGAGAGGAGGCGCAGGGCGCCGATCTCTCCGAGGGCGTCCAGCAGGAGGAAGCGGGGAGCGGGGTAGGGGGCGTCCCACGGGATGGCTGTCCACACGCCATTCTTGCCCAGCAGGAACTCGCCGCGGTTGCGATCGTGCAGGTCGTTGGCGGCCTCCCGCGCCTGCCCTTCGGCGGCCCACAGCCAACGGGTGGTGCGGAATGCCTCCCAGGTCTCGTCCCACGACGAATAGTAGGACTGGAGGGCGCGGTTGATAGCCGCGAGGGTGTCGAAGGCCTCGTCCTCGCTGAGCCACCCGGCGGACGCGCCCGCGCGGGTCAGGTTGGCGGCGCGGATGAAATCCCACGCGGCGAACTCCAGGGATTGCAGGCCGCGGTCGTTGGCCTGGAATCGGTGGATCTGCCAGAGCCTCTCCCAGTCCTGCGTCGACACGTCCGCGGTCTTGCGCAGGCGGGAGATCTCGGCCTCGGCCCACGACTGATTGGCGCAGCGCTTGCGCAAAAACGCGAAGTCCTCGCGATGACCGTCGCGCAGGAGCGAGTAGAGCTGGCGCAGCAGCTGCTTCCTATCCGTGATGTCCCAGTCTCGCTTGAGCATCTCCTTCGTGGCCGCGGGGTCGGACACGCTCAACACGTTGAGCGTGTCTCCGTTGCACAGCGCGTAGGGGAAGGACGGGGCGAGCAGGCGCGCCGTCGGGTCCGTCGTCATCGAGGAGCGAGTCCCGCGCAGGTGCGGCGTGTGATGCTCGTTGAGGTCATTCCACTCGCTTTCCTGCCCCGCCTTGCGCACGTCTTGAGGCGCGGGCGCGGCTCCCTTCGAACGATTGATCGCCGTCTTGATCCTGTTCGACACCAGCGCGAGCGCCACGAAGAAGATCGCGAGCCACACGGGGAAGGGAACCTGGGAGAGGATGTTCTCAATCACGATGACGATTGTGCACGATCGGCGGTGACTTACACAAGCCAGCGGACGCCCGACGCCACGGGGAGCCCGGGCCAGCCGCGTCCTCGCACGCGTGAGAATCGGACATCGCCTCGGCGCTGTCAACCCCGCGCCGCGTGAGACGCGCGGATATCACCTGCGGTACCCAGATGAGCGCCGGACACGGTAAGGTCCTTCCCAGGTGCGTCTCCGGGTAAGAGAGCCGCGGGGATGCTACAAATGCTGGGGAAGAACGGGAAGGGACGGCAATGTCAGCGACGAAGCTCGTGATCGTGGAGTCTCCTGCGAAGGCTGCCACCATCGAGGGATACCTGGGCCCCGACTACCATGTGACCGCCTCGATCGGTCACATCCGCGACCTGCCCCAGCCCTCCGAGCTACCCAAGGACATGAAGAAGGGGCCCTTCGGACGCTTCGCCGTCAACGTCGATGACGGCTTCACGCCCTACTACGTGGTGAACCCCGACAAGAAGAAGAAGGTCACCGAACTCAAGAAGCTCCTCAAGGAGTCCGACGAACTCTTCCTGGCAACCGATGAGGATCGCGAGGGAGAGGCCATCGCGTGGCACCTCCTGCAGGTCCTCAAGCCGAAGGTGCCCGTGCGACGCATGGTCTTCCACGAGATCACGAAGGAAGCGATCCAGCGGGCACTGGACAACACGCGCGACCTGGACACGGCGCTGGTGGACGCCCAAGAGACGCGCCGCATCCTCGACCGCCTCTACGGCTACGAGGTCTCCCCCCTGCTGTGGCGCAAGATTCGCCCGTCCCTGTCGGCGGGTCGCGTCCAGTCGGTGGCCACGCGCCTCGTGGTCGCCAGGGAACGGGACCGCATAGCCCACGTGAGCGCCGAATACTGGTCGATCGACACGGCCTTCACCTGCGCCGGTCAGGCCTTCAGCGCCCGCGTGACCTCCGTCGACGGGGCGGCGATCGCGACGGGCTCGGACTTTTCCGAGAAGGGCGAGCTGAGTGCGAAGGCTCTCAAGGCCGGCGTTCTCCACCTCGACGAGGCCACGGCCCGCTCCTACGCCCGCGCGCTCACTGACGCCCCGGCCTCGGTCGTCGACTCCGTGACCCGCAAGCCCTATCGGCGCCGCCCGGCCGCCCCCTTCACGACCTCGACCCTGCAGCAGGAGGCTTCGCGCAAGCTGCACTGGAATGCATCCTCGACCATGCGCACCGCCCAGTCCCTCTACGAGTCCGGCTACATCACGTACATGCGTACCGACTCCACGGCGCTGTCGGGGCAGGCCATCCACGCGGCCCGCGAGCAGGCCACCCAGCTCTACGGGGCCGAGGCCGTGGCCGAGGCTCCGCGCACCTACGGAACCGCGTCGAAGGGCGCGCAGGAGGCCCACGAGGCGATCCGACCCGCCGGGGACCACTTCCGCACGCCGGGCGAGGTGGCCTCGTCCCTGTCCAAGCAGCAGCTGGCCCTGTACGACCTGATCTGGAAGCGCACCGTTGCCTCCCAGATGGCCGACGCGCGCGGATACACGGCGACGATCCGCGTGCTGACGGGCATCGACGTTGACGGCAAGCGCCGCGATGTCCTCTCGTCGGCCTCGGGCACCGTCATCACCGCCCCCGGGTTCCGCCTGGCCTACGAGGAGGGGCGCGACCAGGGCCGATACGAGGCGGAGAAGAGCGACGCGGAGAAGACCCTGCCCGACGTGGCCGAGGGCGACGCCGCCTCCCTGACCCAGGCGACCCCCGCCGGGCACGAGACGCAGCCCCCGGGGCGCTACACGGAGGCCACGCTGGTCAAGACCATGGAGGAGCTCGGCATCGGACGCCCCTCCACGTACGCGGCCACGATCCAGACGATCGGCGACCGCGGATACGTCACGCACCGCGGCCAGTACCTGGTCCCCACGTGGCTGGCATTCTCGGTGACGCGCCTGCTCGAAGAGAACCTCGCGAACCTCGTGGACTACGACTTCACGGCCTCCATGGAGGGCGACCTGGACCGCATCGCGGCGGGGGAAGAGAACGGAACGGAGTTCCTCTCCGGCTTCTTCTTTGGCCCCGACGGTTCGGGCGAGACGGGAGGCCTGCGACACGACGTGGCCTCCCTGGGAGACGACATCGACGCGCGCGCCGTCAACTCCATCGACCTGGGGCGCGGGGTGACCCTGCGCGTGGGCCGCTACGGCCCCTACATGGAAAAGGCCGACGGCACGCACGCGAACGTTCCGCCGGAGGTGGCTCCGGACGAGCTGACCGACGAGCTCATCGACCAGCTCTTTAGCCGGGCCGCCGACGACGGGCGCGAGCTGGGCGTCGACCCCGGCACCGGCCACACGATCATCGTGAAGGACGGGCGCTACGGTCCCTACGTCACCGAGGTCCTTCCCGAGCCCGAGGGGGATGCCGGCGCGAAGGCCAAGAAGGGCGCGGTCAAGCCCAGGACCGCGTCCCTGTTCAAGACGATGGACATTTCCACCGTGACCCTTGCCGAGGCGCTCCAGCTGCTCTCCCTGCCGCGCGAGGTGGGGGTCGACCCGGCCACGGGTGAGGCGATCACCGCGCAAAATGGCCGCTACGGCCCCTACCTGAAGAAGGGGACGGACTCGCGCACCCTGGCCAGCGAGGACCAGCTGCTCACCATCACCCTGGACGAGGCCCTGGCAATCTACGCTCAGCCCAAGACCCGCGGGCGCGGCACTGCCCGCCCGCCGCTGCGCGAGTTCGGCGAGGACCCGATCTCCGGCAAGAAGGTCACCGTCAAGGACGGGCGCTTCGGCCCCTACGTGACCGACGGCGAGACCAATGTGACGGTTCCGCGCGCCGAGACGGTCGAGGACCTCACCGCCGAACGCGCCTACGAGCTCCTGGCCGACAAGCGCGCCAAGGGGCCCGCCCCCAAGCGCGCGCGCAAGACGGCGGCAAAGAAGACGACGACGAAGAAGAAAACGGCGGCGAAGAAACCCGCCGCGAAGAAGACGCGCGCCAAGAAACAGGCGGCGACGAAGGAATGACGATGGCAGCGCGAGGAGTGTTCATCACTTTCGAGGGCGGCGACGGCTCCGGCAAGTCGACGCAGATCCTGGCGGTGCGCGACTGGTTCGCGAGTCGCGGCCGCGAGGTCGTTGTCACCCGCGAGCCGGGCGGCACCGAGCTGGGGGCGGAGATCCGTCGCCTGGTGCAAAACGGGCCCGAGGACGTGGATGCGCGCACCGAGGCGCTCCTGTATGCGGCGGACCGCGCCTACCACGTGACCACGGTCGTGGCCCCCGCCCTCGAGCGCGGCGCGGTCGTGCTGGGGGACCGCTACATCGACTCGTCCCTGGCCTACCAGGGGGCGGCCCGCTCCCTGGGCGTCGACGAGATCTCGTCCCTGTCCGCGTGGGCGACCCGCGGCCTCTACCCCTCGCTCACGTTCCTCCTGGACCTTCCTCCGGAAGTTGGTGCGCGCCGTCGCACCGACGCCCCGGACCGCATGGAGCGCGAGTCCATGGACTTCCACGAGCGCGTCCGCCACGAGTACCTGCGCCTGGCCGACGCGGAGCCGGATCGCATCGTCGTCATCGACGCGGTGGGCACCGTCGAGGAGGTGTTCTCCGAGATCCGCGGGGTCCTCGTCGAACGCTTCGAAGGTGGGGTGGCCACCATTGACGAGGCCGCGGACGTATCCGCGGAAGCCGCGAGGGGCGCGGGGGAGCCGGCACCCGACGCCGGCCGCTCCCCGCGCACGGGAGGCCGCGAGACTCCCTCCTCCCGCAAGCCCGCGACCATGGTCGGCGCCCTCGGGGAATCCCAGGGTGCCCTGTGGGATGAATGATGAGCGTCTGGTCCTCCCTGGTCGGACAGGATGATGCGGTCGCTAAGCTCAGCGAGGCCGCGGCCAGCGCGCGCGCGATCGTGGCTTCCAGGGCGGGTTCGGCCGCCTTGGAAGACGCTCGCTCGATGAGCCACGCGTGGCTCATCACCGGCCCCCCGGGATCCGGACGATCCGTGGCCGCGCGGGCCTTCGCGGCGGCCCTGCAGTGCACCGGCGAGGAGGTCGGCTGCGGAACGTGCCCGGGGTGCCGCACGACCACGGGGCGCACCAATGCGGACGTTCTCTTCGTCGCGACGGAGACCTCGATCATCAACGTTGAGACCGCGCGTTCCCTGGTCCTCCAGGCCCAGTCGTCCCCCTCCCAGGGGCTGTGGCGCGTGATCGTCGTCGAGGACGCGGATCGCCTGGGTGAAGCGGGGGCGAACGCCCTGCTCAAGGCCATTGAAGAACCCCCCGAGCACACGGTCTGGCTCCTGTGCGCCCCCAGCCCGGAGGATATGATCGCCACGATCCGGTCGAGGTGCCGCCACCTCGGCCTGCGCATCCCCACCGCCAACGCGGTCGCGGACCTCCTCGTGCGCGAGGGCGTGGCCACCCCCGAGGTTGCCCTCGAGGCCGCGCGAGCCGCCCAATCCCACATCGGCCTCGCCCGAGCGCTGGCCGCCGACCCCGAGATGCGGGCGCGCAGGCGCGCCATCGTCACCGCTCCCGCCTCGGTGCGAAGCGTCGGAGAGGCGGTGCTCGCCGCCGAACGGCTCCTGGAGACCGCCAAGGCTCAGGCCGACGCGCAGGTCAGCGAACGCAACGCGCGCGAGAAAGCGGAGCTGCTGCGCCAGCTCGGGATGGAGGAAGACGAACGCGCCACCAAGGCCTCGCGCACCCTCATCCGCCAGCTCGAGGAGGATCAGAAGCGCCGCTCCAAGCGCGCGCTCACGGACGCGATCGACCGCGCCCTCATCGACCTGCTCGCCATCTACCGCGACGTCCTCATGACGCAGGTGGGCGGAGACGGAGAACTCATCAACACGGACCTGGCCGA
Source organism: Schaalia odontolytica (assembly GCF_024584435.1). Classification (GTDB taxonomy): domain Bacteria; phylum Actinomycetota; class Actinomycetes; order Actinomycetales; family Actinomycetaceae; genus Pauljensenia. The sequence goes on from NZ_CP102197.1 coordinate 2,149,471, forward strand.
CCTGGTCCGTTCGATCGCGGCCGAGTCGACTCCCCGCCAGACGCTGAGCCGCGTCGACCACATCGAGACGGCGCGGCGGCGGCTGAAGTCGAATGGAAACACACTCCTCGTCCTGGAGGACATGGCGATCTCCCTGCGGCCCCAGGCGTAAAACTAACCCCCGCAATCTCCGTTACAATCGGGGCCATGAAGACACGCTCCATCGCGGCCGTCGCCGTCGCGATCCTCGCCGTCGTCGCGATCGTCCTGACAGTCCTCGGCTACTACGGGACTCAGCACAGGGGACCCGTTCCGGCAGCGACGGCCACGTCGTCGGCGCCTCCGATCCCGGTGCAATCCGGATCGACTCAGGCGTACTATGAGCAGACCATCACGTGGGGCGCGTGCGCATCCGGCACCTTCGGCTCCTTCCAGGGGGTGGACTCCTCCGACGCCAGCGAGTACCAGTGCGCCTTCCTGAAGGTGCCCCTCGACTGGGCGCAGCCCGACGGTAACCAGATCTCGTTGGCCCTCGCCGTCCACCGCTCCGGCTCCAAGAACGCCCCCGCCCTGTTTATCAACCCGGGCGGACCCGGCGGGGCGGTCGTCTCCGCTCTTCCCTACTACGCGAGCCAGGGACTGGGTGAGTCCGTCGTCAACGCCTACGACATCATCGCCCTCGACCCGCGCGGGGTGGGCGACTCCACCCCCGTCTTTTGCCTGAGCGACGAGGAGAAGGACAAGCGAAACGCGGGCGAGGACGGCGCGAACGACACCGGGGATGAGTCCCCCCAGTCGGCCATCGAAGCGGCCCAGGAGGACTCGCGCACCCTCGCCGCCGGGTGCAAGGAGCGTTCCGGTAGCCTCTTCGAACACATCGACACCGTCAGCGCGGCGCGCGACTTCGACATGGTGCGTGCCGTCCTCGGTCAGGACACCCTCAACCTTCTCGGATACTCCTACGGCACTTTCCTGGGGGCCACCTACGCCGGGCTCTTCCCCGAGCGGGTCGGCCGCTTCGTCCTCGATGGTGCCCTCGATCCCTCCCTCAGCGTCAACGAGGTCGCGGCCCTGCAGATGCGCGGCCTGGACGCTTCCCTCCAACAGTGGATCAGCGACTGCGCCACCCAGGCCTCGTGCCCGATGGGACGCAGCCGCGACGAGGGGATCGAAACGGTCCGTTCCTTCCTGGACTCTCTGCAGGACAAGCCGCTGCGCACGTCGAACCCGGATCGCCCCCTGACGGAGAACCTGGCCGTGACCGCCATGACCGGAGCCATGTACAACACGCAGTGGTGGCCCCAGCTCACCCAGGCCTTTGCCTCCGCGTGGCGCAGCGGGGACGGCAGCGCCATGCTCGCCATCGCCGACACGCTCAATTCGCGCAACGAAGACGGCACCTACGAGGACAACTCCTCCGACGCGATCAATGCGATCAACAACCTCGACTATGCGCCCGAGGGAACCAGCGAGCAGTGGGCCGCCGAGGTGGACTCCCTCAAGAAGGACCTGCGGATCCTCGGCAAGTACGTGGGCTACCCGTCGGCGGCCCTCGAAGCGTGGCCCACGCGCCACGCCCCGCGCTCGCGCATCACCGCGCAGGGGGCGGCGCCCATCGTCGTCATCGGGACGACCCACGACCCGGCCACCCCGTACTCGATGGCTCAGGGGCTCTCCGGTCAGCTGGCCAGCGGCGTCCTCGTGTCGGTCGAAGGCTGGAATCACACGGCATACAGGCGCGGCGCGAACCCGTGCGTCGTGCGGGCCGTCGAAGACTACCTGGTCAAGGGCACCGTCCCCTCCGACGGGCTCATGTGCCAGTAGGTGCGTGACCCACGACATCCCTCAGGGGGGTGTCCTGGTTTGCGCTCGCGGCACACATTCCAGTACAGTTGTGCCGTTGCCTGCGCGCCCCGGAGACGGTGGAACGGCAGGCGCGGCCGCCTTAGCTCAGTCGGCAGAGCGATTCACTCGTAATGAATAGGTCGTGGGTTCGATTCCCACAGGCGGCTCGGATGCGCCCACCCCGCTCGGGGTGGGCGCTCGTGTCTTCTCCCCCGCGCATGTCTGGATGCGGGTGTCGAGGCGCAGCCGAGTTGCGGGCAAGCCGTGGCTCGCCGGGGCGGACGGGACCGTGAGGTAACCGCGGCCTCGACCAAGATTGGTAAGGCGCTCCTATCCACCTGTCGCGTGCGAGCCAACGGCGGTATAACGCGCGCTTTCGGCGTTTTATTCCCGGAAGTGGCCGCGCCGTGAAACAGGCAACGAACGGCGAGTTAGGACTAGAAAATGCGGGACCAAAGGACCAAGATGGATGTGACCAAGAGGCGGTCCCGCGAGGGTAGGTCCGCCACGTAACAACACGAGCGAAGGAGAATCAACATGACCGTTGAGTCCACTGGTTTCAAAGCTTCCGACGTCCTCGCAGGCAACCTGCAGAAGGTCCTCACCGACGTGACGGCGCTGTCCCTCGTGGGCAAGCAGCTGCACTGGAACATCACGGGCGACGGATTCCGTTCGCTGCACCTCTTCCTCGACGATGTCGTTAACATCGCGCGCGAGGCCTCCGACGAGGTCGCCGAGCGCATGCGCGCCATGCAGGCCGTCCCCAACGGCCTGCCCGAGGTCGTGGCGCAGCGCAACACCCTGCCCACGGTGCCCGAGACGATCATCAAGACGGACGATGCCGAGGAGCTCGCCATCGCCGCGATCAACGCCACCGTCGCCACCATGCGCGACGTCCACGAGAAGGTCGACGCCGAGGATTCGGCTTCTGCGGATATCCTCAACGACTACATTCGTCGCCTTGAGCAGCGGGCATGGTTCATCCGTTCGCAAAACGGCCAGGCCTGAGCCTACCCTTCACGGCCGGGGTGTGAGCCTGCCCGGCTCGCCACAGCACCGGGGTGTCCCGCCTAGGAGGCGGGACACCCCGGTCCCGTTGAAGGTTCGGCTCCCGTGGGCCAAACCGGGAGGTCCGGCGTGCCCCGCCCCCGCGCTCGTCCACGCGCTCACCCGAGCTCCACCCGTGGGCGGAGGTGACACCCCGTCAGCGACACGCGGGACCGCGATCACTACGCTGGAGGCGTGATGAACTCCCAGGACCCCGAGGTCGCCGAGGCCTCGCTCGCCGCAGCCGCGCCCTCCCGCCCCGACGACGCCGTCGCCCTCGTCCTGGTTAACCTCGGAACCCCGAGCGCTCCCGAACCCGGACCGGTGCGTGCCTTCCTCCGCGAGTTCCTGTCCGACCGGCGCGTCATCGAGATGAACCCGTTCCTGTGGAAGCCGATCCTCGAAGGAATCATCCTGCGGGTGCGCCCCCGCGAGGTGTCCCGCAAGTACCGCAGCATCTGGCTGGAGCAGGGCTCGCCCCTCATGCACTACACCCGTGAGCAGGCGCGCCTCCTCGGCGAGCGGCTTCCCGGCGTGCGGGTGGAGGTTGCCATGCGATACGGTCAGCTCTCGATCGGCGCCGCGTTGGATCGCCTGCACGCCCAGGGCGTGCGCCGCGTGGCCGTGCTTCCCGCCTACCCCCATTATTCGGCGACGACGGTCGCGTCGATCAACGACGCCGTGTGCGCCTGGATCGGACGCAACCGAGACGGATTCGAGATGCGCCTGCACCGCTCGTTCCCAGCCTCGCCCGCCTACATCGACGCGCTCGCCGTCGCGCTGGAGGCCCACTGGGAGCGCGAGGGGCGCCCAAACTTCCTGGCCGGAGAGCGCGTGGTCGTCTCCTTCCACTCGATTCCCGTGGCGATGGATCAGGCGGGCGACCCTTACCGCGCCGAATGCCGTCGAACCGTGGCGGCCCTCGAAGCTCGGCTCGGGCTGCCGATGGGGACGCTCACGGCGACATTCCAGAGCGTCTTCGGCCGCGCCGAGTGGCTGGGACCGCAGACAATCGAGGAAATGGCGAGGCTCGGTGGCGAGCACTGCCCCCGCGTCGACGTCATATGCCCAGGATTTACGGCCGACTGCCTGGAGACGCTGGAGGAGATCGACCAGCTCAACCGCGAGACCTTCACCGAGGCGGGGGGCGGGGACTACCACTACGTGCCGTGGGCGAACGCGTCGGATGGGGCCGTGAGCGCCCTGGAGGAACAGGCGCGCATCGCGCTCGCGGGTTGGATCTAGGGCGTGCACGCCGACCCTTTGCTGTCACAATCGACCGGCGGACGAACCGATCCGGCGCGGGGGCTGAACGCCTCGTAGCGTGAAGGCATGGACTCCCCCGACTGTCACGACCTTGCAACGCTGGCCATTCACATCGGCTGTGCGCCGGATCCGGTGACCGGCGACGTCGTCCCCCCGATCCACGTCGCCTCCACCTACGTTCAAGACCGGCCCGGGCAGCTGCGCGACGGCTACGAGTACGGCCGCTGCGCTAACCCGACGACCAACGCCTTCGCGGGGGCAATCGCGGCCCTGGAAGGCGCGCGGAACGGCTTCGCTTTCCCGTCCGGAATGAGCGCGGAAGACACGCTCATTCGCCTGCTGGCCAGACCGGGGGATCAGGTCGTGCACTCGACCGACGTGTACGGGGGCACGCACAAACTGCTCAGCGTCATCAAACCCGCCGAGGGCATCGCATCGGAGTCGGTGGATCTGACCGACGTGGACGTGGCGGCGCGCGCGATTCGGAGGGCTCGCCCCCAGATCGTCTGGGTGGAAACCCCGTCGAACCCGTTTCTCACGGTGACCGACATCGCCGCCATCGCGGAGCTGACTCACGAGGTGGGCGGCCTGCTGGTGGTCGATAACACCTTCGCGACCCCCGTTCTGCAGCGTCCCCTCGACCTGGGAGCGGACGCCGTGGTGCACTCGACCACGAAGTACGTGGCCGGGCACTCGGACGTCGTGGGAGGGGCTTTCGTGCTGCGCGATGACCTGACACTCCCCGCCCACGTCACCCCCTTCTTTGACGAGGCGGATGCGGCCGCGGAGGCGGTCAAGCTGCAGATGACGCTCGGGCACGTGCCCTCCCCGCGGGATACCTACCTTGCGCACCGGGGCCTGAAGACGCTCGCTCTGCGGGTCGAGCGACACTGCGAGAATACGCAGAGGGTCGCCGAGTACCTGGCCGAGCACCCCAAGGTCACCTCCGTGCACTACCCGGGCCTGGCCTCGGACCCGGGTCACGGGATTGCCCAGCGCCAGAATCCGCGAGGCGTGGGCGGGGTCCTCTCCTTCCAGGTGGCCACCGAGGAGGCGGCCATCCGCCTGTCGACGCGTACGCGCCTCTTCGCGCTGGCGGCGTCGCTGGGCGCTCCGGAGTCCCTCATCGAGCATCCTGCGATCATGACGCACTCGACGCGTGCGGGCGGCGTGGGCGGGGTGCCCGGGACGCTGCTGCGCCTGGCGGTGGGCCTGGAGGACGCAGGGGACCTGATCGCGGACCTGGAACAGGCGCTCGCGCAGATATGATCGTGACGAGGGGGAAGCGGCATCGGTCGAATGACGCAGGTCCGCCGGGCCTCCTCACCGCACGGATTCGTCCGTGAGCCGCGGGGATCCAGGTGCTGAGCTCGCGGTGAGACTTCCCCGGGAGTGCCTGCGGGCAAGCCAGCTGGCGGCTGCGGTGGCGCCCCCGACCGCGAGAACCGCGGGCACGAGGATCGTGGCGCCCTCGCCGGTGAACTCGATGACCAGGATGAGGCCGGTGAAGGGGGCCTTCATGGATGCGCCGAGGAAGGCTGCCGCGCCCAGGAACGCGAAGGCCGCAACCTGTGATCCCGGCCATGCGGCGGCCCAGGGCAGTCCGATGACGGCCCCGAGACCCGCCCCCAAGGCAACTGCGGGAGTCAGGACGCCGCCCCAGCCGCCGGAGCGAATCGTCGCGAGGGTTGTGGCGGTCTTGGCAACGAGGACAAGCGCGGCGAGGGCGACGCCGGCTCCTGCGGCCCAGACGGCGTCGAACTGGGTTTGGGCGCTGGCCTGCCCGTTTCCGAGCACCGAGGGCACCCGGGTCGAGACGAGGCCGACGAGAGTGAAGCAGAGCGGCATGGCGACGAGGAGGCGCCAGTCGCGCGGGCGAGCCGAACCGAGGGAGGCGACCACCCGGCGAAACACCCACCCGGCCGCCCCCAGGAGCGGACCGACGAGAGCCCCGAACACCGTGAGAGACAGGGAAGGGGTGAGGGGGGGAAGCGAGTAGAAGAAGGCGGGCCTGGTGAAACCCGTCGACAGGAGGACTGCGATGGAAGAACTGACGAGGGCGGGTGCGACGGCGCGCGCGGATCGGGAGACGAGGAGGACCTCAAGGGTGTAGATGGCTCCCGACAGCGGAATCGAGTAGACGGCCGCCAGTCCCGCGCCTGCTCCGCAGGCGACGATGATCCTGCGGTCTTGCGCGCACAGGCCGAGCCGATCGGCCGCCGCGGCTGCGAGCGCTGCGGCCATCTCTCGGGGGGCGACCTCGCGTCCGACCGAGGCCCCGAGGCCGACGATAACGATCTGGGTGAGGGCGTGCCACACGGCCCGAAGAGGAGGCATCGGCGTGCCCTCCACCGCGGCGCCGACCGACGTGATCGTCTGATTGCGCCGGAAGAGGAAGAACCAGGACAGCGCGCCGATCACTCCGGCCAGGGCGAGGACTCCGACGCGGCGAGCGGGGGAGGCGGCGCTCACGGCCTGCAGGAGCGTGCCCGAATGCATGTTCCAGGCCAGCGCCTGGATCCAATGCAGCAGGTGAATGCACGCCAGGCCGACGAGGCCGGCAATGATGCCGGTGGCCACGGTGGCTGCAGCGAGGCGGCGGGTGTGGCTCAGCACAGTGAATCCTCGTCAAGGCGCGCGCTGACCCTGGAGAAAAGGGAGGTGAGCATGGACACCTCTTCGGGTGTGATGTCGTCGAGGAACAGGCGGCGGATGACGGCGCGCTGGATGAGCGCAGCCTTGTCGAAGAGAGTCTTTCCGTCGAGCGTGAGGAAGACGAGGCCGCCGCGCCCGTCGCCCTGACAGGGGCGGCGCTCGATGAGTCCGCGTGATTCGAGGCGCTTCATCGTGTGCGTGAGGCGCGAACGTGAGAAGACGACCCGATGGGCCAGCACGGAGGGGCGGATTCCCTCTCCTCCCGCGCGGTCGGTCATGAGCAGGACGGAGTATTCGGGCATGGAGAGTCCGGCCTGCCCCTTGAGTGCCGCTTCGATGCGTTCGGTGAGGCGCGCGGTCGCCGTGAAGTAGAGTTCCCAGGCTGCTGCGCGGGGGTGGTGTGCTCGGCTCACTGCTTCTCCTCGTGTCGTGCTCCTCACCGGCGAGGCCGATGACGACCTCGCGGGCGGCTACGAGTATAACTTTCAATTACCCACAGCTAGAAATCAGTGCAGCGTAACTCACGTTCGGCGCGTGAATGGGATGATGAGAAAGATATGGCGAATTGCGTTAATCTGATTTCATTGAATTCCATGTTGATAGGGATCTGGAATTCTTGGAACGCATGAAGGAGTGAGTACATGAAGAAGACGACGAAGATTGTGGAAGTTGTCGATGATTTCGATGGATCGCCCGCCGATCAGACTGTCCGATTCGCATTCAATGGCGCCTCGTATGAGATCGATCTGAGCCGCGAGCACTTTGAGGAATTCGCCGAGGCCATCCAGCCCTACATCAAGGCCGGGCGCAAGACCGGTTCCACTCGCCGCCGCGGCAACGCAGGAAACCCGACGCAGCGTCTCGAGAACGCGAAGATTCGTGCGTGGGCTCTCGCCGAGGGGCATCAGGTCTCGGACCGCGGGCGCATCCCCGCCCCGATCGTTGAGGCCTATCGCAAGGCCAACGCCTGAGGAGCCCAACGGATTGGGGCGCGCAGTTTCCTGCGCGCCCCAATCGCTGCACTATCTGGGGGCCGCGCATCGCGCGGCCCCCAGATAGTTTTCGTCAGTTCTTCGTGACGGTGTTATTTGTTCCGGAATCGCTCATGACATGGGGAGCGTTTCCGTTGTCGTATTCGATGACGTTGTTGGAACCCGTGAAGCTCACGTGCTGAACAGAATCCACATCGATGTGGTTGTTGGAACCACTGACGGTGATCTCGGTGACGTCGTCGCCGTCAACCTCGAGGTTGGATCCATTAATCACCACCTTCGTGGTTCCGTCCGGAATGCGCACCTTGGTGCCGGAATCGTTGATCGTGAAGGGCGTGGAACTGTCCGTCTTCTGGTCGGAACTCGCCGAAGAACCCGATGCCTCGGGCGAGGCGGCGGCTGTGGGGCTGGAGGACTCGGTGGACGAGGGACTGGAGGAGGGCAAGTTGATGACGCACCCGCTCAGGGCGGCGGACGAGATCGCAACGGCGGCGGCCAGCGGGACGAGGGACTTCAGGGACATGTTGTCTCCGTTTCGTAGGTCGGAATTGGGTTGCTTCGTGCCACAGGGTACTAGAAGGCGGGGATGTAGATTTCGACGCGGCGGTTGAGGGCGCGTCCGGCGGGGTTGTCGCTTCCGTCGGGGTTTTCGTTGGGGGCCACGGGTTTGGTTTCGCCGTAGCCGGTGGCGTCGAGGGTTGCGCTGACGCCTTCCTTCTTCAGCTGTGTGGACACGGCGTTTGCTCGGTCTTCGGAGAGTTTTTGGTTGAAGGCTTCGTCGGAGACGGAGTCGGTGTGTCCGTAGATGTGGGCGGAGGGGACTTTGGCGTCGTTGAGGACGGTGGCGAGTGTGGAGAGGGTTTGGGCGGCGTCGGGTCGGATGTCGGACTTGCCGAAGTCGAAGAGGATCCCGTCCTCGAGGGTGATGAGCGTCCCGCAGGACTCCACCGGCTTCAAAGACTCCACCGGCGGGAACTTGCCGAGCGGGGGAACCTTCTCGACCTTGGGGGCGTCCGTGATCGTCACGCCGTTCACCAATGCCGTCCCATCGCCATTGTTGTTTATTCTGAGGTTATCGCTGATGTACAAGCCGGACCCGTCACCGTTGTTGATGATTGATGCGCTCGGTGTCTTGTAGTTGCCCGAGCCGTCACCCTTGTTGTAAATCTTCTCATCGGTCTCAGAGTTGTCATAGAAGCCGCCTCCGTTGTCGCTCAGGGAAATACTAAGAGTTCTGGATCTGTAGGAACCGGTGCCATCCGAGTTGACGATGAGGTAGATGTAGGCATCGGAGTCGACGTAGGTTCCGCTGCCGTCACCGCCGTAGTTGATGCTGACAGTCCCTTCGCGGATAATCCCTCCGCCGTCGCCGTTGTTGACGACGACTCCGTTTCCTGTCGTGGTTGATGCTGAGCCGTCGCCGCTGAAGACCGTGCTGCCTGAGATGAGGAGGTTGCCGTCGCACTTGGCGGGGGAGACTGTGATGCCCGGGACGGACTGGAGGGAGGAGGCGGTCTGGATGACGGCCTTGTCCGCGTTCGAGGCGAACACGTCAATGGAGGGGACGGTGAAGAGGGGGACCGGTGGGATCTCGCCGGGGCGATAGCCCGGCACCGTCGGCACGGTGTCGGTCGAGGCGGACGGGGAGGGAGTGGATGCTGCCGCGCTCGGCGAAGCCGCTGAATCGTGGGGTTTCGAGGCCGTGCAGGCACCCAGGGCAAGGGCGGTCGCGGCGAGGAGCGTGAGAACTGTCAGGGAGGAGCGCACGGTGTTCATGCCTTCAGTCTAGGGAAAAACAACACGGCTGGATAGTGGTGTAGTAAATGTGTAGAAGCTCTGTATTTCGCTTACTTGGTGCCGCACGAGGCAGGGGTGATGAGGTTAAGCTGAGTGGTTGGGTGAGTATTTCCTGCCAAGCGCTCAGCTATATGTCGATGCTCGGGGTGGGTTAGAAGGCGGGGATGTAGATTTCGACGCGCCGGTTGAGGGCGCGTCCGGCGGGGTTGTCGCTTCCGTCGGGGTTTTCGTTGGGGGCTACGGGCTTCGTTTCGCCGTAGCCGGTTGCGTCGAGGGTTGCGCTGACGCCTTCCTTCTTCAGCTGTGTGGACACGGCGTTTGCTCGGTCTTCGGAGAGTTTTTGGTTGAAGGCTTCGTCGGAGACGGAGTCGGTGTGTCCGTAGATGTGGGCGGAGGGGACTTTGGCGTCGTTGAGGACGGTGGTGAGTGTGGAGAGGGTTTGGGCGGCGTCGGGTCGGATGTCGGACTTGCCGAAGTCGAACAGGATGCCGTCTTCGAGGGTGATGAGCGTCCCGCAGGACTCCACCGGCTTCAAAGACTCCACCGGCGGGAACTTCCCGAGCGCAGGGAGCGGCTCAACCCTGGGTGCGTCCGTGATCGTCACCCCGTTCACCAATGCCGTACCGTCACCATAGTTGATGATCGACAATGTTCCATCGCTATAGCTGCCCGATCCATCTCTATTGTTATAGATTGTTGTTTTCCCGACCGCGTAGTTGCCCGAGCCATCGCCGTTGTTGACGATACTCTCGTCGGTCTCGGAGTTGGAGTAGTTGCCGTAGCCGCTGCTGTCAATGAAGATGCTGACCGGCCCGGCGGAGTATGTTCCGCCTCCGTCCGGCAGGATAAACAGGGACACCTGGGTGTCGGAGTTGACGTAGGACCCGCTGCCGTCACCGCCGTAGATGATGGTGATAGGGCCTTCGACGATCGAGCCTGCGCCGTCTCCGTTGTTGATGACGAGTCCGTCTCCTGTCGTGGTTGATGCTGAGCCGTCGCCGCCGAAGACCGTGTTGCCCGAGATGAGGACGTTGCCGTCGCACTTGGCGGGGGAGACCGTGATGCCCGGGACGGACTGGAGGGATGAGGAGGCGGTCTGGATGACGGCCTTGTCCGCGTTCGAGGCGAACACATCCATGGAGGGGACGGTGAAGAGGGGGACCGGGGGAATCTCGCCGGGGCGATACCCCGGCACCGTCGGAACCGTATCGATGGAGGCGGAGGGGGAGGGGGTGGATGCAGCCGCGCTCGGCGAAGCAGCAGAATCCTGGGGATTCGAGGCCGCGCAGGCACCCAGGGCAAGGGCGGTCGCGGCGACGAGCGTGAGAACAGTCAGGGAGGAGCGCGCAGTATTCATGCCCCTACCGTACGGGAAAAATACAAGATGGACAATGATCCGGTAAGTGTCGAAAATGCCGGTATTTCAACGTTCCGAGGTGAAACTCAAGAGGTCAGTTGGGCAGTCGCCGGGAATGTACCTGGGGATCAAGCATGGATCGCGATTCTCCTTCGCGTCCGCGGGGTTGCGGCACCGCGGCCCATTCTGTGGCGTGATCAACGACATGGGGTGTGGGAGTCGAGACGCGCCTGTGGAACAATAGAGACATGAGCTACAAACTGGTGCTGCTCCGCCACGGCGAGAGCGAATGGAATGCAAAGAACCTCTTCACCGGTTGGGTGGATGTTCCGCTGTCGGACAAGGGCCGCGCGGAGGCTACTCACGGTGGCGAGCTCCTCAAGGAAGCCGGAGTGAAGCCCGACCTCCTGTTCACCTCGATGCTGCGTCGAGCCATCATGACCGCCAACCTGGCGCTCGATGCCGCTGATCGTCACTGGATCCCCGTCGAGCGCAACTGGCGCCTCAACGAACGCCACTACGGTGCGCTGCAGGGCAAGAACAAGAAGGAGATCCGCGACGAATACGGCGAGGAGCAGTTCATGCTGTGGCGCCGCTCCTTCGACGTTGCCCCGCCGGCCATCGAGGCGGGTTCGGAGTTCTCTCAGGACGCCGATCCGCGCTACGCCGGCGAACCCGTTCCCATGAGCGAGTGCCTGAAGGACGTCATCGCGCGCCTGCTCCCCTACTGGGATGCGACGATCGTTCCGGCCATCAAGACCGGTAAGACCGTCATGATTGCCGCGCACGGCAACTCCCTGCGCGCCATCGTCAAGCACCTGGATGAGATCTCCGACGCGGACATCGCCGGCGTCAACATCCCCACCGGCATCCCGCTCGTGTACGAGCTCGACGAGGAAACCCTCAAGCCCATCAAGAAGGGCGGCACCTACCTGGATCCCGAGGCCGAGGCCAAGATCGCCGCGGTCGCCAACCAGGGCAAGTGAGCGACGCGCAAGCCCCGGCCTCGTCCGTCGAGACGAAGCTGGGGCTTCGCCGTCGAACCGGTGCGGACATGGCGCGACTCCCGACGCGCCGGTCCGCCGCTTCTTCCCCGGAGCGGGGCGCCTGAACGCCGGGTGAGACACGCGCCGATGTTCGTTTGTGTCGCTATGGCGATGAGTGTAGTGTTGAGCTTTCACACTGTCTGGGCGCTATACGACTCTCAGCTGGTAGAATGGGTGTGCTGTCCACGCAAGCATCCAGGAGTTCTTCCATGTCGTTCGAAATCGGTCAGACGGTTGTCTACCCGCACCACGGTGCTGCCACGATTGAAGAGGTCATGACGCGCACCATTCGCGGTGAAGAGCGCACCTACCTGAAGCTGCGTGTCAACCAGGGGGACCTCGAGATTCAGGTCCCCGCAGAGAACGTCGACATGGTCGGCGTACGCGACATTGTTGACGAGGACGGACTCGAGGAGGTCCTCTCCGTCCTGCGCGCCCCCTACGTTGAGGAACCCACGAACTGGTCTCGCCGCTTCAAGGCGAACCAGGAGAAGATTGCCACGGGTGACATCGTGAAGGTCGCCGAAGTCGTGCGCGACCTGACTCGCCGCGATGATCTGAAGAAGCTGTCCACGGGCGAGAAGCGCATGCTGACGAAGGCCCGCTCCATCCTGACCTCCGAGCTCGCCCTCGCCCGCAACATCGAGAAGGCCGTGGCGGCCGAGCGGCTTGATTCCGTTCTCGCCGAGGGGCGCATCGAGATCGAGGACGATGCCCTTGCCCAGTGAGGTGCGCGCGGTCCTCACGGCCGCGGGGTCCGGATCTCGTCTCGGCTGCGAGTGCCCCAAAGCCCTCGTCGAATTGTCGGGTCGCCCCCTTGTGTGGTGGGCGGCCCGAGGCCTACGCGCCGGGGGAGTGGGCGCGATCGTCGTGACGGCCCCGGCCTCGTCGATCGAGGAGTTTCGCAGCGCCCTGTCCGATATCGACGACCTCACCGTCGTCGCCGGCTCCGATCGCTCGCGTCAGGAATCCGTGGCCCTCGGCCTGACTGCGCTCGGGAAGTGCGAGCCGGACTCGATCGTCCTCGTGCACGACGCGGCCCGGCCTTTGACGCCCCCCGAGGTGACGCGCCGCGTCATCGGCGCTGTGCGCGGCGGGGCGAGGGCCGTCATCCCCGTCCTTCCCGTCACCGACACTCTCAAGACCGTGGACGCCTCTGGCGCGGTCGTCGGCACGCCTCGCCGCTCCGACATGGTCGCCGTGCAGACTCCGCAGGGCTTCCGCTGGGACGTCCTCATTCGCGCGCACGAGGCGGGCGCCTCCCTCGGTGCGGACGAGGCGGCTGCTGCCACGGACGACGCCGGCCTCGTCGAGGCCATCGGAGGTTCCGTTCAGACCGTTGCCGGAGATGAGCTCTCCCTGAAGGTCACGCGCCCCCTCGACCTGGCCATCGCGCGCCTCCTCGCCGACGCGGAGGCCCACCCCTAGAACCTGGGCGGAGCGCTGCCGCGCAGGATGGCTCGCACGACCGCGACGCCGTCCCTAGTGGCGAGCACGTCGCGCTGGTCGGCGTTGGCAACGAAGTAGCGCATGATGCGCTCCAGAGCCACAAAGGATAATCCCAGATCCGTCAAAAGCAGGCGAGAGATGCCCTTCTCGCCGTCTGCCTCCCAGTGAAGATCGGTGACCCCCGCGCGGGTCGTCCCCATGTAGGGCGCTGCAGCCCAGTCTGTCATGATAAGGCTGGGAGAAAGAGTTGGGTTCGCGACGATGACTCCGGCCGGGTGAAGAGCGATCCTCTGGCGTTTAAATTTCTCTGGTTGAGGGAAAAAGACGGTTGGTTGCTTGAGGAACAAGGAGCCGAGCATAAAGACTGTGCCGACGGATAGGGCAAATCCGTGTTTGGGACTCGATGAGAACGCAAGCGGAATGAGGGAAATGACAATACCGCTGATCCCCCACGCGAATCCGGCGGAACGTAGGCGCGCGACGGTGGTGTCCGCGATGAGCTCGATCTCGCAGACCACGCGCTCGTCGTCGTACCTGGCGAAGACAATCCGTGGCTCACGCATGGGGGAGCGGGCATACGCGATGGCGGTGGGAACGAAGCAGATGAGAACGATAAGCGCAATGGCGAGGCTGTGGACCAGCATGCGTGGGGCGTTTCCCTGTGCCACGAGAACAATGAGGGGGATCGTAGCGGCGATACCGAGGGCGTACAGGAGGACCGACACGCCCCATGCCCGCCGTCTGATGACGTCCGCCTGGTGGGGATCCAGCGGCCGTCTTACGAAGCGCAGAGCAATCATGCCGAGCCTCCCGCTGTGATGATCTCGGCGACGAGGTCGATGCCCCCTGGGGTCCCAAGGATCGCGCGGTCTTCAGGGTGGGTGTTGAAGTGATTAATGATCCGCTTAAGCTGCCAGAATCGTAGGGGTAACCCCATCGTGTCGAGGCGCAACGTACCCTTGATGTCGCGAGCGGATACATGTAGCAGGTTGTAGCTGTCGTAGGTTGTCTTCACCTGCTTGATGCCCTCGATGCGCGGCTGCTTGTCCCACGGGATTGTGGTGGCGACATCGCTCAGGAGTGGATGAATTCCCAGGTGGGTGGGCGTGAGGGTGATGATGGGTGAGTGGTGGATGTTGGACGGCCGATATGGCGTTCGCCGGAGCAGAACATAACCCAAGAAAGAAAACGAGATGCCGAGGACGATGCCGCCTACGCTGTCGGGTCGAAGCACGTAGAAGACGATAGCCGCAGGTCCCCATGTCGCGACGGCGATCATGAACACGTAGCTGAGCCGAATGGCCGTGAGGGTGGGATAAACTGCCACCCCTCCCTCATCAATGTGAACCGTTGGGCCCCTGTGGTCGAGCCACAGTCGATGTAATCCGAGGCCGGTCACCAGGAGCGTACCGAGCAATGAGTAGAACGTCAACAACATGGTGATGCTCATTGAGACGTATCTGCTCAGGAAAACACCGATGCCAGTGGACGCAGCAAGCACGCATGCAACCTTGATCCAATTGCTCGCTCTACTCTGATTCTCATCCACTTCAGACGTGTCGATCAGACGTGCCGCAGTCACCACGATTCTCCAAACATGTAGTAGGGGAGGTGCGCAACAACGGCTTCGGCCCGTTCCCGGTACTCAAGAGGAACTTCTTCGTAGATTGAATTCAACCCCTGCTCTGTTAGCAATGAAGCTCCGAGAGCGGCCCCCACGCCTGCTAATCCTCCTATCACTGTTCCCACTCCGGGGCTAATCGCTGTTCCGGCAAGCGCCCCCGCTGCAGCTTCGCTTACGAGTCCTCCTGCGACTGTGCCAGCGACAAGACCCGCTGTGCCGGTAACGGCCGTTTGTGCAGGCGTATCGGATGTGACGACTTCGTAGCCTAAGCTTGCGACACCCACGGCAGTAGCGGCTTTAGCTAGTTTCGAACCTATTCCACGCATGCTTCCTAAACTATCGTCACTTGCGGAATTCAGCTTCTTAAGTGCAGCCTCAGAAATTGCTGCTGACAGGAGTTTCGAGCCTCTAGATTGGTCGGCAAGTGCTGACAAAGATAGAGTGTCGATCATAGAAGCGTAAGAAGCTGTTGCACTATCCCATGCAGTTACTGTCGCATCGGGAAGATATTGCCAAGGACTTCGAGTGTACTCAAGGAGACCGCTCCCGACTGCGCGAGCAAAAACGAGCGCTGCGCATTCCTGTTGCACCGCACGCAGGTTGTTGAGTGTCCATTGTTCAAGATCATCCCGGACCTCCTGAACCCGAGTAGCTAGCGCATTGAAGATCTCGTGTTGACGTAGAAGAGAAAATTTTCCGTCCGCACTTCCCATCGCAACGCCAATTGTCGGCTGTTCATTAGCTTCCGGGTTTGCATAACATGTGTCAATTGTTGGTTCTGGAATGGGTGCAGGGCGCAATATGTCATACTTATCGACGATACGAAGACCTACATACTCTGCCTTTCCGCGAATTGTCTCCATGTCCCTGTAGTGATAATCGAGTTGCTGAGCATAAGCGCGCAGAACCTCGTAGGCAGAGTAGATTCTTTGCTCGAACTGACTGACCTTTGAGCCCATGTTGACCGTTGCGTCATCATATCGAGATGCCGCTTCGCCCGACCATGAATAAGAATTTACACGTAGCTTGCTTTTGAACTGACTCGAAAGCCCCTCAATACACTCGTAGATTTCATATATCTGCGCCGCTGCTGCGCGGATGCTCTCTGGATCACCGTAGATGCGAGTGTCGATTGTTTCTTCGTCCGTCATGACTGCGCCTGTTCTGCGATGGTGGCGAATGCTGCCGCAGCTTCTTCCTCGTTTTGTTCAAATGCAGAGATAAGTTCTGACAGATTGTCTCTTGTGTCGCGTAGCATCAGCGTTAGAGTGCTCGCGTCTGCCGATAATGATCCCAACATCTCGGCAATAATGAGTGTTCCAATCCCTCCGTCTACCTCGGTAGGCATTTTTGGAGCGAGGTTCTCGAGACCAGCTGCTGCTATTTCGTATGATTGCTTCAGATCCTTGAGATAGTCGCTGGTACTTACTTTAAGGTCGGCGCTCACTTGCACTCATATTTCTTACTAAGTCGCTCACGAAATGATCGACAACTAGGTGTGTGTATCCCGTTTCTTCTTTAACCAGTGAGAGTCGGGAAGTTTCGATAACAGCCCAAGGTTGCTCATCGCCGAGGGCGTCAAGGAGCCTGTCGAGGGCAGTGTAGGCAAGAAGTATCTTCTCGTGCTCTGTGCCTTCGGCAATCGACACTTGGACCATCCCCTCATTATCCAGCCATACGGGGATATAGAGGTAAGGAGGTGCTACATCGGGGTGGGTGTTAACGGACATCTCTGCCATGGAGGCAGCATATGACTTGTGGTCAGGGCGCGCTGGCGGTTCCCCGGCCTCGTTCCCGGGGCGGCCCGAAGAGAGCGTGAAACGCGAAACGTGGTAGTTTCACCCTGGACGCACACGCGCCGCCGAGAACTCCCACCGAAGGAGCCCAGACCTCATGAGCACCTCGACCTCCTCCACCCGCCGCGTCATCACGCGCAAAGTCATCGACTGGGCGGCGTGGGACTGGGGCAGCGCCGCCTTCAACGCGGTCGCCACGACCTTCGTGTTCACGACCTACCTGACCAGCGACGGTGTCTTCACCGACTCGGGAACGGCCTCGTCCATGCTCAGCAACGGCATGACGATCGCCGGCCTGTTCATCGCCCTGCTCGCCCCCATCACGGGTCAGCGCGCCGACCGGCGAGGCCGAGGCGGCGTCTGGCTCGGATGGTTCACGGGCGCCGTCGTCGTGTGCATGCTCGCCATGTACTTCGTCCACCCGGAATCGGTCCTGGGGGCCAACGGCGCGCTCATGCTCGGAATCGCGCTCCTCGGGCTCGGCAACGTGTTCTTCGAGTTCGCGTCCGTCAACTACAACGCGATGCTCAACCACCTCGGGGAGAAGGAAGACCGAGGCAAGATCTCCGGCTTCGGCTGGGCAGCCGGATACATCGGCGGCATCGTCCTGCTGCTCATCCTCTACGTCGGGCTCATCGGCGTGAACCTCGCGCACGTGCCCACCGACTCCCACCTGAACATCCGCATCTCGATGGTCATCGCAGCCCTGTGGCTCGGCGGCTTCGCGCTCCCCGTCATCCTGAACCCGCCGCTGCCCAAGAACCCGCAGAGCGGCCCGAGCCACGAGAACATCCTCGAATCCTACAAGCTGCTGTGGCACACCGTGCGCACCCTCAAGCGCGAGGCCCCCCACACCCTGTTCTTCCTCGTCGCCTCCGCCGTGTTCCGCGACGGGCTGGCCGGCGTCTTCACCTTCGGGGCCGTCCTGGCCAAGACCGCCTTCGGCTTCAGCGCCAGCGACGTCATGCTCTTCGCGATCGCCGCCAACATCGTCGCAGGCCTGGCGACCGTCGCCTTCGGGTGGGTCGACGACAAGATCGGACCAAAGAAGGTCATCATCCTGTCCCTATCCGCCATGGTCGTCGCCGGATTCGGTGTCTTCTTCCTCCACTCCAACGGGCCCCTCGTCTTTTGGACCCTCGGCCTGATCCTCTGCGTCTTCGTCGGTCCCACGCAGTCGGCGTCGCGCTCGTTCCTCTCTCGCATCATCCCCGCGGGACGCGAAGGCGAGGTCTTCGGCCTCTACGCCACCACCGGTCGCGCCGTGTCCTTCATGGCGCCCGCCATGTACAGCCTCTTCCTCGCCATCGGCGCGGCCCTCACGCCGAGCGGGCAGGACTACACCTACTGGGGCATCCTCGGCATCATGCTGATCCTCGCCGTCGGACTTGCCCTGACGATCCCCGTCAAGGCACACCGCGCGACCCTGGACCACATGGAGAACTGAGCTCTGTGACGAGGCGCCCGCGCCCGCAAGCGATACGTCCCCGGCATCCGAGTGAGTCTCGGACGTCGGGGACGATCCTTTGCCCTTCCGCCTAGTGGGTGTCGGGCGTGAAGGCAACGATCGCGCCGGCGCGAGCCCCGACGAGCAAGTCGTCGTAGACCCACACGAAGTTCGTCGCCTCGTTCATGACCGGCGACACGTACGTCATCGGATCCTCCGCGTTGAAGAAGAACGAGTCCGTGGGGCTGCCTGAGTAGCCCTGGATGTACAGTGCCTTGCCATCGGAGCTGGCGCGCACCTGAGCGACGGACCATCCCTCGCCCCCTCGAGTTTCACGGAATGACTCGCCGGGGTTGAGCGTGAGGTTCTTCCCGTTGCTGAGAGTGAGCGACAGGATGTAGCCGTTTGCATCCTTGGAATAGACGCGCTCCAGGGCGCCAGACGTCCACTGGGCGTTGCCCTGCGTCAAGAAAGAGCCGACGTCTGCCACGTCCGGGACCTCACGGTCGGTCGTTGGGAACCTGTCGAGGTCCCAACCGGCGTTGAACGTGCCGACAACCTGGCCTGCGGTGTTGTAGGCGATGGTTTCCTTCTCTCCGGCCACGAGGAGTCCATCTCCTGCCAGCGTGACCCTGGAGCTTGAAGGGCAGAGCCCGGAGGGGGCCTCCCCGAGCGTCGTGAGTGCGCCCGTGGTCGGGTTGATGACCTGCGGGGCAAAGTGAGCCTCGTCGACGGGGACGACCACGGCCTTGTCCGTACCGCTGCTGATGACGGCCGTCGTGGGCTTCGTGAGCCCCGAGTGGGCAAGGCCCGCGCGGCGCTGGGGCGAGGTCTGTGTGGACCACAGTGTCGTCCACTCTCCCGACTCGTGGGACCATCCGGAGCACGAGCTGAAGGTGTCGCAGGTGACGAGGACGCCGTCTGCCACCCCCATCGGGAGGTCGGAGCCCCAGGGCGCCTGCGTCTGCTCGCCGGTCGACCGATCGACGATGATGTCGCTGAGCAGAATCTCGTCCTGGGTCGAGACGGAGGATGGGAACGCCTCGGCGCGAATCCGGGACGGCAGCGGTCCGGTCGTGCTCCACTGTGCGACCGGCTCGGCCCCTGAGACGTCGTAGGCGGACACGGTGACCACCGCGTCGGCGCCGCTTCCGTAGGACAGCGCGTACAGGGTCGAGCCCTCGGCGATCAACTGCGCGGGCAGGAGAGCGTCGCTGGCGGGCAGGGTCCAAGCCGTCGCGATGCCCGAGGCCCACGAGCTGGAGAGCTCGCCCGTGTTGGTGGCCTGTCCGTGGTAGCCGATCGCGTCCGGCTGCGCCGTCTGTTCCGGGCCGGTGATGTGCGGAGGCGGGGTCGCCGTCGGGCCGGGGAGCTGGAGGGCGCTGGTGCCGAGCGAGAAGGTGAGGGAGGTGGCGAGGACCGCGAGGAAAGTGACGCCGACCACGAAGGCGCGTGTCGCTCGAGAAGGTTTGGGTGTCGGGAGGGAGTTCCTGTACCGGGGGGCGTTGGTGCTCACGGGCTATACCTTTTCTGTCGTTGGTCGGGCAGGAGTTTACGAGGCCTTCGGGGTGAACGCCACGATGCCGTCGATCGTCACGCCGATGGCCAGGTCGTCGAACACCCACGAGAGTTCTTCGGCGTCGCGAAACTCCTCCGATCCGTGCCCCTGACCGCTCGCCGTGTCGAAGAAGAACCTGTTGCCCCTGTTGGCGTGATCGACGGACTCGACGTACACGACCGACGTGTCGGTGCTGGCGCGGACCTCGGAGGGCCAGAACGTGCTGACGTCGTAATGCTGGTCATTGTTCCCGGCGTCAAGAGTAAAGGGCGGGCGTCCGTCGCTCGGCGTCACCGTGAGGCTAAAGGGGAAGCCGGCCACCGCCTTTGTCGGGGCGGTGACCGTCGCGTTCGACCATGCAGGGTGGGCGCCGCTCAGGAAGTCTCCGAGTTCGGCCGTCGTAGGCAAGCGTCCGTCGCGTGTTGGTATTCTCTTCATCTGCTTGTAGGACTGGGTGCCCGTGATGAAGCCGTCGGCGTCGTAGGTGACGAAGAGGTCATCGTTGAGGGCCAGGATCCCATCGCTGGTGATAACAAACGACATAACGTTGTTCTGTCTGTCCCTGAAGGGGCTCACAGATCCTACGTCCGTGACCTGCCCGGTTCGCGGATCGAGGAGCTGTGCCGCATGCGTCTGCGAATCGACCGGCAGGACGACCGACTCGTGCTCTCCGGTACCGATGATGGGTGTATCGGGGTAGGTGAGCTTGGTTAACGTGGACATGCCCCGTTGGCTGGCAGTGGTTGTTTCCCACTGGCGCACCCACGACGAGGCCTCCTGCGTCCAGCCCGAGCACGCTCGTTTGTTATCGCAGGCCACGACGACGCCGTCAACGGCCGCGAGCGCCTCCGATCCCTCCCAGGGAGCCGAGGACTGCGCCCCCGACGCCTTGTTGACGACGATGCTGCCGACGATGAACTGGTCTTCGTAGGACACGAAGCTGGGCCGCCCGAGCGAGTTGGGAAGGGTGCCCGTCGTGCGCCACAGCTCGCGCGGCTGCTCGGAGGAGATGTCGAAGGCCGCGGCAGTGACCTGGTGGGTGGAGCGATCGGGGTCTTCGAAGAGGGCATACAGTGTGGTGCCCTCCACGGTCGTGAGTGCCCGCGGCCCGTACTTCGTGGACGGGAAAGGGATCCTCCACGCCGTTTCGACGCCCGAGGCCCAGGCGGGGGAGATCGCTCCCGTGCTCGTCGCGGACCCCGAGTACCCGATGGTGGGCATCGTGGTGTATGAACGCTGATCGTCCGGCTGTGAGGGTGAGGGCACGAGTCGGTGAAAGAAGCCGATGGCGGCGACGACGGCGACGACGGACAGGAGCCCCATGAGAAGGACCGGCTTCACGCGACTCGTCGGGCGAGGCGGGGGCGTACCGATCAAAGTGGCGGCGCGCGCCGCGCTCAGTGAGTGCGTGCCTTCCTCGCGCGCGGGAACGTCGGTGCCCGTGTGATCGTCATTGGTCATGAGTAGTTTCTATCACATGACAGTGCCGGTGTTAGCCGGATGGTGACCTCGGGAGGACGCCGAGGCGCGAGCGTCTCAGGACCACCGGGGAGTGAAGGCTGTGATGGTCATGTAATTGACCACGAGGACGAGGTCGTCGTACACGCGGAAGGATATCTCGTCAGTCCCATCGGAGCCATTCGTGGGAGTGAAGCTGCCGGAAGTGTGGAAGAGACCGACGCTGTGCATGTCGATGAGCTCGTCTCTGTCACCGCCGTAGTGGCTCCAGGTGTGGATGACCGAGTGGTCCTTGCTGATCGCCGCGTTCTGAGCACTCATGTGACATTCTCCAGTGGTCCGGTCTGGGGAGAATGTGTCGGAGGTAGTCGTTTCGCGGGTGGGGTGGGTGGAGCCGGTCGGTGTGAAGGAGAGGGTGTCGCAGACCGTTGCCCCGTTGTCGGTTGTCGTGGCCCGGGCGCGCAGCAGTCCTTCGGCCCATGGGGCCTCGCCGGTTGTGAGGAAGTCGCGCAGCTGCGCGTTCGTGGGCGTCTGTCCCCCGATGGGGAGCGCTGCCTTGTGGAACCCGGCGCCCGCGGAGGCGGAGATGGCGAAGGACTCCAGGGGGCGCCCGTCGGGGGCGAACACGGTTGCCTGGTCGGTCTTGGAGTCCGCCACGACCCAGCCGTCGGCGGTGGAGTGCAACTCGAAGCGGTGATTGTGGTTAACGTCGTGCAGGGCACGGACCTCTCCGGTCTGCGTGTTGATGATGTGTCCCTCCTGCGCGACCGGGTCGAAGAACCCCCCTTGCGGGGCGTTCTCGGCCGCGGGGCCCCATCTGAGGATGTGGAGGTCGTTGAGGGGCACCCATGTTCCCTCCCCGCATTCGGGGCAGTCCTGGTAGTCCTCCAGGGGGGTGGGGGTGGAGTCGCGTTCCCAACGCATCGTCCATTCGCCGTCCTCTTTTTCCCAGCCGGAGCAGATCCTGCGGCTGCAGGCGATGACGAGCCCGTCGCGGGAGGTGATCACGATCGTCGTGGCCAGTTCCGGCTTGTCCTGCCCGTCCTGGTTCCGCCCGGCCCACGGAGCGGGCGAGGCGGCTCCGGTGGTGGGATCCAGCCGGTGCTCCCCCACGAAGAGGTCCTCTCCGACCATGACCAGGTGAGGCTCTATGTTGCGTGGGGCGGCCTTGGAGACGACCGAGTCCCACTGGACGGTGGGCTCGGTGCCGGACACGTCGAGGCTGACGACCTTGAAGCGGTCGCTCTCTCTGAGTGGCAGGGCGAGGATCACCTGGTCGCCGTTCTTCATGGCTGCATACTCGCCAGCACCCATTGCGTAATGGTCCAGTTTCCATGCGATGTCGGTTCCGTTGGCCCACTTGGGGGAGGGGCGGCCGGTGTCGGTGTGGGTCCCGGTGTAGCCCTGGGATCGCAGTTTAGGCTTGTGGGGGGAGTGGAAGGGGCCCCAGACGTAGACGGCGGAGAGGACGAGTGCGAGCAAGACCCCGGCCGTGGTCAGGCACCGGCGGCGGATGCGCTGGCGTCGCTCGCGCAGGATTTCGGAGGGCTTCTTACTGACGATCGGCGAGACCTCCCTGCTGCCGAAGCGGGAGGTAGCTCCCTGCGCGTCGTCGCAGTCGGGGTCGTGGTCGGGGTGCTTATCAACGAGGGACATGGCGTTCTTTTCTCCGACGGCGAGTCATCGGACGACCTCTGATGACTCGCCGGACAGGGGCGGGGTGCTCGGTGCACCATAAGGCGAGACGAGCGCGGCCCCCGGGTGCTTGCTTCCCCTCCATTATGTCAAAGAAAACTGAACGACCGACAGGCTTTTCAAGTATTCGTCGCGACATTCCGTCGGTGCATGGCTCCCCAGTAAAAGCCGGAGCATCGGCGTCCCCGCGGCTGGGTTACCCCCCTGCCCGCACCATGAGGACACTCGCGAGCGCCGCCACGCCCTCGCCCCTGCCCGTGAAACCCAGGCGATCCGAGGTCGTGGCCGACACGGTCACCGTGCCGCCGACGATCTCGCTCATGACCCGGCACGCCTCGGGCAGGCGCGCCGCCATACGCGGGCGGTTACCCACAACCTGTACGGTCGCGTTGCCGAGCACCCAGCCGGCCTCCGTCGTCATGCGCCGCACCTCCTCCAGGAGAGCACGCCCCGACGCGCCCGACCACTGGGGACGATCCACCCCGAACACGCTCCCCAACTCACCCAGGCCCGTGGCCAGCAGCATCGCGTCGCACAGCGCGTGAGCGGCCACGTCGGCGTCCGAGTGCCCCGCAAGGCCCCGCTCGCCGGGCCACTCCAGGCAGGCAACCATGAGGGGACGGGGCGAGTCGGGCGCCGCAAAGGCATGCACGTCGACCGCCTGGCCGACGCGAAAAGGCAGATCAGTCATGGCACCAGGGTAGCGTCACGCGGAAGCCGGAGTAAAGGCCGTGACCTGGCCCTTCGAGATCGCGATCACGAGGTCATCGAACGCCCACGTCAGCTGATCCGCGTTGGTCAACGCCGTGTTCTCGTG
The DNA here is from genome assembly GCF_024584435.1 of Schaalia odontolytica. Classification (GTDB taxonomy): domain Bacteria; phylum Actinomycetota; class Actinomycetes; order Actinomycetales; family Actinomycetaceae; genus Pauljensenia. Next base: position 2,173,299 of record NZ_CP102197.1, read on the forward strand.
GACGACGTCCCCGTCCGTGTCGAGGAAGTAGACATGGTCGGACTGCACATGCCCGCCATTCACGATGTACACGGTGGCGCCGTCGGTGCTCATACGCACCTCCGTCACATCCGGGGTACACCGCTCGCCGGAACCGATCGCCAGGCCCTTGGCGTCGTGCACGATACGCGAGCTCCCGCCCGATGTTGTGGAGACCGTGACGTCCTCGCACTTTCGGCCCGACACCTCGACCGTGCCCGTCGCCCACGGGGTCCTCCCGGTCTTCAGGTAGGTCTGGAGCTCTTCAAGGGTCGGGGCCTGTCCCCCGCGCACGATCTCATTCAGGTAGCGCGCCACCTGGAAGGAATCGACGAGAGTGCCGGAGGTATCGAAGAACTGCGCTTGGTCCCTGTCGATGACGACGGCGACACCGTCGCTGGCGACGAAGACATCGCGTCGGTAGCTGGTTGGGTCCAAACGAACCTTCTCCCCGAGCGTCGTCACCGTGCCTGTGCGCACGTTGATCAGCTGCAGGGTTCGCCTGTCCGCCACGGGTGCCAGGACCGACATGTCGTCGCCGCTGCCAGCAACTGGGGCGTCCCGCATCTCCCAGATGCCGTGGCGCTCCTCCTGCAGCGACGTGATCGACTTCCACTGCTGCTTCCACTCGGAAGACTCCCACGTCCAGCCGGTGCAGGTTTCGGCACCCGAGCACGTCACGAGGACGTCTCCGGCCACCGTCAGGGGAGCGTCATCCACCCAGGGGGCTTCCTGAACCTCGCCCGTCGCCTTGTCCACCGTGGAGTTACCAACGATGAGCCTGTCGCCGATGGACGCCATGCGCAGATTCAAACGGTAGGAATCGCGGACCACGTTCGGGTTGCTGGAATCCCAGATGACCTGCGGCTGCGAGCCCGAAATATCCACGGCGGCGACGTCAAGCCCCTCGCGGATGGAATTGGTTGCGGCCACGTACAGGGTCGTGCCGTCGACCAGCGTCGTCACCTCATCGTGCTCCCCGCGGACCGGCGAGATACTGTCGAGGGTCCACGCCGTAGCGATGCCCGCCGCCCAGTCGCGGGAGATGTTCCCGGTGCTCGTGGCAGAACCGGAGTATCCCTGGGAGCTTGCCGCCATCTCGCGCGGCTGGGAACCCCACGGCACGAAGAAATAGCCGAGGACCACGAGGACGACGACCAGGAACGCAAGGATTGACAGAACGATGAACCACGCGCGCTTCGAAGAAACGTTTGAGGCGGCCCCCGGATCGTTCGGGCGCTGAATGGGGTTCGGGACCGACGACGGCGAGGCAAACGTGTTCGTCGACGAGGCGACACCGTTCGCTACCGGGGCACCCGCCGGCGGCTGGGAAATCGGGGCGCTCGAGGAATTGAAAGAGGAGGGCTGCGTCCACGGGAAATCGTTCGTACTCACCGGTCGTTTCTACCACAGTCGAGGGGCAACCTCCCCCGGCGTTCACGTGGCCCACCCCTCGTTCGTACATGTGACGAGGTCCGGGCTCCCTCGCCCCGCACGCCTCCGCCCGATAGGATCGACGCGTGCGCTATATTTCCACCCGACGCGGCCCCGACGCCTGCCCCCGATCCTTCAGCGACATCCTCTTGGAGGGCCTCGCCCCCGACGGCGGGCTCTACCTGCCCGAGGAGTACCCGGCCCTCGATGGATCCGACCTCGACACGCTGCGTGGCGTCCTGGCGGAGGAAGGGTACGCGGCCATGGCGGCCCGCATCCTGGCGCTCTTCGTCGACGACATTCCCGCCGAGGACCTGAACGCCATTGCGGCACGCGCCTACCGTACCCCCGCCTTCAGTGACCCCCGGATCGTGCCCGTCAGCGCCCTGGAGGGTACCGGCCTGCACCTGGCTCACCTCTCGGGCGGCCCCACGGCCGCGTTCAAGGACATGGCCATGCAGCTCCTGGGTGAGCTCTTCGAATACGAGCTCACCCGACGCGGCGACTGGCTCACGATCGTGGGGGCGACCTCGGGCGACACCGGCTCCTCCGCCGAGTACGCCCTGCGTGGCCGCCCCGGCCTCTCCGTCGTCATGCTCACCCCCGCCGGGCGCATGACCGCCTTCCAACGCGCCCAGATGTTCTCCCTTGCCGACTCCAACATCGTCAACGTCGCCGTCGACGGGGTCTTCGACGACTGTCAGGACCTGGTCAAGGCCGTCAACATGGACGCCGAGTTCAAGGCGGCCTGGCACGTGGGAGCCGTCAACTCCATCAACTGGGCGCGCCTGCTCGCCCAGGTCTGCTACTACGTGGCGACGTGGCTGCGCGTCACCGAGCAGGACGCCTCCGCGAAGGTCAGCGTCGTTGTCCCCTCGGGCAACTTCGGCAACGTCTGCGCCGCCCACATCGCCCGTCAGATGGGAGTTCCGCTGGGTAGCCTCGTCGTCGCCACCAACGAGAACGACGTGCTGGACGAGTTCTTCCGCACCGGCGTCTACCGGCCCCGCTCCGCCGCCGACACACTCGCCACGTCCAGCCCATCCATGGACATCTCCAAGGCATCCAACTTCGAGCGATTCATCTTCGATCTGCTGGGACGCGACGGGGACGCCACGCGCGCCCTCTTCGGCGAGGCGCTCGCCCGCGACGGTTTCTTCGACCTGTCCGCAACGCCCGAATTCGCCTCCCTGCGAGACACCTACGGCTTCATGTCGGGAACCTCCACCCACGCCGATCGCCTGGAGGAAATCGCGCGCACCGAGAAGGAAAGCGGCTACCTCCTCGACCCGCACACCGCCGACGGCGTGCACGTTGCGCGCGCGGTCCGCGCCGAGATCGAGGGCCCGCTCGTCGTCATGGAGACCGCCCTGCCCGTCAAGTTCGCCGACACCATCCTCGAGGCCACCGGGCACCTGCCGCCCGTCCCCTCCCGCTTCGAGGGGATCGAGGGCCAGGAAGAGCGCGTCACACCCCTGGCCAACTCGGCGCAGGCCCTCAAGGAGCTGATCGCGCAGCGCGTGCGTCCCGCAGGCCGCGCCTGACACGCCCCTGCCCCCGGGCCGCCGCCTCGGCCCCGCACGGGAACCCACGGCGCGGCCCAGCAGCCCGGGCCTAAGCTCGGCGCCGCCTCGGCCCCGCACGCGCGAGCCCGAGGGATCGCGGGCGAGCCTCGATCCCCGACAAAACGGGGGGCAACCCCGGCCTCGTCACATCCTCCCGCCGGGTAGGCGCGCCCGGCGACGCCGATGCCAGCCCGGGTAGGATGAGCACCATGCTGCACCTGTACGACTCCAAGAGCGCCCGCATCCAGCCCCTCAACCCGGTCACCCCCGGCAAGGTCGGCATCTACCTGTGCGGCGCCACCGTGCAGGGATCCCCCCACGTCGGCCACCTGCGCGCCGCCGTCTCCTTCGACACCTTGATCCGTTGGCTGCGCCGCAGCGGCTACGAGGTCACGTACGTGCGTAACGTCACCGACATCGACGACAAGATCCTCACCAAGTCCGCCGAGTCCGGCTGGGACTGGTGGGCCTGGGCCTACCGCTTCGAACGCGAGTTCACGAGCGCCTACGACACCCTCGGCGTCCAGGCCCCCACCTACGAGCCGCGCGCCACCGGACACATCCCCGACCAGATCGACCTCGTGAGCCGCCTCATCGACGCCGGGCACGCCTACAGCGACGGGCGCGGCAACGTCTACTTCGACGTACACTCTCAGGCCGACTACGGGTCGCTCACCCGCCAGCGCCTGGCCGACATGCGCACCACGGAGGACGACGCGCAGATCGACGAGGCCGTCGAGGCCGGCAAGCGCGACCCCCGCGACTTCGCCCTGTGGAAGGCCACCAAACCCGGGGAGCCGGACACCGCCTCGTGGGAGAGCCCGTGGGGACGAGGACGGCCGGGCTGGCACCTCGAATGCTCCGCCATGTCGAGGCGATACCTGGGCGACGAGTTCGACATTCACGGCGGCGGAATCGACCTGCGCTTCCCACACCACGAGAACGAGCAGGCCCAGTCCCACGGGGCCGGGTGGGCGTTCGCGCGCCTGTGGGTGCACAACGCGTGGGTGACCACCAAGGGCGAGAAGATGTCCAAGTCGCTGGGCAACGTCCTGTCCATCGGGGCGCTCACCGAGGAGCACCCGGCGGTCGCCGTGCGCTGGGCGCTGTCCACCGTCCACCACCGCTCCGCCATCGAGTGGGGGCCCGACACTGTCCCCGCCGCCCACGCCGCATGGGAGAAGTTCTCCACTTTCGTGGCCCGAGCGATCGAGGCGGTCGGCGAGGCAGGCGCCGACGAGATCGCCCTGGGCCCGGGCGACCTCCCCGAGGCCTTCGTCGCCGCCATGGACGACGACCTCAACGTCGCCGGAGCGCTCGCGGTCCTGTACGAGCACCTCAAGGCCGGCAACGCCGCGCTGGCTGCCGGGGATGCCGATGGCACTTACCGCGAGCAGGTCCTGGTTCGCTCCATGCTGGACGTGCTGGGCCTGGACCCGGCCTCGCAGCAGTGGCGCGGCCAGGCGGGCATCGACGCGGGCGGGGCCGCTGCGGGCGAGCACTCGGCGCTGGACGCGCTGGTCCGGGTCGTGCTGGAGGAGCGTGCGCAGGCGCGCGCCGCCAAGGACTGGGGCCGGGCCGACGAGCTGCGCGACCGCCTTGCCGCCGCCGGCGTTTCCGTCGCCGATGGGCGCGATGGCGCAACCTGGAGCATCGGCTGATCCGCGGTTGAGCTGCGGCCGAGGGCCGGGCTGCTTGATGAGCCCTGGGTGGCGGCCCGCCCGCTCGCCGTCGGCGCCGCGAGCTTCGCTCGGCGCGCCCGCTCGAAGGCCTGCCAGGCTCCGCCACCGCCCACGGGCACCGCAGCCAGGCCTCGCAACCCTCCGGTGCCCTCCACATCGGCGCGGCTACCAAGGAACCGCGTTTTGGCTTGTTGTGGAGGGCTATTGCACTACTTGGGGAGGCATTGCACCCGATCCGTAGGCATTGCACCCGATCCGTAGGCATTGCACCCGTTCTGAACGGGTGCAGCGCGACGCAACGGGTGCAGTGCGACGTAACGGGTGCAGTGCGACGTAACGGGTTCGGCGCGACGTAACGGGTGCGGCGCGACGTAACGGGTGCAGCGCGCTACGCGCTGTCGAGCCAGCCACCTGATGTCAGGAAACGTGGTGATCAGCAGGGCAGAACCGCTTGGGTAGACACTGCGGTATCTGGTACTTAGTGCAATGTCGCGCGCGGTCGTGCAATGCATCCCTGATCGGCGCGATGCCTCCCAGGGGAGAGGCAGAGAACGCGGCCACGGCGTCGACGATGAGGATTGCATCCCGGGTACCGCGAGAGTCCCTTTCCGCACTGTACGCTGGTCAGGAGGCCTTCTCGAGAGAACGACAGGAGGAACGGCATGGAGTACGTGGCGCTGCTGCGCGGCATTAACGTCGGGGGTAAGAACAAGGTCGTCATGAGTGAGCTGCGCGAGCAGGTTGCCGACGCAGGCTACGGGAACGTTCGCACCTACATCAACAGCGGCAACCTTCTCTTCGAGGCGGACGCCCCGCGTGACGAGGTCGCTCAGAGCGTTGAAGCCCTGCTGGAGAGCCACTACCCCTTCCCGATTCGCGTGGCGCTCCTGTCGGGGCAGGACTATCTCGCGGAGCTGTCGGGCGTGCCCGAGTGGTGGCACGGGGATGTCGCGCGACGCGACGCGCTGTTCTACACGCGAGGCCTCGACCGGGCCCGCGTGCGCGAGCGCATCGAGGCGATGCCCCTGGGTGACGAGGCCGTTTACTTCGGCGAGAACGCCGTCTTCTGGGGCAAGTTCAACGAGACGGAGTTCCTCAAGACCGCCTACCACAAGTACCTGCTGCGCGAAGACTTCTACCGTCAGGTGACGATCCGCTCCGGCGCAACGGTCGAGCGCATCGCGTCGATGCTGTCACAGGACTGACGCGCCCGATCGTGATCTTTGCCCCCGCGCCCGGTCACGGCGCCCCGAGGAGGAATGAAACCCGTACCCTGGTGTCAGTTCGAGTTGATGAGGAGACACCATGGCCGCACACAGCGGGCGCCCCGGCGCCATCCGTAAGAAGGGTACCAAGAAGGGCGCGCAGGTGGGCACCGGCGGGCACTCGCGCCGCCGCCTCGAAGGCAAGGGGCCGACCCCCAAGGCTGAGGATCGCACCTACCACCCCGCCCACAAGCGCAAGGTCAAGCGCGAGGCCCGGGAGGCCCAGGAGGCCGCCATTGCCCGCGCACGCGCCAAGTCTTCCATTCGCATCAAGCCTGGCCACGAGCTGATCGCCGGGCGCAACCCGGTCGCCGAGGCCGCCCGCGCCTCGGTCCCGATTGAGCGCGTCTTCGTGCTGGACAACGTCAAGGACGACCGCGTGGAGGAGGTCGTGCGCCTCGCCTCGGCTATGGGGGCTCCCGTCTACGAGGTGACCCGCCGCGACCTGGACGTCGCGACCGACGGGGCGGTTCACCAGGGGGTGGCCATCGAGGTGCGCGGCTACGAGTACGCCGATGCTTCCGACCTCATTGCAGGGTCCCTGCAGCAGCTGGGCCACCCGCTCCTCGTTGCCCTCGACCAGGTGACGGACCCGCACAACCTGGGTGCGGTCCTGCGCAGCGCGGGCGCGTTCGGCGCCGACGGCGTCATCATCCCTGAGCGTCGCAGCGCGGGCGTCAACACCACGGCGTGGAAGGTGTCGGCCGGCGCGGCGGCGCGTGTGCCCGTGGCTCGCGCGACGAACCTCGTGCGTGCCCTGGAGGAGGCCAAGCGGGCCGGCTACTTCGTGGTCGGCCTGGATGGCGGAGGGGATGCTCCCCTGCGTGGCCTCTCGCTCGCCGACGGCCCGCTCGTCGTGGTCACGGGGGCCGAGGGTGCGGGCCTGTCCCGCCTCGTGCGGGAAACCTGCGATCAGATCGTGTCCATCCCGATCGCCTCCACCGTCGAATCCCTCAACGCGGCGGTCGCCACGGGCATTGCCCTGTACGAGGTGGCCTCCCTGCGCGCCAAGGCCTGAGCGCTCGTCCGGCGCGCGAGTCCTCCTATGCCCGCACCCCCCTCGCGACGCGGGCCCGGGGGTGCGCCGTCTTGCCCCGCGAGAGCGGCGGGGGAGCCCCGTGACGCGCGCGGGGTGAATGAACGAGCTCGCCCCGAGAGGAGAGCAGAGCCAGTCGCGACGCGGGCAGTGCTGGGTCAGCTCGCCCACATGGCGTTGACCGTCGCGTGGGCCTCGCGGTAGTGATCGAGCGCCGACTCGAGAGCTTTCTTGTTGTCCGCGAGGGACTTGGCAACGTCCCGCAGCTTCTTCTCGTGTCCCACGGCACGGTCGAGGGCCGCGGACGCAGCCTCGCCCTCCCAACCACGAGCCAGGAGCGATGCCGCCTGCGGAACACCGTCGATCAGGGCCTCGAGCTCGTCGGCTCGTGCCCCGAGGGTGGTGGCCAAGGCCTGGAGTTCATCCTCGTTGACGTAAATCTCGCTCATTGTTATCTCCTGCGGTGCTGGTTGACATCCAGGTTCTCCGCGCGGCGCGAAGGCGTCCCGGAGGGGAGGAATGCCCGTCGGCGCACAGCTTCCTGCGCGTGTCAGCGAGTTGACCTCCCCGCTCCACCAAATTAACACACTCTGTCAGAGTTTGACAGGGCGGGAACGACAGGTGCCCCCTTCATGCCCGTCGGGAGGTCTCAGACGCCTCGTGACCGACGGCGAACGGCTCCGACCGTGGATGCCGCCTCGCGATAGGGCTAGGGATGGGGACCGAGGAGGGGAGGCTACCGTCTGCGTTTCTGTGCGGCCTTGCGCATCGCCATAAGCTCGGGGACCGAGAGGGGTATGTCCGGCTCGATGTCCTTGCGATCGAGGTGATGGACGGGGGCGGACAGGATGCCCTGGGCGTTGAATGACTCTTCGAGCGAGCGCATCGACGATTCGATGTAACTGTTTTCGAAGCCGCTGAGGTTGATTCGCGTCGCCCAATCAGCGAGGCACCACAGTTCGGTCATCGGCCCCGATTCGTCCTCGATCGTGCGTGCGATGATGTCCACGTAAATCTTGGTGATGGCGGCTCTCTTGACACGGTTGGGCAGGAAAGAGCTTGTCTGTGATAACAGGAGGGTGAGCCCTCGCGTGTTGAAGAAAAAATCAGTGAGGAGTGCGCGCCCGCTGTGTCCGATGACCAGCTCCGTTCCCGACCACCCTCGCTGCTTGAATTGTTCGCGCATGCCGACTCTCTCGGAGCGGATGCCTTTCATCTTCCACAGGCCGACGCAGCGAGACACGGCGTCGGCGGGGGCTATTGCCAGGCGAAAAACGGTGATCGGGCTGAAAGATGCGTCGAAGTCTCGTTGCGTGGTTGAGACAAAAGAGTTCATCGTCTATCTTCCGTGTGGTGTCAGTAGTGCCTGTTCTTCTTCGCGTCCCTGCGCATGATGGCGACGCTTCGGAAGTAGAACAGGTGGTCTTTCGGCAGGTCTCCGCCGTGGAAGAATCGAGGAGCTTCCAGGAGGAGTCCTTGGCGCTGGAGGTCGCCCGCGAGTTCACGGAAGGACATGTCCATGAAGGCGTCAGTACCCCAGCGTTCATCGTGCAGAATGCGAGCCTCGCAGCACCAGAGTTCGGACGCTGGGCGTCCCCCCACTGAGCAGGAACGTGCGGCGACGAGGATCTCTGTCCTCTCTTGGCGTGTGCGTTTGACCGACGTGGGTGCTGTGGAAGGGAGGAGGTCGATGCCCGGGATAGCGTCGATGATTGGCGATAGTGCGAGGCTGCGCAGATCGCTGCCGATAATGACTTCCGCGCCGACCCAACCGTGCTGGGCGAGCTGCTCACGCATGCCGTTCGTCTCGCCCCAGGCTCCTTTGGACACCCAGTAGTTGACAGCATGCGTGACCGTCTGATGTGGGTCGGCCGCGATGAGCGCGTAGAAGTACCTGCGTCGGTTGATGACCCTCCGTAGAGAGAAACCTGAATGACCTGCCCCCCATGAATATCCTCCTCGAGGAAAGACCAGTGTCAACAACAAGCATCAGCACTCTGCCGCAGTGTGTTGCTGCTGAGCGCCGCTGCTCACCAGGATACTATCCGCAGGGAATTATCGGGATTGACGAGGCATGGGAATCCCCGTGGTGATCGGCCGGGGAGGGAGGCTACCCCCGGCACTTCTTTGCAGCCTTGCGCATTGCCGTGAGCTCGGGGAGTGAGAGGGGGACGTCCGACGGGATATCCCAGCGATTGAGGTGACGGGCGGGTGCAGTCATGATGCCCTGCGCGTTGAAGGACTCTTCGAGTGAGTGCATCGACGATTCAGCGTAACTGTTTTCGAAGCCGCTGAGATTCATCCGTGTTGCCCAATCAGTGAGGCACCACAGTTCGGTCACCGGACTCGATTCGCTCTCGACTGTGCGCGCAATCATATCCACGTACACCTTGGTGATGGCGGCTCGCTTGATTCGGTCGGGCACGAGAGAGAGGGGGCATGTGACAAGAGACGACGGTATGAGCGTGTCTCGAAGATAACATTAGTCAGGAATGCGCGACCGCTGTGTCCGATGGTCAGTTCCGTTCCGGTCCATCCCCGCTGCTTGAATTGTTCTTGCATGCCGATAGTGGTGCAGCGGGCCCCCTTCGCCTTCCAGAGACCGACGCAGCGGGAGACAGCATCGGACCGGGACGCTGACAGCTGAAAAACGGCGATCGTGCTGAAAGATTCGTTGAAGCCTTGCTGCATACTTGAAATGAAAGAGTTCATCGGCCTTCTTTCCGGGAAAAAGGGATGAGAACGGAACACTAGTGATGCCCCGCATCTGGGCGATGTTGGCGGGGGAGAGGGGGTGGTCTTCGGGCAGCTCCTCACCATCGACGAGGCGTGGGGGAGTTGCCAGGATGCCCTGCTGGTGCAGGGCCGTGTGCAGGTACTCGAAGACGCGGGCGAACGGATCCTTGCCGGGGCGGGCGCGTTGAATCGCCGTATCCCAGGGGAAACACCACAGCTCGGTGCAGGCCTGCTCGGCGTCGGGCAGCGGGCGAGCCGCGATGATGATCGTCGTCTTGTTGAGGTGACGCAGCTGCGCGCGCACCGCCTTCGCCGACAGGTGGATGGCGAGGCCGCCCAAGGCGAGGGCTGGGGAGATCTCAGCGACATCCAGAAGGGTGTCGTGGTTGCGCCTGCGTGAGGCCGTGACCTGCCCGGGCATGACCGTGACCTCGGTGCCCGACCAGCCGATGTCCGCGAAACGCTTGCACATCGTGGTCGACTCGCGCTTGATACCGATGGCACGCCAGAACTGGGCGCAGCGCGCAACGGCCTCCGCCGGTGGACACGACACGGTGTACACCGTCATGGGGAGCCTCTTCAGGAGCGAGTCCAGCGGTAGGCGCGGGGGAGTGATATCCATCAGCACTCCTGGGGATCGGGGTAACGAAGCCAGGTTATCAGTGCAAGGGGTGCCTGCTGAAACACACAGACGAACGAAAACGATACGATGAGGCCATGAGCGTCCTGGGAACCGTCATCGTTGGCATCGTCATCCTCATCGGGGTGATCGGCGCGGTCGTGCAGATCTGGCCCTCTGCGCCCGTCGTCGGGGGCGCGATCCTCGTCTGGGCGTGGATGACCGGTACCCGCGCCGCGTGGATCATCTTCGCCATCGTGGCCGCCGTGCTGATCCTTGGAACGGTGCTCAAGTACGTGATTCCCGCCCGCGGTATGAACAAGGCGGGAATCCCCCAGTCGACCCTCGTCTGGGGAGGGGTCGGCGGCGTCGTCGGCTGGTTCCTCGGCCTGCCCCTCGGCCTCGTCCTCGGCATGATCGCTGCCATCTTCCTCGTCGAGTACCTGCGCAGCCGCGACACTGCAAACGCCTGGAGGGCCACCCTCCACGCCCTCAAAGCCTACGGCTGGACCATCGCCATCGAGCTGGTTGCCGCGCTGGCCTCCGCGACCCTGTGGGGCGTCGGCGTCGCTCTCGCCGCGGCGGGAAGGTAGGCGATCGGGGAGGATACCCCGCCTCGTTCAACCTCCGGTACGATGGACGCGTTGCGCGCACCCGCGCGACGCACCCAACTTAACGGAGATACTCATGCCCGCCGTCATCGTTCTCGGCGCCCAGTGGGGCGACGAAGGCAAAGGCAAGGCCACCGATCAGCTCGGTCAGCACACCGACCTCGTCGTGAAGTTCAACGGAGGGAACAACGCGGGGCACACAGTCGTCATTGACGGCGAAAAGTACGCGCTGCACCTCCTGCCCGCCGGTATCCTCTCCGAAGGCGTCACCCCCATCATCGGCAACGGCGTCGTTGTCGACCTGGATGTGCTCTTCGAGGAACTTGAGGACATCAGCGGGCGAGGCGTGGACTGCTCGCGCCTTCTCATCTCCTCGAACGCGCACATCATCGCCCCCTACAACCGCCTCATGGACCAGGCCAATGAGCGGGCGCGCGGCAACAACCTCATCGGCACGACCGGGCGCGGAATCGGCCCCACCTACGCCGACAAGATGAACCGCATCGGCCTGCGCATCCAGGACCTCTTCCACCCGGAGGAGCTGCGCGCCAAGGTGGAGGCCGCGCTGGCCCCCAAGAACACCATTTTCGAGGCCGTGGACCTTCCCGTCCTCGACCCCGCCGAGGTCTCCGACCACCTTCTGTCCTTCGCGGATCGTATCAAGCCGATGCTGTGCGACGTGTCCCTCGTGGTCAACGACGCGCTCGACCGCGGCGACACCGTGCTCTTCGAGGGCGGCCAGGCCACGATGCTCGACATCGACCATGGCACCTACCCCTTCGTGACCTCCTCCAACCCGACTGCGGGCGGCGCTCTCACCGGCTCCGGCGTTGGCCCAACCCGCATCGACCGCGTCGTCGGCGTCGCCAAGGCCTACACGACCCGCGTCGGCGAGGGTCCGTTCCCCACTGAGCTGGATGGCGAGGTGGGCGAGGAGCTGCGGCGCAGGGGCGGCGAGTTCGGCGTGACCACGGGTCGCCCGCGCCGCACCGGCTGGTTCGACGCCGTCGTCATGCGCTACTCCACGCGCATCAACGGCCTGACCGACATCTGCCTGACGAAGCTCGACGTTCTCTCCGGCTACGACATGATCCCCGTGTGCGTGGCCTACGAGGTGGACGGCGTGCGCACCGAGGAGATGCCCCTCGATCAGGCGGGCTTCGAGGCCGCCGTGCCCGTGTATGAGGAGCTGCCCGGCTGGCGTGAGGACATCTCCGGTGCGCGCTCCTTTGAGGAGCTGCCACGCGCCGCCCAGGACTACATCACACGCCTGGAGGAGCTGTCGAGGTGCCGCATCCAGTCCATCGGCGTGGGACCGGGCCGCGAGGCAACCATCGTGCGCTACCCGCTCATGTGAAGCGGTTGGCGGCTGAAAGGGGGCTGACGCATGCGCGTCGGCCCCCGCTGCGCTGTCCGGGCCTCGCCCGCAGCCCCGTGGTCGAGCCTCGTCGTGCTCTATCGTGTGGGAGCCTCGCGCGAGAGGCGGCAGTCTGTGACATCTCCACCGTCGCGAGGGGCAGCCGGGCCGCTGGATGAAACTCCAACCGCCCCTGCGTCGCCAGCCTGCGGGTTCTGTGAAACTCCAACCGCCCCTGCGTCGTCGGCCTGTGGGTTCTGTGAAACTCCAACCGCCCCTGCCTGCCCGAAATGGCGCAAAAATGACCCTTGCCGGGCGACAGGGGTGGTCGCGGTTTCACTGGGGGCGGGCGTGCCGTACGCAGGGGTGGTCGTGGTTTCACTGGGGGTGGGTGTGCTGTACGCGGGGGTGGTCGTGGTTTCACTGGGGGTGGGTGTGCCGTACGCAGGGGTGGTCGCGGTTTCAGTCGCGGTTGAGAGGAGGACGGACTCCGCGCAGACGCGCTGAGCCGCGCCCTCGGCGGGCGCGCCTCGGCGCCTGCAAGAGGACGGAAACCGGTAGCAGGGAACGTGCGGGTTGCGGGCGAGGTCGGCACAGACGTCCCGTGTCCCACACCGTGGCCGGGTGCCCCGCCATCGACGCCCGGATACGACAAAGCACGCCGAACCGAATGCGCCTGTCGGCGCGAAGGCCGCTCGTAGCGGCAGAGTTTGGAGCCCGGGGCATACCGGTCCGGCGTGCTCCACAACTGTACGGCGAAGGAACGCCTCGGCGCATCTTCGGCAGGCGTGCGCATACACACACTCGCTCGGCCCCTCCCCGCCTCCCGCCAGTCGGTGCCCCCCCGCGGCTGTCCCCCCGCGGCCGTCCCACCCCTGCCCCCGCCCCGCCACCGCCGCGAGGCGCGGGGCGGGGCCTCGCAACCACCGCACATGTGCGACGATGGAGGCGTGATGACATCAAGCCAGCCTCCCACGCGAACCCGAACCGGCCCCGACCGCGGGCGCCGCCGCGACACACCGGCGACCCTTCGTGTCCCAGCCGCCGTGGGCACGCTCATTGTCATGCTCCTGGCCGCGCTGACGATCGCGGCCTGGTGGTTGCCCGGCTCGCGGTGGAGCGTGGGTCCCGTCGTCGCGGTGGCATCCTTCCTTCTCGCCCTCGGGTGGCCTTCCCTCGCTCGCCTGCACATGCCGTGGCTCGCGCAGGCGGTCCTCGCTCTGGGGGGTGCGCTGACGCCGGTGGCCGTTGCCTACTGGAAGAACCTCGACATCGCGATCCCGCTGACGGGCATCACGCTGGTGGCCCTGGTTGCCGCCACGATTCTCGACGCGCCCGCTCCTCGGGACCACTCCGTCGGGCGAACGAGCGAGCACTGGGGTTCGACGTCCCTGACGGCGGCCCTGGCCTCGTCGGTGACCGCGCTCCTCATCATCACGGCCGGCTCGATGTGGGTGTCCCTGACCGTTCACGAGCGCTGGTCCGTCATCGTTCCCATGGCCGCTCTCATCGCGCTCGTCGCCGCCGCGTCGGCGCGAACTGGTCGCAGCTCGCGAGCCGTCGTCGTCTGGTCGATCATCATGGGGTTGGCTGCCGGCCTGGTCGCAGCCTCGGCGGCGTGGATCCTCGGCCAGACATCCGACCTGCTTCCCGTCGTCTTCCCCTTTATCGCCAGACGATTCGGAGACTTCGCCGCCTTCCTCACGCTCGGTGGCGTCACCGGATTCGGCGTGGGTTTCGCGGTGTCCGTCGTGGACGTGCTCCTGGGCGAGCGGACCTCCTCCGCGCAGCTGGCGAGCGTGCTCGGACGGGGAGCCGCGAAGTTCCTGGTCGCCGCCCTTCCGGTCTACGCGATGATCCGAATCGGCGGGATCTGAACCCGGCCCCTGCGGGTGTCAGACGCTAGGCTGGAGGCATGATGGTGATACCCGCTGATCTGCCCGCACTCGTCGCTCCCGTCGCGTGGATGCTCGGAACGTGGGAGGGGTGGGGCATGCTCGCCCGCCCCGACGCTTCGAGCCGGGGGGACGGGGACGGCGCCGCCGAGGACTCTCCCGTGGTCGAGGAGATCCGCGGCGAGGTCGTCGGAGACCAGATGCGCCTCGTGACGCGCGTCTACGCCGGCGTCTCCTCGACCCCGATCGATCCGACGTGGGACGCGGCCCGCGGGCTCTCCGCGATCACCAAGGGTGACCTCGTGAGTGAGGAAACGCTGTACGTGTCGGTCGCCCCCTCCGATGCCCCGCTTCCCCCGCCCGGGCAATACAATCCGCGAGAGTTCACGGCGACCTCAGCCTCGACCCAGGGGCACGCGGCGGTCTGGAACGGCGTGAGCGTGGGGCCGCGCGTCCAGATGGTCTCCGACGCGATCGCGCTGGGCGAGGGCACGCAGCGACTCGTTCACCTCGGGCGCATGTTTGGCCTGGTAGCCGGGGAGTTCATGTGGACGCAGGAACGCACGCTCGACGGGGAGCAGGAGGCGAGCGTTGAGATCTCGGGACGACTGATGCGAACCGCGCAGGCCTCGACGGAGTCGGGCGAACCCATCGACGGAATCGACGATTCTGAGGGTGGTTTCCTTGTCTGAGGAACGCCGCGCTGACATCCTCGACGAGGCCGTGACCTCCTTCGGCGCGACCCCACACTGGGGGGACCCCGCGGGCGAGCAGTGGGCGCTCGAGGGCGGGCGCGCCATCGTGGAGCGTCCCGATCTGGCGGTCATTGACGTGGGCGGCGCGGATCGGGCGACCTGGCTGACGTCGCTGGCGTCCCAGGTTCTGACCGGGATGGCGCCCGGAGACAGCCGCGAGCTGCTGATCCTGTCTCCCGAGGGACGCATCGAGCACTGGGCGGGCGCCAGCGACGACGGCGAGACGACCCACCTGATCGTGGAGCGTTCCGACGCGGACTCTTTCGTTGAGTTCCTCGAATCCATGCGCTTCGCGCTGAGGGTGAGCGTGGGCGTGCGCGACGCGGTTGTCTTCTCGTCCGTGCGCGCCCGAGCCAACACCGCCGACGCCGCTTCGGCCCTGCCCGGGATCGAGTGGACGTGGGAGGACCCGTGGCCCGGGGTCGCCGAGGGCGGCGCGGCGTACTTTCAGGGCGAGCGTCATCCGGGCGCGCGCACGCCGATGATGTACCACGTGGCCTCGCCCGAGGGGGCCGCCAGCTTCGAGGACGCCTGGCTGGGTGTCACCGAGGGAGGGAGTCGTCGCCGGGCCGGCATCTTGGCGTGGGAGGCCATGCGCATCGCCGCGTGGAAGCCGCGCCTGGGACGCGAGGTGGATGCTCGCACGATCCCGGCCGAGGTGGACTGGCTGCGCACCGCCGTCCACACCGATAAGGGCTGCTATCGCGGGCAGGAGACCATTGCTCGCGTCATCAACCTGGGGCGTCCGCCGCGCCGCCTCACCTACCTGCAGCTCGATGGCTCGCGCGCCGACCTGCCCGCCCCGGGCACTCCCATCGAGGTCGGGGGGCGACAGGTTGGGGTGATCACCTCGGCCGCCCGCCACGCCGACGAGGGGCCGGTGGCCCTGGCGCTCCTGGCTCGCGCGCTTCCCGTGACGACGGTCTTCGACATTGACGGGGTGGCTGCCGCGCAGGAAGAGATCGTGCCCCAGCACGGCAAGTCCTCCATCTCCCCGCAGACTCGTCCCGGGGCCGACCTGTCCCGCGAGGCGGGCCAGCGCGGCGGGGCGAGCGGATTCGGTGGGCTCGGTTCCGCGCTGGGGGCGCGCTGATGCGAGCCGTTATTCAGCGCGCGACCTCGGGGGAGGTGCGGGTCGGCGGCCGCGTCGTCGGACGCCTCACCTTCGGCGAGGGACCCCTCGGGCGCGCGGGGGATGAACCCGGCGCCCCGGCGAAAGCCCGCGTGGACGGCGAGAGCGCGCAGGCGCGCCAGGGCCTCGTGGTCCTGCTGGGGGTCCGGCGAGGCGACGGCCCGGAGCAGGTGGCCACCGTTGCCCGCAAGATCGCGGAGCTGCGTGTCCTTAACGGCGAGGTCAGCGCGTCGGAGGCGGGCGCCCCGATCCTTCTCATCTCGCAGTTCACGCTGTATGGGGACACGCGCAAAGGTCGGCGCCCCTCGTGGGCGCACGCCGCTCCCGGGGAGGAGGCGGAGCCTCTCGTTGACGCGGTCGCGCGGGAGCTGCGCGCGCGTGGCCTGCACGTTGAAACGGGCCAGTTTGGTGCGATGATGGAGGTCCGCCTCGTTAACGACGGACCGTTTACGGTTCTGGTGGAGGCCTAGCTCGCGGGGCCTGCCGCCCGGCCTCGCTCGCTGAGCGTTTCTGTGGTCGCGGTGCCCGCGTGCGCTGCCGCGCCGCCGGACCGTCGTGGTTTGTTGGCCGGTGCCGTGCTGTGGGTTTGTTGGCCTGCCGTGGGTCCGGCTACGCGCACGTTAACCCACTAGGTGGCCGCTTCGGCCCGGTAGGTGGCGGTGTAGGCCCAGCTACGCGCACGTTAACCCACTAGGTGGCGGGTGGGCGGGGTGGCCCACGCTCCACTAACTGGGCTAACCTGCGCAGCTGCCGGGCCCACGCTCCACTAACTGGGCTAACCTGCGCAGCTGCCGGGCCCACACGGCCAAGTAGTAGGCGAACGAGCACGAGGCGCGAGGCACAAACCACGAGGGCTTGCGGAGCCGACCCGGCACGTGAGGAAGATGGCCCGTTCCGAAAGCCGTAACGTCGCAATCTCGAGCGGGCCCGGCGCGTGCGGAAAACGGCGTTCCCGGCGTCGCGGGACGTGCCGCCCAGAGGGAGTCGGAGGGCCGATTCCGTCCCGGCCTCGTCGAGAGGGTCCCGTCCGGCGAGCTTGCCCGCACACTCGCCGCCCCATGCCCTGCGCCCAGGGCGAAAGCGCGCGCACGCCGTGAGCTGGCCTCGTAGTCTGGTAACCAGTCAACTGGGATGGGTCTGTGCCGAGTTCGGCGCGGTGGACGCCCCTGAAATGAGGAGAGGCATGTTCGAACGCTTTACCGACCGCGCTCGCCGGGTCGTCGTGCTCGCGCAGGACGAGGCACGCGGTCTCAAGCACAACTACATCGGCACGGAGCACCTGCTGCTCGGCCTGATCTCGGAGGGTGAGGGCGTCGCCGCCAAGGCCCTGGAGACGATGGAGATCAAGGGTGAGGCCGTGCGCGCCTCGGTCATCGAGATCATCGGCGAGGGCGAGAAGCCGGTTGAGGGCCACATTCCCTTCACCCCGCGCGCCAAGCGCGTCTTCGAACTGAGCCTGCGTGAGGCCCTGCAGCTGGGCCACAACTACATCGGCACGGAGCACCTGCTGCTCGGCCTGCTCAAGGAGGGCGAGGGCGTGGCCGCCCAGGTCCTTACCAAGCAGGGGGCCGACCTGGCGCAGGTGCGCCAGACGGTCATCCAGATGCTGTCCGGCTACCAGCGCGGCGACGAGGAGGGCCGAGAGTCCGTGGGAGCCGGCGTGGGTGGCACCGGCGGCCCCGAGCGCTCCAACTCGGCGATCCTGGAGCAGTTCGGTCGCAACCTGACGCAGGCCGCGCGCGAGAACAAGCTGGATCCCGTGATCGGGCGTCGCACGGAGATGGAACGTGTCATGCAGGTCCTGTCGCGGCGCACGAAGAACAACCCGGTGCTCATCGGCGAGCCGGGCGTCGGCAAGACCGCCGTCGTTGAGGGGCTCGCCCAGGCGATCGTGGCGGGCGACGTGCCCGAGACGATCAAGGATCGGCAGATCTACAGCCTCGACATGGGGTCGCTGGTGGCGGGTTCGCGCTATCGCGGCGACTTCGAGGAGCGCCTGAAGAAGGTGCTCAAGGAGATCCGCACGCGCGGGGACATCATCTTGTTCATTGACGAGATTCACACGCTCGTTGGCGCGGGCGCCGCGGAGGGGTCGATCGACGCCGCCCAGATGCTCAAGCCGATGCTGGCGCGCGGCGAGCTGCAGACGATCGGTGCGACCACGAACGACGAGTACCGCAAGTACATCGAGAAGGACGCGGCGCTGGAGCGTCGCTTCCAGCCGGTGAAGGTGGACGAGCCCAGCGTCGACGAGACGGTGGAGATCCTGAAGGGCCTGCGCGACCGCTACGAGGCGCACCATCGCGTCATCATCACGGACGCCGCGATCCAGGCGGCCGCGGAGCTGGCCGACCGCTACATCTCGGATCGCTTCCTGCCCGATAAGGCCATCGACCTGGTCGACGAGGCGGGCGCCCGCCTGCGGATCCGCCGCATGACCGCCCCGCCGGAGCTGCGCGAGCTCGACGAGAAGATCGCCGAGGTACGCCGCAACAAGGAGGCGGCCATTGACGACCAGGACTTCGAGAAGGCGGCCTCCCTGCGCGACGAGGAGTCGAAGCTCGCGGAGGAGCGCAAGTCGAAGGAAGAAGCCTGGAAGGGCGGGGAATCCGACGAGATCGCCGAGGTGGGGGATCAGGAGATCGCCGAGGTCCTGGCCATGTCGACGGGTATTCCGGTCGTGCGCCTGACCCAGACGGAGACCGCGAAGCTGCTCAAGATGGAGGATGAGCTGCACAAGCGCGTCATCGGGCAGGACGAGGCCGTCAAGGCCCTTGCCCAGTCGATCCGCCGCACGCGCAGCGGCCTGAAGGATCCGAACCGTCCCGGCGGCTCCTTCATCTTCGCGGGCCCGACGGGCGTGGGTAAGACGGAGCTGGCCAAGGCGCTCGCCGAGTTCCTCTTCGGGGATGAGGACGCTCTGATTCAGCTCGACATGTCGGAGTTCTCCGAGAAGCACACGGCCTCGCGCCTCTTTGGTGCGCCTCCCGGCTACGTCGGCTACGACGAGGGCGGGCAGCTGACGGAGAAGGTGCGCCGCAAGCCGTTCTCGGTTGTTCTTTTCGACGAGGTCGAGAAGGCTCACCCGGACATCTTCAACTCCCTGCTGCAGATCTTGGAGGAAGGCCGCCTGACCGATTCCCAGGGCCGCAAGGTGGACTTTAAGAACACGGTCATCATCATGACGACCAACCTGGGGACCCGCGACATCAATAAGGGTGTTCTCACGGGCTTCCAGACGGCGGATCACTCGACGCACGACTACGGCCGCATGAAGGCGAAGGTCGCGGAGGAGCTCAAGCAGCACTTCCGGCCGGAGTTCCTCAACCGCGTCGATGACACGATCGTGTTCCCGCCGCTGACCAAGCCGGAGATCGCCCGCATCGTGGATTTGATGATCGCGAAGCTGGCCAAGCGCATGGAGGCTCAGGATATGCGACTGCAGCTGACGGACGAGGCGCGCGAGCTCCTCGCGGACGTCGGCTTCGATCCGGTTCTGGGAGCCCGCCCGCTGCGTCGCGCCATTCAGCGAGAGATCGAGGACGCGCTGAGCGAACGCATCCTGTTCGGAGAGCTGCAACCTGGTCAGGTTGTCACGGTTGGCGTGCAGGAAGAGGGAGGCGAGCGCTCCTTCACCTTCAACGGGGAGTGATCTTCTCGCCAGTTGCGCCGGGATGACAAGTGTGTGGTTGGTGGTAAAGCGACCGTCGCTCTGTGAGAGAGCCCCCTCTGGTTGTTAGGTAATCGCCTGTCTGATAGATTCTGATTAACTATTGGATTCGTGTGAACTCGTGCCACACTATGTTTAGGGCACTGCTCATCTATCGAGAGAAGGGTCATGACCTCGCGACCGCGACGACACCTGACTAGCGTGAGGCGACGCCTGCCGTCGGCCATCCTCATGCTGGTCGTCGTTGCACTCTGCATCGCGGGCGTCATCTACCGGGGCGCGGAAGTCACCCAGGTCAACGTCAACGACGGTGGCATCTGGGTGACGAACAAGTCGAAACAGATGGTCGGCCACCTCGACTACGAGGCCCGCATCCTCGACGGTGCGCTGCGCACCGAGGCCACCAACTTCGACGTGGGTCAGGCGGCCGAGACCGTCACCGTCTCCGACCTCAGCTCCCTCACGGTCGCTCCGGTCAACGTCACTCAGGTCGCCCTCGGCGCCCCGACCGCTCTGCCCGCCGGTTCCATTGCGATGCAGGGCGGCGACGTCCTGGGCGTGCTCAACGCCGCCGACGGCACCCTGTGGACGACGTCCGCGTCCTCCCCGAGCCCCTCCAACCTCGCCGAATCAGCGGCTCTAGCCTCGAACATGGGGGCCAGCGCCTTCGTGACCGGCGAGGACGGGTCCGTCTACTCCCTCTCGGCCTCGGGAACGCTCACGACCGTGAAGCATCGCGGCTCGGTTGACGAAACGAAGACGAGTCAGGTCGCCGGGATCTCCGAGGACGCCCGCCTGTCCATGACGGTCGTCGGCGATCAGGTTGTCGCCCTCGATGCGGCGTCCAACACGCTCTACCTCCCGGGGAACAAGACCCTCGACCTCGGCGCCGCCGGTGTCGAGTCCGGCGGCGTCCTGCAGCAGGCCGGACCGAAGGACGACTCGGTCCTGCTGGCCACGGCCACGTCCCTGGTCGCGATCCCGCTGGCGGGTGGGCGCCCCTCGATCACGCCCGCCGCCGAGGGGTCCCCGAGCGGCATCCCGGCGGCCCCCGTGCGCCACGAAGGCTGCGCCTACGGCGCGTGGAGCGGATCGGGGGCGTACGTGCGCTCCTGCAAGGACCCGTCCTCGAACAAGCAGATGGTGGTTGACACGCTCACCTCCGCCCGCGAGGTTGTCTTCCGCACCAACCGCAAGGCCATCGTCCTCAACGATGTCGCCGAGGGGGACGTGTGGCTGCCCGACTCGAACATGGTCCTCATGGACAACTGGGACGAGGTCGAGAACCAGCTCGAAGAGAGCGAAGAAGAGCAGGACAGCCCGGAGCTCACCAACG
Source organism: Schaalia odontolytica (assembly GCF_024584435.1). Taxonomy (GTDB): domain Bacteria; phylum Actinomycetota; class Actinomycetes; order Actinomycetales; family Actinomycetaceae; genus Pauljensenia. The sequence goes on from NZ_CP102197.1 coordinate 2,194,410, forward strand.
AGGTGGCCGACCCGCAGCAGCGCGAGGAAAACACCCCGCCCGAGGCCGTCGACGACGAGTTCGGCATCCGCCCGGGGCGCTCCACCGTCCTGCCCGTCCTGGACAACGACTCAGACCTGGACGGGGACGTGCTGACCGCCACCCCGACCTCGCAGCCCGGGTGGGGCTCGGTGGTCGTGGCGCGCAGCGGGCGCGCCCTGCAAATCGAGGACGTCTCGGCGGACCAGAGCGGATCCACGTCCTTCACCTACGACGCGTCGGACGGGCAGGCCTCCGCCTCCGCCCGCGTTCAGGTCACGGTCCATCCCTACGGGCAGAACGAGGCGCCGGTTCAGGTGCGCTCCTCCTCCGTCAAGATCGGGGTGGGCGCGCGGATCCAGTACCAGGCCCTCAGCGACTGGCGTGACCCCGACGGCGACCCGATCTACCTCAAGGACGTGCAGGCTCCCACCGGCCTGAACGTCTCCTTCGTCGAAGACGGCACCGTGACGATCAACGAGGAGGGCAGCTCCGCCGGGCCCAAGACCGTCGTCCTGACGGTGGCGGACGACCAGGGGGCCGAGGCGCGCGGCGAGCTCGTCGTGAACGTCCAGGAGGCGGGAAACCTGCCGCCCTCGGCCAACGGCGACCTCTTCCAGGCCCACCCGGGCGAGACCGTCACCCTCGACCCGCTCAGGAACGACACCGACCCCAACGGCGACCCCCTGTCCCTCGCCGCCGTCTCCGGAGCCCCGTCGGGCGTGACTCTCACCCCGGATCTCGACCGCGGCACCATCGACTTTCGGGCGCAGCAGCCCGGGTCCTACTCCTTCGCCTACACGGTCTCCGACGGGATCGCGACGACGCTGGGCATCATCCGCGTGGAGGTCGTGGCCGCGTCCTCGGTGCGCCCCGTCGCGGAGAACGACACGGCCGTCCTGCCCCAGGGCGGGTCCGTGCTGGTCAATCCCCTCGGCAACGACTATGACCCCGCCGGAGGGATGCTCTCCGTGACCTCGGTGGATACATCGAAGGCGCCCGAGATCGAGGTCGCGCTCATCGAACGTCACCTCCTGCGAATCACTGCCCACGCGGGCATCGATAAGACGGCGACCTTCTCCTACACGGTTTCCAACGGCCAGGGAAACGCCACCGCCGAGGTGACGGTGATTCCCGGCGCTTCGGATCGTTCCGACCTGCCGCCCATCCTGGCGCCCGACCGGGCAAAGGTGCGCGTCGGCGACGTCGGAACCGCGTCGGTCCTGTCCAACGACCGCTCCCCGGCCGGCCTGAGCCTCCAGGTCGAGTCGACCCTCGAGTACGACCACGCCTCGTCGGTTGGGACGCCCTTTGTGACGGGTAACCAGGTGCGCCTTGAGGCGGGAACGAGTCCCGGGCTTCTCGAGGTCGTCTACTCGGTCATCGACTCCGCCGGCAACCGCGCCTCCAGCACCGTCACCTTCGAGGTCATCCCGGACACCGAGAGCAACGAGGCCCCCCGTCCGAGGACCCTCAACGCGTGGACGAGCGCCGGCCAGGCCGTGACGATTCCCGTCACGCTGAGCGGCATCGATCCCGATGGCGACTCGGTGACGCTGGTCGGCGTGGACTCCTCGCCGACCCAGGGCGTGGCCACCGCCTCGGCCACCTGGATCGACTACACCCCCAACCGCGGGGCGGTGGGCACCGACACCTTCACCTACACGGTCGAAGACCGCAAGGGAGCGCGCGCCTCCGCCCGCGTGCGCGTCGCGATCTCCCCGTCACCCACCTCCAACCAGAACCCCGTGGCCGTCCCGGACACCGTGCAGGCTCGCCCTGATCGCGTCCTCAACATCAACGTCCTGTCCAACGACGTCGATCCCGACGGCGACACGCTCTCCCTGGACGAGGACGGCCTGACGACGGCCACGCCCGCGCTCAATCCGCAGGTCCGCTCCGCGACCACGATCTCCGTGCGCACCCCATCCGAACCCGGCAGCTACGCGGTCGCCTACACGGTCTCGGACGGCCGAGGCGGCTCCGCCACCGGTTTGGCCACCATCTACGTATCCGAGGACGTCCCCCTCAAGGCCCCCGTCGCCCGCGACGACTACGTGGCCTACACGGAGCTGCCCGAGGACGGGTCGGCCGTGCGCGTGCGCGTCGTCGACAACGACGACGACCCCGACGGGTCGGTTGACGAGCTGAAGGTCACCACCGGCGAGTCCGGGGTGAACGTGAGCGGCCAGGACCTGCTCATCCCGGTCTCCGACCAGCTGCGCCTCGTCGTCTACACGATCACCGACCGCGACGGACTGACCAACTCCGCCGTCGTCACCGTGCCCGGACGCAACGGCACCGCGCCCTTCCTGAACAACGCGAACCTCCCGATCGAGGTGGACGCGGGATCCCAGCGCACGATCTCCCTCTCCGACTACGTCATCGTGCGATCGGGGCGCTCTGCGCAGCTGGTGGAGGGGTCCTCTCCGGCCGCCCAGGCGGGGCTGACGTCGGTGAGCGCCGAGGGCGCGACGCAGTTGACGATCAGCGCGGCCGAGAGCTTCTCCGGAAACACGGCATTCACCATTCAGGTCAGCGATGGGGATGACGCGGGCGCTCTGTCATCGAGCCTGTCCGTGCCCGTTCGAGTGCGCGCGACCCAGAACCAGCCGCCCACCTTCACCCCGACCGGCGTGCGCGTCGAGGCCGGGGGCGAGGCCGTCACCCAGAACCTGGCGCTCGGAGTCACCGACCCCGAGGGCGGCGACCCCTCGACCTTCACGTACGCGGTGGGGAGCGTTCCCGACGGCATCAGCGCCTCGGTGTCGGGTTCGACCCTCACCGTGACCGCGGCCCAGGACACGGCCCGAGGCCCGGCCGGATCCATCGGGGTCAGCGTGACCGACACGGACGGAAACTCGGTGTCGGGTTCCGTCCCCGTCGAGGTCGTGTCCTCCTCCAAGCCTCACGTCAGCGCGCCTGACTACCAGGAACGGGGCCGGGTCGGCGAAACGGTGAGGGTGGACGTCGCCTCCCGGGCCATCAACCCCTTCCCCGATTCCCCGCTCACCCTCGAGGGCGCGGTCATGGGCCTGGGAGGCGGGCAGGTGCGCGCCGAGGGAACGGTCGTGTCGATCACCCCCGACGAGGTGGGAACCATCAAGGTCACCTACCGCCTCAACGACTACCTGGGCGACCCGTCTCGCTCGGCCCAGGGCAACATCGTCGTCACCGTCGTCGGCGCGCCGGGTGCCCCCACGGGAGTGCGCGCCGAGGCGAGGGGGACGAGCGGCGCTCGCGTGACCTTCACCCCGGGCGCGGCCAACGGCGCCACCGTCACCGGCTACCGGGTGCTCGACGCGGACTCGGGCCAGCAGGTGTCGGCCACCTGCACCGCCGGCTCGTGTACGGTCGATGGTCTCAGCGCCGGTCGCGGCTACTCCTTCTCCGTTGTCGCCACCAGCAGCGAGGGCAACTCAGAGCCCTCCGCGCCCTCGAATACGATCAAGACGGTGGGCAAGCCCAGCCAGATGGTTGCGCCCAAGGTGGAGGCCGGTGACTCGGTGTTGAAGGTCTCGTGGGTGGCACCGGAGAATGACGGCGGGTCGAAGATCGACCACTACGAGGTCCAGGTCAACACCGACGAACCGATCACCGTGCATGGACTGTCGACCACGCTCTCCGTGGTCAACGGGCATGACTACGCCGTTCGGGTCCGGGCCGTCAACGGCGAGGGTCAGGCCGGACCGTGGTCCTCGCCCACCATCGGACGCCCCCACCCCTCGCACGTCGCCCCCGATGAGCCGGTGGTCACCGTGACCACCGAACGCTGGGAGGGACAGGGCCAGATCGTGGCGAAGGTCTTCGTCTCGTGGACGGTCGGCAACAGCGGCGGCAGCGGATGGGGGACAACCACCGTCACCGTCAACGGCGAGTCTTACAACGTTACGGCGGACGAGGACCAGCGTAAGACTAAGAAGGTGGTCCTCGAGGACTCGGTGACCTTAGCGACCGTGACCGTCACCGTGCGCAACGCCGAGGGCGACGCCACCACGTCGGCCCCCCAGACCGTGCGCATCCCGCCGAACCCGAACACCCCGCCCTTCGAGATCGACCCGCCGACGATCACGGCGACGGGTAACTCCGGCCAGCTCCACGCCACGAACGTCAACGTCAAGCCCGGACGCGGCTACCTCGCCAACGAGCTCACCGTGTTCTGGGGAACGAGCGGCGCCGACTGCTCCGCCAAGGCCCGCTCTAACGACACCAACCGCAGGGTCCAGGGCACGAACTTCGTGTGGTTCGGGGGAGATGAGGCTAACGGGGTTCCGCAGAACTTCTACTTCTGCCAGATCTCGACCTCGGGCCTGGTCTCGAGCGCCATCAGGGTCACCGGCACGCCGAGGAACGACCACGCCGTTCCGGACAAGGATTGGGCGAACATCGAGATTCGCGCCGACTACGTGCCCTACCCCGACGGCGGCTTCGCGGTGGGAATCCGCCGCACCAAGGAGACCGAGGGCCTGTGCACCTACGGTTGCCGGCTCAAGGTCGTCGATTCGGCGACCGGCCAGACGATCTACAAGCAGAGCGACGCCGTCATATCGCCCACCGAGACACCGGGTCTTCGGGTCGAAGGCTCCATACTGCCCGTCGACGAGCCCTATCGAGTTGCCCTCTACATCACCCTGTCGACGGGCAAAGAGATCATCAAGTACATGCACTAGGGCACGGTCCGGGCGGGAAGGCCCGGAACCAGCACACCGACAACCAACACAACGACCGAAGAGAAAAGGATACTCATGTCACTGTCCATTGAGGACGCGACGCGTTTCGCCCAGGTTTTCAAGAGCCTCGTCAACGGGGTCTCCGTGGCGGTCTTGGACAAGCGCCAGGCGGTTCGCCTCGCGCTCACGACCATGTTTGCCGGAGGACACCTGCTGCTCGAGGACGCCCCGGGCACCGGCAAGACCGCCCTGGCGCGCGCCATCAGCGCCGTCATCGATGGCACGCACTCGCGTATCCAGTTCACCCCCGACTTGCTTCCCTCCGACATCACGGGCGTGAACATGTTCAACCAGAAGACCGGCGAGTGGGTCTTCCACGCGGGCCCCGTCTTCGCCGAGATCGTCCTGGCGGACGAGATCAACCGCGCTTCGCCCAAGACCCAGTCCGCCCTGCTGGAGGTCATGGAGGAAGCGCAGGTCACGGTGGACGGCGTGCGTCGCCCCGCACCCCAGCCCTTCATGGTCATCGCGACCCAGAACCCCGTCGAGCAGGCCGGAACATACCCCCTGCCCGAGGCCCAGCTCGACCGCTTCCTCATGAAGACCTCGATCGGCTACCCGTCGCGCAGCGCCATGATCGACGTCCTCGACGGCTCGGCATCCCCGGACCGCTCGAAGAACCTCCAGCCCATGGTGTCCGGCCAGGACATCGTCGCCTGGTCCGCCCTGGCCGCGGACAACCACACCGACCGCGCGGTCCTGGACTACGTGGCGGCCCTGGCGGAGGCCACCCGCGAGGACGAGTCCTCCCTGCTGGGCGTCTCCACGCGTGGCGCGATCGGCATGGTCCGATGCACCCGCGTGTGGGCGGCCGCGCAGGGGCGTAACTTCGTTCTGCCCGACGACGTCAAGGCCCTCGCCGTGCCCGTGTGGGCCCACCGCATCGTCGTTGACCCCGACGCCGCGTTCTCCGGCGCGACCTCCGAGGGCGTCATCCAGCGCGCCCTCACCTCGGTCCCCGCACCCGCGGTCGGCGCGTAAGGATCCTCCCGGTAGCAGTGATGGAAGGGAAGCGTTCGGATAGCGCGGACGGGGTGCGGCACCGCAGGGAGCAAAGCGCTCGTGTGCGCCCCGTCGCGGCGCTCACGGGCGCCGTCACGCCGATCGGCTGGGCCGTCATCGTGCTCATCGTCGCCGGCGTCGCGGTCGCCGCAGCGTTCCAGTGGGTCGAGGCGTTGGCGTGCGCGCTTGCGGGCGTCGTCGCGCTCGTGCTGGCGGCCACCCGCGTCGCGTGGAAGCCCCCGCACCTCGTGTCGATCCGCGTCCCCAACGAGCGCATCGTCGCCGGCCAGACGGCCGTCGGCGAGATCATGGTGCGTAACGAACGCAACCGTCCCGTGCGGTCGGGCATCATCGAGTTGCCCATCGGCTCGGGCACCGGTGAGTTTGTCGTGCCCCCGCTGGGCGCGCGACGCTCGTGGGACGAGATGTTTCTCATCTCCTCGCGTCACCGAGGCCTCATCAACGTCGGTCCGGCGCGCTCGGTGCGCTCCGACGCCCTCGGCCTGCTGCGCCGCGTGCGCGTGTGGGACGAGCCCGTCATCCTCCACGTGCACCCGCGCACCGTGCGCGTTCCCTTCGACGCCACCGGCTTCCAGCTGGATGTCGAGGGCGTGTCCACGGGCAGGCTCTCCAGCTCCGACGTGTCCTTTCACGCGCTGCGCGACTACGAGCCCGGAGACGACCGGCGTGCCGTCCACTGGCAGTCGACCGCTCGCCTGGGCAAGCTCATCGTCCGCCAGTACGAGGAAACGCACCGTTCCCACCACGTCATCGTGCTGGACACCTCCCGCGACGTCTGGGATCACGAATCCTTCGAAACGGCGGTCTCCGTCGCCGCCTCGCTCGCTCTGGCCAGCCTGCGCGAGTCCCGTCCCGTGTCCGTGACGACGACGGAGGACTGGCTGCCGTCGGGCAGCGCCATGCGCCTGCTGGACGCCCTCTCCGAGGTGGGGGCGGGTGCCGGAGGGGAGTTGTCCCTGCGCGTGCGCGAGGCCGTGGCCGAGCGTCCCGGCGTCTCGGCCCTCACCCTCGTGGTGGGTCCGAAGGTGAGCGACGTCGACGCCGCTCACCTGGCGCGACTGGCCCCCATCGACGTTCCGGTCTCCATCATCCGAATCGGTTGCGCCGAGGGGCGAACCAGGCGAGACCTCGGGCGGGGCGTCCTCCTGGACTGCGCGCGCCTCGATGACCTGCCGCGTATCATCGTCGCCGGAGGGCTTGCATGACCACCAGCGTTGATACCAAGCCGCGCGCGCAGAGGGTCGACTCGCAGGCCGAGACCGCACCGGCGACGCCCGTCGCGACCCGCGCGCGCGCGGACGCAGCTCCTTCCGCCTCCGCCCGCCCCCGCGCCAACGACCGTCCCCCCGCCGGCTCGCAGGGGCCTCGCCACAAGACGACGCGTTCGCGCCTGCTGACCATCACGCAGCGTTTCGCGACGTACCGGTCGAAGCTGCCGATCTGGTCCCTCCTGGTTCTCGCCCTCCTCTTCGCCGGGCCCATCGCGGCCTTCGAACCCGTCTTTGGCGGGGGAGTCGGGGCCATCGCCGCCGGAGCCGGCGTGGCCTGCGGCCTGGCGATTGCCGCGGCCTCGACCCACTGGCGGTGGGATGCGCTCACGACCGTGTTGAGTGTCGCGGTGACCTACTTCCTGGGCGGCAGCGCGGCCGCGCTGCGCTCCGAGGCGCTGTTTGGCTTCCTGCCCACGGGGCAGACCCTGCAGGTCATGGTGCTCGGGTCCTTCCGCGCGTGGAAGGATCTACTGACGCTGACGCCCCCGGTGTCGGTCTACTCCGGCCCGGCCCTCGTGCCGTGGATGAGCGGCCTCATCCTGGCGCTTCTGGCCGGCCTGATCACTGCGCGCGCCGGACGCGCCGTCCTGGGATCCATCCCCGTCGTCGTGATGGCGGTCATCGCCGTGTTCTTCGGGCTGACGCACTATCCTCTTCCGCTCGCGCCCGTCCTCGCCTGGTGGGCGCTGCTGGTCGCCTGGTGGGCGAGCGCCGCCCAGTACCAGAGAATCACCCTGGGCCAGGATGTGCTGGTGGGACGAAAGAGCTCGCCCGGCGGCGAGGCCACGGTCGGGCGTCGTTCTCGCTCGACGGTCTACGTGGGAAGGCGGGCGGTTGGCGCCATCCTCGTCCTCGCGGTTTCCGTCGCCGTGGCGATGCCGGCCGCGGCGTTCCTGGGCTCCCCTCGCGGACGCATCGTTGGCCGCGACCTGATTCACCCGCCCCTTGACGTCCAGGCCTACCCCTCCCCGATGTCCTCCTTCCGCCACTACACGACGGACCTGAAGGACGAGACGCTGCTGACCGTGTCGGACCTGCCCGAGAACCAGCGCGTGCGAATCGCAGCGATGGACGTGTACGACGGCACGACCTTCGGCATGTCCCAGAAGCGAGGCGACGGGCACACGGGGTACATCCAGGTCCAGACGACCATCCCCGGACGCTCCCAGGGCGCCTCCGTGGTCACGCTGACGACCACGGGGCTGTCGGGCCCGTGGGTTCCCGTCCTGGGAACACCCTCGCAGATCGCCTTCACGGGGGCGCAGTCCTCCGAGCAAAAGAACGGCCTCCACGTCGATACGTGGGCGAACGCGGCGCTGACGACCGGTCCCGCGGGCTCCATGAGCTATAACGTGACCACCGATTTTGTCGCGCCCGTGCGCGACGAGGAGCTGGCCAACCTCGTGGCGCTGTCCTCCACCTCGGAGGACAAGAACGTTCCCGACGGCGTCGCGGAAAAGGCCGCGGAGCTCACGCAGAACGCCTCGACCCCGCTCGCGGCGGCGCGCGCCATCGAACACTACCTGGCCACGAACGGCTACTACCTCAACGAGAACACGCGCTTCTCGCGGCCGGGCGTGCGCACCGATCGGCTGGAGCGCATGCTGACCTCCGACGAGAATCTGATCGGCGACGACCAGCAGTACACCGCGCTCATGGCTCTCATGCTGCACCAGTTGGGGATCAACGCGCGCGTCGTCATGGGAGCCTACCCCGAGGGCGGCTCCCAGGGGGGCGCCGCGACCCTGCGTGGATCCGACATTCGCGCGTGGGTTGAGGTCGAGTTCTCGGGCGGCGTCTGGGGCGTGTTCGACCCGACTCCGCCGCGCGACCACGTGCCGCAGACCCAGGTTCCCAAGCCTCGGTCCGTCCCTCGCCCGCAGGTCCTGCAGCCGCCGGAGCCCCCCGAGCCCCCGGCCGAGATGCCTCCGCCCACGCGTGACCAGAACGCCGACCCGCTCAAGCCACCCGAGGCGGGCCTGCCCTGGGGCATCATCGCCGGAGTGTCGGGCGCCATCCTCCTCCTCGCGCTGCCGCCCCTGGCGATCCTGGCGTTCAAGGCGGGTCGGCGCAGGCGTCGCCGCAGGGCGGCGGCCGGTGATGCGCTGGTGGGCTCGTGGGACGAGGTCGTGGACCTGGCCGCCGACTCTGGCCTGCGCATCGAGCTGGGACGCACTCGCCAGGAGACCGCGTGGGCACTGTCCTCCCAGTGGCAGCTGGGGGAGGACCCGGGCGACCCCTTCGCCCTGGTGACGGGTGAGATGCGCAGCGGCGAGGACGGGTCGACCTCGTCCTCCGACCGCGGCGACGCCGGTGGCAGGGGACGCTACGTGATTGACGGGTGGAGCCGCTTCGGCGGCGACGTTCCTTCTCCCGTTGTGATCGCTCGCTTCGCCGACGTCGCGAACTTTGCCTCCAACGGTGCCTCCCGCGACCGCGCGCGCGCCGCGTGGGCCCAGGTGGGACAGCTGCGAGACCAGGTGTCCAAGCGTGCGGGCTTCTTTGCGCGCGTGCGCCGGGCGCTGTCCCTGCGGAGCCTGCGTATGCGCCGCAAGCTGCGTCTGAGCGCCCTGATCGAGCGCACGATGCGAGAGGAGATCGAGCGGTGAGTCCAGCCGTCGCAGGCATGAGGGGGCCGGAGATTCCGGGATTTAGGTGGGTTCGTCCCCTGGGGCAAGGCGGTTTCGCCGACGTGTTCCTCTACCGTCAGGAGCTGCCGAGCCGGGACGTGGCCATCAAGGTGGTGCGCGCCCAGGGGGATGAACGGGGCACGAAGGAGCTGCATCGCGAAGCCGACGCCATGACGCTCCTGTCGGGTCACCCCTCCGTCGTGGAGTTGCACGGCGTGGGAACGACGGCAGACGGGCGGGCATACCTCGTCATGGAGTACTGCCCGGTTGCCGACCTCCTCACGCAGGTTCGTGCGCGGCCCATGTCGCTCGAGGACGCCCTGGACACGATGATCAAGATCTGCGGCGTCGTCGAGACCTTCCACTGGCAGGGCTACGTGCACCGCGACATCAAGCCCTCGAACATCATGCTGGACGCCTACGGCAAGCCTGTCCTGGCCGACTTTGGGGTCGCGTCGAAGGTGGGAGCGCTGGAGGTCGGTGCTTTCGACGGCTTTTCGGTCCTGTGGGCGCCCCCGGAGCAGCAGGACGTGAACTCGCCCGCCTCCCCCCTGCAGGACGTGTGGGCCCTGGCATCGACGACGTGGACCTTCGTGACCGGGCGCAGCCCCTTCGAGGATCCGATCGGAGACAACTCGGCGGCATCGATCGCCAACCGCGTCCAGCGGGGGCGCGTGCGCGGCCTGGGACGGGCGGATGCCCCCTGCGAGTTGGAGCGCGTGTTGCGGGCGGCGATGGCGGTGGACCCGGCGGAGCGCACACAGTCGGCGAAGGAGTTCGGCGAAGGGCTTCAACGGGTTCAACAGGAGCTCGGCTACCCGCGCACGGAGATGGAGATCAAGGAGAAGCGATCGAAGAAGGTCCAGGCTCCTGCGGTCGGCACCGACGACAAGACCCGCCTGCGCGCGGCCCCCGTGATTGACCCCGAAGCGACGCACATGCGCCCCTCTCCCTACTCCTTCGAGGGGGGAAGCGGCTCCGGCGGCGTCGAGGCGGTCGCCGACTCGTGGAAGAGCGACCGGGACGGCGACATCGACGAGGTCTCTGCTCGCCGCAAGGTTGAGGAGACGGCGGCGCCCGCCAAGGGCCTGACCCCCGTGACGGGGATGATCCTCGTGCTGTTGGCCGCGATCATCGCCGCCGGCTTGGCTGTGGCGATGCTGCGCGGTCAGGGGTCTTTCACGCGCATCACGCCGGCACCCGAGACGAGCACGGCGTCGGCCACGCCGGGTGACGCGGTGGGGGTTGCCCCGCCCCAGGTCACCGATTTGACGGGGAGTTACGCGGGCGGGCTGGTGGAGTGGACGTGGACCGCGCCTGCGGGTGCCACCGACTCCGAGACGGCCTACGCGTACGAGGCCTCGGGCGCGGGAGGAACCTCCCGCGGGCGCGTCAAGGAGACGACCGTTCGCGTCGACGGCGCCAGCGGAGACAACTGCGTGGAGATCACGACGGTCGCCCGCTCGTCGGGGCGCATGTCCGATCCGGTCCGCGCCTGCATCACGGTCCCGTGAGGATGCTCATGACGCCGCCTACGTTTTGTTGTCTTTCGCGCTTTTCGGATGCTGCGGGCCTCACGCGCCCCGTGTGTAGAATGGTGGACGTAATGCGTCACGCTGCGCGAGTTGCGCAGCGGGAAAGATGAAGGCAGATGGCTCTCGATGAACATGCGGAGCGCCCCGCGGTTCGATGGGGTGCCTCGACCGACATTGGCCCGGTCCGAGCAGAAAACGAGGACTCGTGGCTGGCTGTCCCACCCGTCTTTGCGGTCGCCGACGGCATGGGCGGGCACCTGGGCGGGGCCCAGGCCTCGTCGACGGCGGTCCTGATCCTGCAGGAGTACCTCAGCCCGGGCAGGCTCGGGGATCGGCCGGTGGATCTGGTGGATCTGTCCGTTGCGATCGACTCCGCGGCCACCGCGGTGGCCTCGTTGGCTCCCGCCGACAATCCGATGAGCGCGCCGGGCACGACGCTGTCGGGCCTCATGGTGCTGCACACCGCCGAGGGCCCCTACTGGCTGTCCTTCAACGTGGGGGACTCGCGCGCCTACGTCGTGGGTGGAGGCGGGGTCCGTCAGCTCACGCATGACCACTCGGCGCTGCAGGAGGCCCGCGACCTCGCGGCGACCTCCGGGGCGCCCAGGGTGATCCCGCCGGCGAATGTCGTGACGAAGGCGCTGGGAGCCGGGCAGTCGGGTGGCGTGAAGGCTGACTACACGATCATGCCGTTGGAAGAGGGCGATCGGGCGGTGATTTGCACGGATGGCGTGCACGGGGTCCTGTCGGATTCGCAGATGTGCGCCCTGGTTGCCGCCGGGAACGGGCCGCAGGGTGATGCCGATGCGCTCGTCCGGGCTGCCCTCGAGGGGGGAACGCGTGACAATGCCACTGCCGTTGTGGTTTACGCAGGAACCGAATCGCGAGTAACATTGCCTTCGAATGTCATGAGTCGCATGATTCAACCAGTACGTCCGGCGTCGATCGAGACAGCTCGCCGGATTCCTCGAAGAAAAGGCAGTAACTGATGCTTCAGATTGGACGCTTCCTGTGTCGCGGACAGGGCGCGATGCTCGTCACCGGCCCGCTCGGTGCAGCGTTGGTTCCGCTGAGTTTCGCTGATTCCGCGGCAGACGTCGTGTGGGGGCGCGCGGATACGCAGGCGTGGCTAGCGCACGTGCAGGCCGAGCAGGGGGACGCCCTGCTCCTGGACTGCGCCGGCGAGCAGCCCTACCTGACCGTTCTGGGCAACATTCAGCTGCGCATGCGCGCCGCCGGCCAGATCACGGAACAGGTGTGGACCGACCCGATCTGGGCGTGGCCCTTCAACCCAGGCGAGTGGCAGACCTTCGAGGCCACCATCATTGAGGGCGACGAGGTCACGTGGATGGTGCCCGCCGCCGACCGCGTTGAGGCTGCCGAGATTCGCATTGGTCGCGCGCTCGATGAGGTGGAGGCGATGTCCTCGCTGCCCGTCGACACGATGGGTTTCCTCATCAATCCCGACATCTCCACCCACGAGCGCCGGGCACTGCGGGAGGCTCGCGAGGAGCTTCCCGAGCCGACCCTGCGCACCGCCTCCGTCGATCTCGAGGCCCTTGAGGCGCAGTTCCTGGCCGCAACCAACAAGGCGCCGGTGTTCCTGTCCTCCTCGAGGGCATCGTCGGCCGACGAAGGCGAGGCCGGTGCGGATGCTACCGATGCCCGGGAGTCGGCCGCCGATCGCGCCGAGGACAAACCCGTGAAGTCGGCCGAGCAGCCCTCCGGGGAACTCTACGTTGTCGCTGCCACGGAGGAGCCCCCGATCGACACGGCAGCCTCCTCCGATCGAGTCGAGGACTCGGAGGCCAGCGAGGAACCGACCCCGGGGTCCGCCCCGGAGCCGACCCCCGAACCGGCTGCGGAGTCTCCGACCGTTCCCGAGGCGATGAGCGCCGTGGGACTGGCCGGCCTGAACGCCGAGACGGACACCGAGGCCACGATCTTGCGCCTGGCCCCCGTCAACTCCGGCCCCGCCGCACCCGTCGCCTTCCTGATCCACGGCGGAACGGTGCCCGTGGAGGTCTCGCGTGACGTGGTCATCGGTCGAGACCCCGATGCCTCTGCCCTCACCGGTCGTCCTCCCGCCACCGTCCTGCGTGTGCCCAGCCCCGCGACGGAGATTTCTCGCTCGCACTGCGCCGTCATGATGACCGCTCCCGGCTCGTGGGCGCTCATGGACCTCGGCAGCGCCAACGGAACGGTCCTGCGTCACGCGGACGGTTCCTTCCAGGACGTGACCCCCATGGTCACCTTGGCGCTCAACGACGGCGACCTGATTGACGTCGGCGAGGGGACCACCATCGAGTTCCGCGTGCGCTGACAAGTCGGTGACGCTTCGCGCGTGGGGCGGGTCTTGTGGCTCGCCCCACGCGTTTCTTTCTGCCCCGACTCGTTCGGCGGGCGCACCCTAGGACGCCTTGTCAAGACAATGGGGCGTCGTCGCGCCATCAGGTGACCTAGGTCCCTAGAGCAGTGTATTCTTGCCTGTGGTAGCGACCCGCGCGCGGGTCGGTCATCGCAAAACAAGGAAGTTGAGGACCACGATGGTCAAGTATGTGTACGACTTCTCCGAGGGTGACAAGTCCATGAAGGACCTGCTCGGAGGCAAGGGAGCGAACCTCGCAGAGATGACGAAGCTCGGTCTGCCCGTTCCCCCCGGGTTCACGATCACCACCGAGGCATGCCGCGCATATCTCAAAGAGTCGACGGTTCCCGAGTCGCTGGCCACCGAGGTCACCACCGCGCTGCGCGGCGTCGAAGACCAGATGGGTCGCCAGCTGGGCGATCCTTCCGACCCGCTCCTAGTCTCCGTGCGAAGCGGCGCGAAGTTCTCCATGCCCGGCATGATGGAAACCGTTTTGAACATCGGGCTCAACGATGAGTCCGTTCGCGGCCTCGCCGCCGTTAGCGGTAACGAACGCTTCGCGTGGGACTCCTACCGCCGCCTCATCCAGATGTTCGGCAAGACCGTCCTCGACATCGACGGCGACCTCTTCTCCGACGCCCTCGACGCCCTCAAGGCCGAGCGCGGCGTCGTCGGCGACACCGACCTGAGTGCCGAGGACCTCAAGGGCCTCGTCGACACCTTCAAGGGCATCGTCAAGGAACAGACCGGCAGCGACTTCCCGCAGGACCCCCGCACCCAGATGGACATGGGCATCGAGGCCGTGTTCCGTTCCTGGAACACCGAGCGCGCTCGCATCTACCGTCGCCGTGAGCGCATCCCCCACGACCTGGGCACCGCAGTCAACATCTGCACCATGGTGTTCGGCAACATGGGCGAGAACTCCGGCACCGGCGTCTGCTTCACCCGCGACCCCTCCTCCGGCCACTCCGGCGTCTACGGCGACTACCTGGAGAACGCGCAGGGCGAGGACGTCGTCGCCGGCATCCGCAACACCCTGCCGCTGTCGGCCCTGAAGGAGATCAACAGGCCCGTCTACGACGAGCTGCGCTCCATCATGCGCAAGCTCGAGACCCACTACCGCGACATGTGCGACATCGAGTTCACGGTCGAGCGCGGCAAGCTGTGGATGCTCCAGACTCGCGTCGGCAAGCGCACCGCCGCCGCCGCGTTCCGTATCGCCACCCAGCTCCTGGACGAAAAGCTCATCACCCGCGACGAGGCCCTGGGGCGCGTCACCGGCGACCAGCTCACCCAGCTGATGTTCCCCCAGTTCGACGCCAAGGCCGATAAGGAGCTCATCGCTCGCGGGATGGCGGCCTCCCCGGGCGCCGCCGTCGGCAAGATCGCCTTCAACAACGCCCAGGCCGAGGCCGCCGCCGCGAAGGGGATCAGGACCGTCCTCGTGCGTCGTGAGACCAACCCCGATGACCTGCCCGGCATGGTCGCCGCCGAAGGCGTCCTGACCGCGCGTGGCGGCAAGACCTCCCATGCCGCCGTCGTCGCCCGCGGCATGGGCAAGACCTGCGTGTGTGGAGCCGAAGCCCTCGTCATCGACGCCACCGCCGGCACCGTCACCATCGGCGACATGGTCCTGACCGCCGACGACACGATCGCCATCGACGGCCAGACCGGCGAAATCTTCCGCGGCGAGGTCCCGGTCACCGACTCGCCCGTCACGACCTACCTCGCCGAGGGGCTTGAGGCCGGTGTCGCCGCGGCCGGCGCGGACCAGGGGACCCGAGAGCTCGTCGAGGCCGTCGACAAGCTCCTCTCCCACGCCGACAAGGTCCGCCGCCTGAGCGTGCGTGCCAACGCCGACACCCCCCTCGACTCCAAGCGCGCCATCGACTTCGGCGCCGAGGGCATCGGCCTATGCCGCACCGAGCACATGTTCCTGGGCGAGCGCCGCCCGCTCGTCGAGCGCGCGATCCTCTCCGCCCCCGAGTCCGAGGAGCGACAGGCCGCCTTCAACGAGCTGGAGAAGCTGCAGAAGCAGGACTTCCTCGAGATGCTCGAGGTGATGGACGGCAAGGCCATGACCGTGCGCCTCATCGACCCGCCGTTGCACGAGTTCATGCCCGCCCTCATCCAGCTGGAGACGAAGGTCGCCGTCGCCAGGGCGACCGGCACGCTCGATCCCGCCGACGAGGCGATGCTCGTCGAGGTCCGTCGCATGCACGAAGAGAACCCCATGCTGGGCCTGCGCGGTGTGCGCCTGGGCATCTACCTGCCCGGCCTGTTCGCCCTGCAGATGCGCGCCCTGTGCGAGGCGGCCGCGCAGCTCGTTGCCCGCGGCCTCGACCCGCGTCCCGAGATCATGGTCCCGCTCGTCGGCTCCGTGCGTGAGCTCCAGCTCGTGCGCGAGGAGGGCGAAGGCATCATTGCCTCCGTCGCCGCCGCTCGGGGCGTCGACCTGTCGGGCGTGTCGATTGGCGCCATGATCGAGCTGCCGCGCGCCGCCATGACGGCCGAGGACCTGGCCGAGGAAGCGGACTTCTTCAGCTTCGGCACCAACGACCTGACCCAGACCGTGTGGGGCTTCTCGCGCGACGACGTCGAGGGCGTGTTCTTCCCGCAGTACATCGAGGCCGGCATCTTCGGCGTCTCCCCCTTCGAGTCCATCGACGTGCACGGCGTCGGCACCCTGGTCTCCGAGGGCGTGCGCCGCGCCCGCTCGACCAAGCCGAACATCAAGCTCGGCGTGTGCGGCGAGCACGGTGGTGACCCGGCCTCGATCCACTTCTTCCACGGCGTGGGCCTGGACTACGTGTCCTGCTCGCCGTTCCGCGTCCCCGTCGCCCGCCTTGAGGCTGGCCGCGCCGCGGTTGAGGACCACGTGGACATGACCGCCTGATCGGCGGCCGTGTTGTGCCGAGCGCCGCTGATTGAGCGCGACGAGGCCGTGACCGGTTCGGTCACGGCCTCGTTCCGTTGTGGGTGGGGTGCTGTGGGCGGGGGAGCGTGTGGTAGATCGGCCCATCTACTGGTGGTGTTAACCCACTTGTGCACAGCTAAACCCATTTACTGGAGGCTGGGCGGGTGTGACCATGTGCCGCCAGGTGGGTTCACATGCGCAGGGGTGGGCCCACGTTGCCACCAGGTGGGTTAGTGTGTGGGCCCGTGTTGTGTTGTTGCGGGCGGTGCTTGTTGCGCCGGGGGTTGGCGGACTTTTTTTCGCCAGTTCTCTTGTGCCGCGTGTCGTGTGGGCTTTCAGATTCCGCGTTTGTTCTTGTCTGAGCGTGCAGTGCACCCGATCCGTAGGCATTACACCCGTTCTGATCGGGTGCAGTGCCCCGTAACGGGTGCAGCGTCCTCGCGGTGTTGCCGGTTGAATGGTCGACTGTGGTGTCGCATTACCTCCCGAACTGGTGCAGCATTGGCCTCTCGCGCGTCGTGTAAGCGGTGCGTGTTCGCGTGAATGCTTGTTGTTAAGTGGTGTTACACCACTTAGGTGGGTATTGCACCAGTTGGGAGGTGGTGTAATGCTCCCTAACTAGTGCAGTGCTTGTGGACGCGTGTTGGTTGTGCGCATCTGCGGGAGGCGTGACCCCACTTGTGCGCAGCTAAACCCATCTACTGGAGGCTGGGCGGGTGTGACCATGTGCCACCAGGTGGGTTAATGTGCGCAGGCGTAGGGCCGGAGCAGTGGTGTCACGGGTTGTGGCTTTTCGGCGGTGGCTGCGCTCACGGTGCGTCCGGCTAGGCGCCGGCGTGGGAGAGGAAGACCGCGCCAACGACGAGCGAGTTGTTGAGGGCGTGCAACAGCCAGGCGTAGGCCAGGTTCTTCCCCGAGCACAGGTAGGCGAGCGTGAGGGTCAGGGCCAGGGGAATGTAGGAGGGGATATCCTGCCACCCGTGGCAGTGCATGAGGGTAAAGAGCAGGCACGATACGGTCGCGACGAGCCACGTGGGGGCGTAGGCGCTGAGCGTACCGATGAGGAAGTGACGGAAGAACACCTCCTCGATGAGGGGGCCGCCGAGGGCGACGATGAAGGAGAACACGAGCCCGCCGAAGCCCTCCGTGAAGTAGTGGAGGGAACCGTCGCCAAACGAGCTCGGGGTGGACAGAGCGTTGTTCGCCAGGTTCTGGGCGATCATGGTCAGGACGAACAGGCCGAGGAGGGCGGCGACCTTGCGGATGGGGCGAGTGCGCAGGTAGGAGAAGTCCGAGAGGAAAACGCGCCCGGCGATCGCAAGCGCGAGGATAAGGAGTCCGATGTTGACGCAGTCCTGGATGAGCAGGAAGTGCTCCGATCCCACCGGCGCCAGGGTGCGCAGGAGCTGCGTGGGGTACAACGCTCCGCAGGGGATGCCGAAGATCGCGATGCGCGCCCACTCGGCTCGCGTTGGGCGAGCGGTGCGCCTCGGAGCTGAAGCGGGGCTGGTGGGCGGCGCAGGTTCTTCGGCAGCGGGTGAATGAGCGGGCCGGGACGCGGCCCTATCGCGTGTGGGAGACATGCGAACCCCTTCGTTCGACGAGCCTGACTTCTCCATGGTAACGCCGCCGCTTGACAGCCGAGGGCGTTTCGTGATCATCGGTCCGGCGCGGTGGGCCGATGCCGGTGGGTGGGCTACCCGCAGCGTCTGACCGAGTGGTAGCCTCAGAGAGAGGTGCCGCGCTACGCCTGTCGGAAGGGGGGTGGGATCGGTCTGGCGGTCAGCAAAACGGGCCCTTGGTCCCAGCGTGGAGCGGTCTTCGAGCGCTAAGGACGGCGACTGTGCGGTCACAATTTAGGTAATCCTAAACGTAGTGCTTTCCGCTAGGCGGGCATGACGTTACTCTCGTTGGGTAAGAATCCTACAAGCCCGGCGCCTCCCATCCGCCGGTTCTACAGGAGGTTCGTGATGACAGTGCTTCGCATCCGCACGCAGGACGTCATCCAACACTTCGTCCGCATCGTCGTCGCCGTCGTCATGGCCGTGCTCATGGCGCTCATCGTGGCAACACCCTCGCGCGCCCAGGGCCAAACCTGGGGCGACGTGGCCACCACCATCAACGGAATCATCGACGAGGGCGTCGCCGCATTTCGGGCCGGTGACGCCAAGGGTGGTAAGGACAAGGTCAACGACGCCTACTACAAGAACTATGAGACGACCGGCATGGAGAAGCAGGTCATGGCACGCATCTCCGGGGCGCGCGTGTCCCAGGTGGAGATGGAGTTCTCCCTCCTGAAGAAAGCCATGACCGACAACGCCGCCTCCGACGTTGACACCCACGCCGCAACCCTCAAGCAGTACGTCACGGAAGACGCGGCCACCTTGGACGGCGTCTCACCGGGGCAGGCGGGCACCGCTTCCTCCGCCGACTACAGTCCTGGCCCCTGGGGCGAGGTCGCCCAGACCATCAACGGGATCCTCGCCGAGGGGGTTGAGACCTTCAAGGCGGGTGACGCCAAGGGCGGCAAGGACAAGGTCAACGACGCCTACTACAAGAACTATGAGACGACCGGCATGGAGAAGCAGGTCATGAGCCGCATCTCCGGGGCGCGCGTGTCCCAGGTGGAGATGGAGTTCTCCCTCCTGAAGAAGGCCATGACCGACAACGACTCCAGCGCGGTCGACGAACACTACGCGACCCTGTCGAACTTCGTTCGCGAGGACGCCAATACCCTGGACGGCTACACGGGCAAGGCTGCCGAATCCTCCTCCGCATCCTCCCCGTGGCTCGCGCAGTTCCTCCCCTCCCTCCTCGTCATCCTGCGTGAGGGTATGGAGGCGATCCTCGTGGTCGCCGCGGTCCTGGCCTACCTGGCGAAGGCCGGGCACAAGGACAAGACCGGCATCGTGTGGGGCGGCGTTGGCCTCGCCCTGGCATTCTCCGTCGGATTGGCGGTCGTGTTCAGCTATGTCTCCTCGCTCGCGGGCGCGAACCAGGAGCTCCTCGAGGGCTTTGCCGCCCTCTTCGCCGTCGCCATGCTGATCTGGGTATCGAATTGGATGATCAACAAGTCGTCCAACGAGGCCTGGGACAGGTACATCAAGGACAAGACGGACGCGTCCCTGACCCGGGGCTCGCTCCTCGGCCTGGCATTCATCTCGTTCCTCGCGGTCCTGCGCGAGGGAGCCGAGACGATCCTCTTCTACGTGCCGATCGTCTCCGGCGCGGGCGCCAACGTGCACTACGTGTGGATCGGCCTCGGAGTTGGCGCCGTCATCCTCCTCGTCGTCTACCTACTCATCCAGTTCGCGGCGCTGCGCATCCCGCTGCGTCCCTTCTTTACGATCACGTCGATCCTGCTGGCCCTCATGGCCTTCACCTTCACGGGATCGGGCATCAAGGAACTCCAGGAGGCCGACGTTATCTCGCTGACGCCTCTGTCCGGATTCCCCACCATTGACCTCTTGGGGATCTACCCCCGAGTGGAGAACCTGGCCGCGCAGGCCTTTGTTCTCGTCCTCATCGTTGGGCTCTACTTCTTCGGAAAGGCGCGCCTCGCTCGCGAAGCCATCGCCTCGAAGCAGTCGGAAGTGAGCTCATCGGAGCGACGCTGACCCATCACCAACCAACACGCTAAGGAGTTCATCGCATGAAGCGCTCACTCTTCCGCGTCGGCGCGGCCCTGGCCACGCTGGCCCTCGCCGGCACCCTCGCTGCCTGCTCGAACAACAACGCCTCGTCCAACGACACGAAGCCCACCACCGGATCCTCGGCCGACGCCGACTCGGGTGCCGCGGCCCCCGGCGAGGACGCGGGCTTCGAGGAACAGCCCCTGGGCGACGACGTTCACGTCGGCCCGCTCGTCGTGGGCGGCGTCTACTTCCAGCCCGTCGACATGGAACCCACCATGGGTGTGCCCGCAGCCGAGGCGTCCATGCACATGGAGGCCGACATTCACGCGGCCGCCGACAACAAGCTCGGTTACGGCGCCGGCGACTTCGTCCCCGCCCTGACCGTCACCTACACCATCAAGGACAAGTCCGGCAACACCGTCCAGAGCGGTACCTTCATGCCGATGAACGCCTCCGACGGCCCCCACTACGGCCTGAACATCCCCAAGCTGGAAGCCGGAACCTACGACGTGACCTTCTCCATCGAATCCCCGGAGAAGAACGGCTGGATGCTCCACACCGACAAGGCCACGGGCGTCGAGGGACGTTTCTGGACCGAACCCCTGGTCGCCGAGTTCCCGGACTGGCAGTGGGATCCCACGGCCGTCTCCTGGTGACGATCGCTTGAAGCGGGGACGAGGCGGCTCCCACCCGGGAGGCCACCTCGCCCCGCGCCCTTCGGGGCGCTTTACCACCGAGACCGTTGGGTCTCGGGTTGTCTTGTGTGGAGAGGAATACCAATGCTTCAGCAGATGAGCGAAGCGACGTTGACGTTGCTGCTGACGATGCTCGCCGTCGGCGCCGTCATCCGCTTCATGCCGGCCGCCGGGCACGGCCGCCGCGGAAAGAAGGCCCGCCA
This sequence comes from Schaalia odontolytica, assembly GCF_024584435.1. GTDB lineage: Bacteria > Actinomycetota > Actinomycetes > Actinomycetales > Actinomycetaceae > Pauljensenia. The sequence goes on from NZ_CP102197.1 coordinate 2,215,435, forward strand.
GCTCGCCGTGTGGTTCGGCATCGCTGCGGGCGCGATCGCCTCCGTCGCGCTGACGATCATCAACGTGGAGGCTCCCAAGTCGGTCAACCGCCAGACCGTCGGCCTGTACACGCTGCCGATCGCGGTCGTCCTCGCCCTCATCTTCCTCTCGCTCCTCGCCCTGCGCTCGCGGCGCGTGCGCTCCCTCCTGCCCACGGGGGACGCCGAGGCCCGGGCCCAGTTCTCGACGGAAACGCCGGTGCCAGGGGATGCCCTCGTGCGCCTCGTCGGCGCCCTCTTTATCGCCTTCGCCCTCTTCCGCTCCGTTCCCACGGCGCTCAACCAGGCAGTCATGATGCTCTCGGGCGGCGTCGAGATCTACTCCACTCAGGCGGTTCTCGCCATTGTCGGATACGGGCTCGCCTGGGTGCTCGTGTGTTTCCTCGCCTGGGTGTCCTACCGCCTGTGCGCGTGGAACAACCGCGTGTGGCCGGCCGCGTGCATCCTGTGTTCGCTGGTCCTCAATCACTCGCTGCTGTTCGTGCGCATCCTGAAAGCCAAGCGCTGGATCACCGTATCCAAGGGCGCGTGGAATATCATCTCCTGGTTCATCAACAACGAGGCAGTCTTCACGATCGTGGCCGCCCTGGCCCTCGGCGTCGTCGTCGCTCTCACGTGGCACGCCTCCCGCTCGATCCCGACCGTCGGTGCCAATCCCGCCGAGGGACGCCTGGGCCGGGCCCGCTCTCGCCTCTACAAGTCCATGGCGGGCACGGCGGCCGTCGGATACCTGTGCGGGGCACTCCTCATCACCGTCGGCGTCGCGATCGGTAGCCAAGAGGTCGAGCTCTCGGCCCCCGAGGCGCACAGCGTCGTTGACGACCAGGTCAGCGTCAACCTGGCCGACATCTCCGACGGACACCTGCACCGCTTCGAGTACACGACCTCGACCGGCGTCAAGGTGCGCTTCATCGTCATCCAAAAGTCCGGGTCCTCGTTTGGCGTGGGACTCGACGCGTGCGAGATCTGCGGTCCGACCGGCTACTACGAGAAGGACGGCAAGGTCATCTGCAAGCTGTGCGAGGTGGCGATGAACATCGCGACCATCGGTTTCAAGGGAGGGTGTAACCCGATACCCATCGAGTACAAGGTCTCCAACGGGACCCTGACCGTGCCGATCTCGGTCCTCGAGGCCTCGGCTCCCATCTTCGCGAAGTAGAGGGGCACGCTTGTTTATCCGAATGCTGCGAGGCGCGCTCACGAGGCGAGGCAATCGTCACCTCATGATCGCCCTGACTATCGCGCTGGGAGCCGGCGTGGCAACGTCCATGCTCTCCGTCATGTTCAACGTCGGCGACAAGGTCAACCAGGAACTCAAGTCCTACGGCGCCAACATCGTCGTGCGCGCCCAGGGGGCCGCCGTCCTGTCCGACCTGTACTCCACGGGAGAGGCCAGCGAGTCCCACGCCTACCTGCGCGAGGACGAGCTGGGCAACATCAAGACGATCTTCTGGACCTACAACATCCTCGACTTCGCGCCGCTGCTGAATGTGTCCGCCACGGATGCCTCGGGCGCCCCCGTGGCGACCACGGGAACCTGGTTCAGCCACCACCTCGAACTCGCCACGGGAGAGAGCATCGACACCGGCTTGGACAAGCTGCGCGGATGGTGGGACGTCACGGGCGCGTGGCCGACCGATGACGATCCGAACGGCGCCATCGTGGGTGCAACCTACGCCGCCGAGCGCGGCCTGAACGTGGGGGACTCCTTCACGCTCACGCGCGCGGGCATCAGCCGCGAATTCACGGTGCGCGGCGTCGTGACCACCGGGGACGATGCCGACCGCGGTGTCTACATTCAGCTTCCCGCGGCCCAGGAACTGATTGAACGTGAGGGGGTCGTCAGCAGCGTCGAGGTCTCGGCCCTGACCACCCCCGACAACGACTTGGCCCGCAAGGCCGCGAAGAACCCGAACTCGCTGAGCGTGTCCGAGAAGGAGACCTGGTACTGCACGGCCTACGTCTCCTCCATCGCCTACCAGATTGAGGAGGTCATGACGGACTCGGTCGCCCGTCCCGTCCGCCAGGTCGCCCAGTCCGAGGGAACCGTCCTGGAGAAGACGCAGCTCCTCATGGTGCTGGTCACCGTCCTGGCCCTCATCGCCTCGGCCCTGGCCATCGCGAATCTCGTGACCGCTGGCGTCATGGAGCGCTCCAGTGAGATCGGCCTGATGAAGGCCGTGGGCGCCAAAGACAAACAGATCATCGCCCTCTTCCTCGCCGAGACGATCGTCGTCGGACTCGTGGGCGGAGTCATCGGCTACGGAGCGGGGCTCGGCCTCGCCCAGGCCATCGGATACATGGTCTTCGGCTCGGCCATCGCCTTCGCCCCCGTCGTCGTCGGACTCGTCGCCGTCCTCGTCATCATCGTCGTCCTGGGAGCCTCCATCCCGGCGATCCGCTACCTGCTGCGTCTCAACGCGGCGGAAGTCCTCCACGGAAGGTGAGCCACATGTCCAGACGAGCAATGTTCTGGCGGATGATCACCTCCTCCATCCTGCGCCGGCGCTCCCGCGTCCTCATCGCGGTCCTCGCCGTCGCCATCGGTGCGACCACCCTGTCCGGCCTCGTCACGATCGCCGTCGACGTGCCCGCGCAGATGGCCCGCGAGATCCGCTCCTACGGCGCCAACCTCGTACTCACCCCCAGCGGGGAAGGAAGCATCACGGACGAGGCGGTGGCCGCCGCCACCGAACACGTGCCGGCCGACGCCCTCGTCGGCTCCGCAGCCTTCGACTACGAGACGGTCACCGTCAACGACCAGCCCTACGTCGCGGGAGGAACCGACCTGGATGCTGTGCGCGCCATGAACCCCTTCTGGTTCGTCGACGGCGCGTGGCCGGATGCGCCCGGGCAGACGCTCGTCGGCGAGCAGATCGCCTCCACGATCGACGTCAAGGCCGGAGACACCATCACGGTCAGCCAACTCGATGGCAACGCGTCCGCCAAGGCCGCCCAGGCATCCGGCCAGCAGTCGGGCGCCGACGCGGCCCAGGCCTCCTCCCTGTCCCTGGAACCGCGCACCGTCACCCTGACGGTCTCCGGGATCCTCAAGACCGGTGGAAACGAGGACGGCTACCTGTACATGTCCGCCCAGGACATGTCCGCGCTCACCGGAACCCAGGGAGCGGTCTCCCTCGCGGAATACTCCATCGCCCTCGAGGGCGAGCAGCTGAGCGCGGTCGCGGACGCCATGAACGCCTCCAACCCCGACGTTCACGCTCAAACGGTGCGGCGCCTCGCCCAATCGGACACGGGGGTTCTCAACATGCTGCGCTCCCTCCTCCTCGTCGTCACCGTCATCGTCCTGGCCCTCACCATGATCGGCGTCTCCACGACGATGATCGCCGTCGTCACCGAACGCCGCAACGAGATCGGCCTGCGGAAGGCCCTGGGCGCCACCGCCCGCTCCATCACCGCGGAGTTCATGGGCGAGGGCGTCATGCTCGGAGCCATCGGCGGGATCCTGGGGGCGGGCGCCGGATACGGCCTGGCCACCCTGATCTCGACCTCCGTGTTCCACCGCACCATCTCCCTGCACCCCCTCATCCTGATCGCCACCGTCGCGTGCGCGATCCTCATCGCCGTCCTCGCCTGCCTCCCGCCCGTGCGCCGCGCACTGGCTGTCGACCCCGCGCTCGTCCTGCGCGGAGAATGAGAAGACCCATGAACACCCCAGAGAAACTCCCCGCCGATCCCCAGGCAAAGCCCGCGCACCCCCTCCTCCGCCTCGACGGCGTCTCGAAGATTTATGGCGACCTGCACGCCCTGGACAACGTCTCCCTCGAGATCCCGCGCGGCCAGTGGGTCTCCATCGTCGGCCCCTCGGGCAGCGGAAAGACAACCCTCATGAACATCGTCGGCGCCATGGACACGGCGACGACGGGCACCGTCACCCTCGACGGACACGACATCTCCGACCTGACGGCCGACGAACTCACCGAGGTCCGCTGCCGGACCATCGGGCTGGTGTTCCAACAGTTCCACCTCATCGGCCACCTCACCGCCCTCGAGAACGTCATGGTTGCCCAGTACTACCACTCGATGCCGGACGAGAAGGAAGCCATGGAGGCCCTGGACCGCGTCGGCCTCGCCGACCGCGCCACCCACCTTCCCCGCCAGCTCTCCGGCGGCGAGCAGCAGCGCGTGTGCGTCGCCCGCGCGCTCATCAACTACCCCAAGCTCGTCCTCGCCGACGAGCCCACCGGCAACCTCGACGAAACGAACGAGGAGATCGTCCTGGACCTGTTCAACCAGCTCCACCGCGACGGCACGACGCTCATGGTCGTCACGCACGACGCGCTCGTCGCAGAGCAAGGGCAGCGCGAGATCCGTCTCGACCACGGTAAGGTCGTGAAAGAGACGTGGCACGACCACGACTCGCGCACCTTAGACCTCGCGGTCCCGGCGGACGCGCAGGCCTCCCGCAGCGGAAAGGACAAGGTACGATGAACCGTCGATCGACGCCCCCCAGCCCCTCCGGCTCCCCCCGGTGGGGGAGCGTGGCCACCTACGCGACCCTCGGCGCCCTCGGCGCCACGATCCTGGCCGCCTGTCAGCCCTCGACGGGCCTGGACATGAGCAAGCCCCTCAATGATGGGACCTGGACCGCGCAGTCCAACGCCGACGACCAGGGCTCCGTCGGCACGATCACCATCACCGTCGAAGGTGGGCGGATCACCGCGACCTCGTACGAGACGACGCTCGCGGACGGCACGGACAAGGGAAGCGACTACGGGAAGAGTTCGGCCGGAGAGGTCTTCAACGAGGACTACTACAAGAAGGCCCAGGCCGCCGTCGCCTCCTACCAGGAGTACTCCGAGAACCTCACGAAGGTCGGCGACCCCGCCAAGGTCGATGTCATCACGGGCGCGACCGTCGCCCACCAGCAGTTCGTGCAGGCGGCGATCCGAGCGATCGCGGCCGCCCAGGGCGTATCCCCCGACGGAGCGGACGACATCGAGATCCCCGGCCTGAACGACGCCACCAAGGAGGGGGCCGACGACCTCGGGGGTAGCGACGGCTGAAAGCCCGCCCACGTGGCGTTCCTCCTTCCCCGCGATGGGTACCCGCGTCGACCTGATCGGCTGGGGCGGGGACGGCATGGGAATCGTCAACGCCCTCGTCGGCCTCGTCGCCAGGCACGAGGACCTGTGGAGCGCCTATCGCGCCACGTCCGAGGTATCGAGGATCAACTCCTCCCATCTCCCATCGGTGGTCGGCGCACCATCAGTGGTCGGCGCCCCGGACCCGGGCGGCGTCCTCGTCAGCGAGGAGACCGACCGCCTCCTGAGGGAGGCGCTGGTGCTGGCGAGCGCCACCGGAGCATCCTTCAACCCCCTGATAGGGCCCCTCGTCGCCGCATGGGACGTCCCGGCCATGCGGGCGGCATACGTCGCGGGCGCTCCGCTTCCCCCCGCCCCGGCCCCGGGCCTCGTCAAGGCAGCGCTGGATGCCTCCTCGCCCGAGCTTCTGACCCGTGTTGGAGAGCGCCGCTGGCTGCTGCGAGACCCCGGAGCCTTCGAACGCGCGGCTCTTTCCGCGCGCCCGCTTCAGGCACCCCGCGAGGGCACGCGACCCTCGCCGCGCCTTGATCTCGGAGGAATCGCCAAGGGATACACGGCTGACGCGTGCCGCGACCTCGCCGCGGAGCTGGGCGCTTCGGGCGTCCTCGTTTCCGTCGGCACCTCCTCGATCGCGGCGCACGGGACGCGCGCTGACTCCTCGCCCTGGCGCGTGGGCATGAGGGACCCCAACGACGGGGAAGCGAGCGTGAACGGAGTCATCGAAGTGCCCGCGGATGGGATGGCATCCCTGTCCACGTCCGGGGATAACCTGGGGCCGCTCGGCGCGAGGCGCGCGCCGATGCCGCCCGGAGCCCCCAGCCGGGCGTGCGACCACCACATCATTGATCCTCGCACGGGCGAACCCGCACGCTCCGGGGTCCGCCAGGTCAGCGTCGTGGCATCCTGCGGCGTGCTTGCCGAGGCTCTATCCACGGCCCTGCTCGTGGATCCGTCCCTCGATGTTGGCGATGTCGTAGCCCGCTGGTCGTGTGCGAGTGGCCTGCCCGCGTCTGCCCGGGTCGTGGGGCTGGAGCGCGCCGTGCAGTGATAAGCGTCGGCGCTCAGGCGCTTCGGGTGCACGGGAAGGCGGCGGGGCCTCGCGGTTTGGTGGAAGGGGCTCAGGGCGGATCTGTCTCGGGCGCCTGCCGATGCCTGCGCGCGAGCACTCTCGAGGACGCTCGCACACAGCGCCTCCGCTGCTTGTCCGTGCCTGCGTGCAGGCACAGCACCTGATCGGGAGCAGCGCACCTGATCGGGAGCAGTACACCTGAACAGAAAGGGTGTACTGCATACCGATCGGGTGTAGTGCTGCGTGTGTGGCGCGATGCGATGCTGTTTCGGCGGGGAGCGTCTCTGCCGCGGGAGCGACACCGTCGCTGCCCTGGGGTCTATCCGCAGCCCCACGCGTGCCTCGTGACGCGTCCACAGGGCTTGCTTGTCTGGATGTGCTGGTACCCCGTGCGATGGGATCATGCGGACATGAGTAGCCACAAGCTGACGGTTGTTCGTTCCTCGTCGATCCATCGAATGACCCGTGAGGACCAAGAATCAGGTGCGTGCATGCATGTGATGCGAGGGCACTACGTCCGAGTGGAAGATCCGCGTCTGCTCGAGACTCCGTGGAACACATGGAACGCTGTGGCGCGAGCGAGACTGCTTGCGCTACAGGCTTCCGGGAAGGGGGACAGGGTCTTTGTCGGCGCGAGTTCGATTGTCGCCCGAGGAATTCCGCTGTGGGAGGCGAATCCGGATGTGTTTGTGTGGGCGCGTACCCGACGTGGATCCAAGTCACTACGCGCGGTTCGAGCTGCCGGCACTCTCGTGCCAGCGGTGTCAGTGCGGTGGTCTGTTGCCCCGCCTCATGCCACTGAGCTGCAGACGGTTGGAGGAGTTCGCGTCGAAGGCATCACTGACGCTGCGGTTCGAATGGCGTTCCGGTCCGAGTATCTCAGCGCGTTTGTCGCGATCTGTATGGTGCTGAACAGGCGGTCGCGCTTCTCCGTCTTCTCCCAGGCAGAGTCTCGTGAACGAGCGAATGACGTGAGGGAGGCAATGCTCGGCAGGCTCGCGGCCTGGCGCCAGCGAGAAGACAACGTGCCGTTTCAGCGAGCGGAAACCATCATGTGTGCGGCGGATCCGGGATGCGACAACCCGGCTGAGGCCGCACTGCTGTGGGTCATCAAGTCGGTGAGCGCTTTCGACGTCGTCACCCAGCATGAGATCGTCATCAACGGACGTCGCTATTTCGCGGACATAGCGATTCCCGAACTCATGATCATCTTTGAGTTCGATGGGATCGGAAAGCTCGGCACGAACGAAGCCGACTTTGCCCGAGCGAAGAGAGAGTGGATTGCGCGGGACAATGATCTGCGTGCCGCGGGGTGGAAGACCTATCGCGTGTCGTGGCCGGACTACGAGGACTTGGTGCGGCTGAGGGCTTGGGTGATTGAGATAGTGGGGTTGCGGCAATCCTCGATACCCGCGTCGGCCCAGGGATTGTGGGTCAAGCCAACCAAGGCGTGTGACGGGCCCGATCGCCGCTTCCACGTGACGTGGTCTCAGCGGGATGCACGGGGGTAGTACACCTGATGGGGAGCGGTGAACCCGACAGGGGACAGCGCGCCCGATGGGAAGCAGAGCACCCGGACAGAAGTGCACCCGATGGGGGGGCAGTGCGCCGACGAGGGGCAGAGTGCCCGATGGGAAGCAGTACACCTGGACAGAACTGCACCCGATGGGAAGCAGAGTGCGACAAGGGGCTGCGCGCCCGGACAGAAGTGCACCCGATGGGGAGTAGAGCACCCGATGGGGAGCAGTACACCTGGACAGAACGGGTGCAATGCACACCGATCGGGTGTCGTGCCCTCGCCAACAAGCACAAACGAGGCGCACTGCCGCTTGCCGGGACACGAGGCGCCGTTGCGGCTGGTTGGACAGTCTGCGGTGCGTGTGGGGCGACGCGAGCGTGGGGCATCGACGTGGATCTTGGCGCAGCTTGTGCGTCAGTAGGAGGCCACGCCCGTGTCGCTGCCGGGATGGGTGCAGGGAGACTCGGGCGCCTGGGGAGCCTGGACGGTGGCCTCTCCGCCGTTGATGGTGACGTCGCCGTTGATGACGATGCTCGGTTCCGGCGGGAAGAGGCGGGCCATCGTCGACTGGCGCTTCAGCCAGGCAACGACCGCCAGGACGATGCCGATGACGACGTAGATGACGTGCTGGACCGTGGGGTTGTCGGCCAGGCGCGGGGCGATCTCGTCGGTGATCTTGAGGACGAGGCCCAGCATGATGAACAGGCTGGAGGCGACGACAAAGGGGAAGCTGACAATCTTGTAGGTGTGGGCCGACCTCAGGTAAAGCCACTTATTGAGGGCGTGGTATCCGAAGCCGACGGCCATCATCGCCAGGGTCGCCCAGACGTAGTGGGCCTGCCTGGTCGAGGTGAGCCACCCCATGTGATCGACGGTGAAGGCGCCGACCGCGCCGATGATGAGGAGGTAGTCCGGGGAGAAAAGCAGCCACAGGACGAGCTTCTTGTAGTACCAGATAGCGAAGAAGAACAACAACCACAGCATCACGGCGACGAAGAAATACATGGTTTCATTGTACCTGACCGATTGGTATGTGTGCCGCGTTTCTCAGCATGTCACCGCCCGGGATGCGGCCGTGTTCGGCCGCTGCGCAGTGCCCCACCAGGCTTGACGCCACGCCCGCCTAGCGCTCAGCCAGCAGCACACCACCAGACCTGACACCATACTCAGGCTAGCGCTCCGCCGACAGCGCACCAGACCTGACACCGCGCTTCGCCAATAGCGTCGCCAGGTGGACGCCCGCGCGTCCGGCCAGCTGCGAGGCCTGAGTGCGGCACGAGAAGCCGTCGGCCAGATACACGGCCTCCGGATGCGCTGACAACGTGGGCAGCAGCGAATGTGAGGCGACGGCGAGCGAGAGGTCGTAGTGCCCCGCTTCCATGCCAAAATTGCCCGCCAGGCCGCAGCATCCCTCCAGGCGCAACACGCGTGCTCCCAGGGATTCCAAGAGCGCCTGGTCGGTGTCCCATCCCATGACGGAGTAGTGGTGGCAGTGAGGCTGAGCAACGATCGTGACGCCGCTCAGGTCGGGCAGGCGGCGCGCAGAGTCGGGCACGGCGGACAGCGCCTCGGCAAGCGTGTGCGTCGCGCGCGAGACGAGGGCGCTGCGGGGGTCCTCGGGCAACAGGTCACGCAGGTCGTCGCGCAGCACGGCTGTGCACGAGGGCTCCACGCCGATGATGGGAATCCCGGCGGCGGCGAAGGGGGCGAGCGTGGAGAGCAATGCCGTCAGGTGCTTCTTCGCTCCCGACAGCTGTCCGGTCGTAATCCACGTGAGTCCGCAGCACGCGTCGGGCGCGACGATGGGGGCGAAGCCGTTCGCGTCGAGCACGTCCACGACAGCGCGCGCACCCGCGTCGTCGAGGGTCTGGCTGAAGGAGTCCGCCCACACGAGCGCGTACGGCCGCCCGCCGGGATCGTGCGGGCCGCTCAGGATCGGGGAATCCGACAGCGACGAGGCAGTGGTCGCCTCGCGCTCGCGGGCTGAGTCAGACGAGGCCGGGGTGCCGCCGCGCTCGCGGGCTGAGGCACCGGGGTCGGAATGGGAAGGCGCAGATGTGGCGAGCAGTGACCGATGCCGAGCCCACGCGGTGAAAGTGCCGGACTGGAGCTTGGGCATGCCACGGTGAGGGTCGAGGCCAATGACGCGGAACGCGAGGCGCCGCAGCAGCGGGACGGACAGGACGGCGTTGCCGAGGGCCGCCAGCCCCGGAACCCGTGCGGTCACGCGGGTCAGGCGCGGGAGCCAGCCGAGCGTGTAGTGGCTGAGGGGTCGCACTCGTCCCCTGTACGTGCGATACAGGACCTCGGAGCGGTAGCGAGCCATGTCAACCCCCGCCGGGCAGTCGGCCGAGCAGGCCTTGCACGCGAGGCACAGGTCGAGGGCCTCGAGGACCTCGGGGGAGTCGATGGCGCGCACGAGGCGCGAGTTGGCGGCCTCCTGAAGGATTCGCGCCCTCCCGCGGGTCACGTCCTTCTCCTCCCGGGTCGCCAGGTAGGAGGGGCACATGAAGGTTCCCGATACTCCCGCGCGGCACTTGCCGACTCCGGTGCAGCGGTGGACGGCGGACGTGAAGTCGCCCCCGTCGCTCGCGAAGGCGAAGCCTCCATCGGCGAGCATGGGGTGTGCCGCGACGCGGCGCAGGTTGGCGTCGAGGGGATCGACGCCGGGCTGGCACTCGAGGGGGTGGTCGGAAGCGTCCCGGGGTGACCGCGAGGAAGCGGACGTGGCGGCCGCCCGTCGTGCTAAGGCGCGGGAGGCGGCGCTCGCGGAGTCCATCGGGGAGGCCAGCACCCCGGGATTGAGGATGTTGTCGGGATCGAAGACGTGCTTGACGCGGGCGAAAAGGTCAAGCATGTCGGGGGAGTACATGAAACGCAGGAGCTCCCCGCGTGCGCGCCCATCGCCGTGCTCGCCGGAGACCGAGCCGCCGTGGGAGGCGCAGATGCGGGCGGCGGACTGGAGGAACGCCCGCGAGTGCGCCACGCCGGCCGGGGTGTCGAGGGGCATGGCGAGGCGGACGTGGACGCAGCCGTCGCCGAAGTGGCCGTAGAGGAGGCCGTCAATGTCGAACTCCTCCATGAGGGCCGTGAAGTCCCGAAGGTAGGCGCCGAGGTTGCGGGGCGGAACGGCGGCGTCTTCGAAGCCCGGCCACGCCTGCCGGTCGGTGCCCGTCTCGTCCGGCGGGGTGCGCCCTCCCAGGCCCGCCCCGTCGGCGCGGATTCTCCACAGCGCCGAGGCCTGAGCCCCGGGCGGGTAGACGACCGTGTCGATGGCGGCCGAGTCGGCGCACAGGGCGCGTGCGCGGGTGAGTGAGGTCTCCATGTCTTCGCCCGCGGCTCCGACCTCCACGAGCAGCCAGCCATCGCCGTCGGGCAGGGCGGGGACGGCGCCTGGCCCCCTGTGTGCGCGCACGACGTCGACGAGGCGCCGGTCCATCCCCTCGACGGCGAGGGGTGAGTGGGCCAGGAGCGAGGGAACGTCGTCCGCGGCGTCGATCATGGATCGGTAGCCGAGGGCGGCGAGCACGGGCGCGTCGGGGAGGGGGACGAGCCGCACCGTGATGGACAGGATGAGGACGAGGGTGCCCTCGCTTCCGGCGAGCATGGCGGCCAGGTTGCGTCCCCCCTCGGGGGTGAGGTGCTCGAGGGAATAGCCGGACACCTGGCGCTTGAAGCGGCCCAGCTGGGTGCGAATGGGAGCGAGGTGAGAGTCGATGAGGGGGGCCAGGTCGGGCACGCAGCTCAGGCCCGTGTCGTGCGAGGTCGTGGCGGTGAAGCGCCTCCCGCGCCCGTCGACGCACTCCAGGGAGACGATGTTGTCGGAGGTGCGTCCCCAGGCCGTGGCGTGGGGGCCGCAGGCGTTGTTGGCGACCATCCCGCCGATCGTGGCCCGGTTCTGCGAGGAGGGGTCGGGTCCGAAGCGCAGGCCGTGGGCGGCGGCAGCTGCCTGGAGGGTTGAGCCAACGCACCCCGGTTCGACGGTGGCGGTGCGTGCGTCGGGATCGATGTGTAGGACGCGATTCATGTGGCGCGAGAAGTCGAGGACCAGGCCCGGGCCGATCGCATTCGACGCGCACGAGGTGCCGCCCCCGCGCGCGGTCAGGGGCACCCCGCGTGCGCGGGCGAGGTCGAAGGCCGCGAGGGCCTGTTCTTGCGTGCGAGGGAAGGCGACGGCGAGCGGCGGGATGCGCGTCAGGCCGGCGTCGGAGGAGTAGCGCGCGCGTGTCCCCACCCCGTCGTCGACGTCGATGAGTGCGCGCAGTTCCTCCAGGAAGCTATCGCTCATGGACCCAGTGTGTCACGGGCTCGGGGGCCTGGCCGAGGCTATCCGCTGTGCGGATGGCTGATCGGTGCGCGCGTGAGGAGCGAGGGGGATGGCGCCGACAGAGGGCGGGCCGTGTGCCTCTAGGCGGGTTCGGGGTCGTCGCCGTAAAGCCTCGGGAAAGGTGTCACGGGAACGGGCATGGGCTCGATCGGGGGGAGATGAGGCCTGACCGTCTGTGAAGTATCCGGGTAGAGGCGCGGGCGTGAGCCGACGTGAAGGCGGTAGGGAGAGAGTTCGCGGCAGGTCTCCTCCGATGCCGGAACTCGTGATTCTGGCGCCGAATACTCAACGATGCGCAGGCTTTCTCTGCCCATTTCTCCGCCCTGTCTGTTGCTCGCTTCGTGATGCGCAGTAGTTTAACCGGATGGAAGAGATTGTGCCATTCGTCGTCCGCGCTACCCTCAGTATCCTACACAACGATACGGCTCAGGCGAGGCGAAGCGCAAATAGTTGTTCGGAATGTGTCAGCGTTGGCGCTAGTATCCGATGAGCGCCTGCTTCCACCACTGCGACTCATCGTCGGTCGGTGGCTGGGGGTTGCTGCGCGCCTTCTTGAGGGCCTCCCACTCCTCGTCGGTCGTCGGCTTGGCGTCGGCGATGATGTTGGCGAAGTCCTGCGAGGTGCGCGTGCCCTCTTCGAAGTACGCCATGTGGTTGTCGAAGCCGTGAATCGCGCGTTCGACGACCCCCGCAGCTCCTGCGATACTCGGGGGAGTCGGCGCCAGTAGTTCGCGGCATCGGTCGCGTCCGTGCTCAGGTGAGTGATGCCCTCGAGCTTGCGGGGGTTCGTCCCGTACGAGGCGTCGGGACCCAGGCCTTGGACGGCGTCGCCATCGGGGATTGATGACTCGTAGACGTGGCCCTCGGGCAGTCCGTAGGCGTCAATGTTGCGCACGCCTGATCCGGGAGAGCCGAACATGACGACGTTGTCGACGGTCCCCGGAGCCATCATGGGGAGCGCCTTGCCGGAGGAGGCGATCGCGCTCGTGCGCTCGTACTTGTTGTCGTAGTTGAAGTCGAGCAGGTAGGTCTCGGCTTGGCCCGCCTTTCGCCGTTCGGAGTTGTTGGTCTCGTTGCGAATGGCGGCGAGGTTGTCGTAAGCCTCCTTCGCTTTCTCCATCTTCTTGCGTGCCTCGGTCAGCTCCGTGTCGTCGTAGGCGGCGCGGCCCTTGTGGACGTCGTCTGGGATCTGTGTGGCTCGCTTCTTGTCGTAGGCGGCCTTTGTCGTTTCGTATTCCGCCAGCGCCTTGTTGTATTCCGCTTGAGCCTGGTCGTAGGCTCCCGTATGTTCCTTGCCGTTGGAGTCCGTGTAGCCAAAGAGGGAGTCGGAGAGCTCGCGCAGGGCGTGGGAGAACTGGTCGAGTTCCCCGTCGCGAATGTCAGGATCTGGCATGGGACGGTCCTGGGGGCAGCGTGGAGGGGAGGCGAATGTGCGGTGTGGGTCGCATTCTACCGATGTGAAGGCATCGGCAGGTGGCTTGTGCGACAGCCGAGATGGTGTGCCGAGTGAGGCTCGACACCCCAAATGATTACGTGGTATCTATCGCAATTCCCCTGTGTCCTCCCTGCTTCTTTTGGAACGTGTGGAACAATGACCACGAGTGCCCCACACACTTGGAGGAAAGAGCGATGGCCCTGTTTGAGTTCGAGGACGGACGCCTCGTACCCGCTCAATTCGGGTACCCGGTCGCGCAAGACCTGGGTCCGGAGCTGGTCGACGCAATTTGTCAGCAGGTCCTGCAGATCGTCTCCCGTCCCCTCTTCCCGGTGACCTGGCGTGACATGACGGGCCAGGGGAAAGAGGAGACTCCCCGCCTGACAGCCCTGGACGTGACCGGCCAGATCGTCTCCGTCGAGATCCTCAAGGAGCTGGACTCCGACACGCTGATCACCTCGCTCTCGCGCCTGGCCGAGGTCGCCTCCATCTCCTGGGCGGATCTGGCCAACGAGTACCCGTCGGGTCCCGAGGGTTTCCGCACCGGGTGGGCGCAGTTCCGCGACTCGATGCCTCCCGCGGTGGGGCCTGGTCCCAGGCTCATCATGGTCGCGGGCGAGATTGATCCGTCGGTTCGCCCCGCCCTGTCCCTGCTCGCCACCTCCGGCGTCGAGGTTCACCTGATGAACCTGCGTCAGATGTCCAACGGGCGCCTCTTCCTCGACGTCAACGCCGTCGGGCCGCGCCTCTACGGTCACGCCCCGCAGGTCCTTGCCTCCGCGGCTGCCGCCCCCGAGCTGACGTCCGGCCCGAGCTTCGGCGAGGTCGAGCGGGAGTCTCTCCCGTCGCAGGCGTCAGGCGACCGTCAGGCCCAGGACGAGGAGCTGGGCAGCGAGGAGCCGGACAACGAGGAGCCGGACAACGAGGAGCCGGGCTGCGAGGAGCCGGATGCCCGCGACGAGTGCGACGCCGAGTCGGACGGCGAGACGCCGACCACTCGCCCGACCCCGAAGGTCGCGCCCCACCTGCGCGACGTGTTCAGCTATCCGGCGAGCGAGGAGCCTCCGGCTCCCTGGCAGCCCTCTGAAGCCGAGGGTGCCTCCGACGCCGACCCGACCGACGAGGCGGCCCAGGGCCGAGGCGGCGAGGCGGACGCCGGTGACGACGCGCACGCCGATGGGGCGCAAGACGCGGACGCCGCCGAGCAACAGGAGACCTCGGAAGACCCGGATGAGGGGGCCGAAGACGACGAAAGCCCGGCAGCCCTCGAGGAGGAGCGCGACCCCGGCGAGGCGGAGGAGAACGACCCCGGCGAGGCCGGGGAGGCCGACGCGGACGACGCCGAAGGCCCGGCGGAGTCCTCCGTGACCCTCGGTCCGCGTGACGACGATCGCGCAGCACGGGCGCGAGGCGAGGGCGAGCTGCCCGGAGGCGACGACGAGGAAGACTCCGACGCCGCGCGCGAGCAGCCCGAGGAGGATACGGCCGAGGAGGATGCGGCCGAGGAGGATGCGGCCGAGGAGACTCCCTCGGAGCGCCCCGCACACCTCGGCAGCCGCGCGTCCCGGCGCGCGCAGATCGGCGAGCTCAACGACGCCGGAGCCACCTACGCGGCCACCGACTCGTTCGTGGACCACGCCGAGGAATCCGCCGAGGTCATCCAGGCCCGGGAGGAGGGGGTCCCCGTCCTCAGCCGCGACGAATCCGGGCTGCGCGCCCTCGCCCAGATCCTCGGCGAGGATACCCCCCTCGTCGCACGGAGCGAGCTTGGACTGCCCGCCGACCTCATGCTGGAGGCCAACGGCGCGATCTTCGGCGCCGGCCTGACCTACCCGTCCCTCGACACCCTCCTGACGGCGCGAGGACTCGGGCACATCCAGGCCTGGGCTCTGGTGCGCATCGGAGATAGGCTCGGGCCGACGCTTGCGGAGGCCCTCGATGAGATCAACCGGGAGATCGTGCGCGAGTACTCCGACTCTCCGCGGGGGCGCCGCTCAGCCCGACACTGACACGGGCGGTGGTGGGGCCCGACGCCGGGTGAATCGCTGACGTCGGTCCCCACCTGTCTCACTTGACGAAGGCCGCCAGCCATCCCAGCATCGTGTCGTAGACGGCTTCTCGCACGGGAGCATCCGAGAGAACCAGGTCGTGCTTGCCCGGGAAACGCGCGATCGTCACCATGTTCGACAGGTTGAGGCTGCGCTGAGCGATCACAACCGGATCCAGGACGGTGTCGGAGACGAAGGCACGTTCGCTCCACTCCTCGTCGAAGTACGCGGAGGTCGACACCATCGACAGGACCGGGCACTCCAGCGCCACGTCCTTCTCGATCGTCTCGTGCCCGGCCATGATGGCCTCCAGCCAGGAGGCGGGCACCGGGTAGGATTCGGGGCGCTTCCACTCGTGGGCAATCGGCCATCCCGCGACCGACGGGTCATCCTCGGCGAGCCCGGCCGGGATGGGCAGGCCCGACGAGGCGCGCCCGGCGAGGGATCGGCCGTAGAGGCCCGATCCTCCCGTGGGCACCTCCCACATCGGGCTGCGCGAGGCGATCCTGCCGATCACGGGCGCCATCGCCCCGCGCCAGGCGCTCATCGACTGCATCTCCAACCATGCCGAGTTCAGGATCAGGCCCGCCAAAACCCCGGGGTGACGATGCGCCCACAGGGTGGCGATGAGGCCCCCCGTCGAGTGGCCCATGAGGACGAGGGGATCGTCGTCGCGCTCGTCGCGGATAAGCTCGATGGCCAGGCCGATCTCCTCGTCGTAGACGGAGAGGTCGTCGGCGTAGCCGATCGTCTGGTGGGGGCGAAGGCTGCGCCCGTACTTGCGCATGTCCAGCGCGTAGAAGGCCGCGCCAGCGGCGGACAGGCGCTGGGCCATCTCCGTCTGGAAGAAGTAGTCGTTGCGCCCGTGCAGGTACAGGACCGTCACGCGCGCGTCCGTCGTGGGAGTCGCGCGCACGAGGGTGGCCACGCACTCTCCCTCCGCGTCGTCCAGGAGTTCGATCGTGCGCGAGGAGAAACCCGGGCCGAGGATGTCCGGCGCCCAGTCCCGGCCGGGGGGACCCGCCTCGCCCCACGGCGCCATGACGTCGCGCTCGGGCGCGGCCTCGTGCGAGGCGTCGGTGGGGACACCGGAGAAACCGGAGAGATCGGCCGCTTCGGGGCGTGCGTGCCCCGAAGCCATCGGATCGGTGGATGCGCTCATAGGGTCAGCATAACGCGCTCAAAGGTGGACCTGGCGAGCGCGACGCGGACGCCGGGAGCGGCACGCGCGAGGGAGGGGGCCGGTCGCGACCCTACGCGAAGGACGAGGCGCGAGAAGGGATGCGCTCGTTGAGAAACTCATCCAGGAGGGCCGTGAGCTGGTCCGACTCGATGAGGAAGCCGTCGTGACCGTGGTCGGAGTGAATCTCGCGGTAGAAGGCACCCGAAATGCCCGACGCCATCTGCCAGACCTGCTCGGGGTAGAACAGGCGATCCGAATCGACGGCGACGGCGAGCGTGCGCGCCGTGACGGACTTGAGGGCCTCGGCAACTCCGCCGCGGTCGCGGCCAACGTCGTGGGAGAGCATCGAACGACACAGGGCCACGTAGGAGCCGGCGTCGAAACGGCGCACGATCTTCTCGCCGTGATAGTCCAGGTAGGACTCGACCGCGAGGCGCCCGCCGTGCAGGGGATCCTCGTCGTTTTGGGGGATCCGGCCGAAACGCTCGTCCAGCTCGGAGGGAGAGCGGTAGGTCGTGTGCGCGATCTGGCGGGCCAGGGCCAGGCCTGCACAGGGTCCGGGCCCGGCGTAGTAGTCGCCGCCCCGCCACGCAGGATCCAGCTGGATCGCGCGGATCTGCGTGTGGGTCCACGCCGCCTGCTCGGCGGTCGTCTGCGCGCCCGACGCGACGACCACCAGGCGCTCCACCCGCTGGGGGTAGGTCACCGCCCACTCGATGGCGCGGTGACCGCCGAGGGACGCGCCGACCACGAGGCTCCAGGAATCGATCCCCAACAGGTCGGCCAGACGCGCCTCGGCGCGGACCTGGTCCCGCGTGGACACGACCGGGAAACGCGACCCCCAGGGCGCGCCGTCGGGGGCAAGCGAGGCCGGTCCCGTGGACCCCTGGCATCCCCCCAGGACGTTCGCGGCGACCACGAAGTAGCGTTCCGTGTCAATGATGCGCCCCGGTCCCACGATCTTCTCCCACCAGCCGGGGGTGGGCTGCCCGGGGGCGGCCTCGCCGCACACGTGCGCGTCCCCGGTCAGGGCGTGCAGGATGAGCACCGCGTTCGAGGACGCCTCATCGAGGGTTCCCCACGTCTCGTAGGCGAGGGTGACGCTGGGCAGGACCGTCCCGTTCTCCAGGCGCTGGGCGCCCAGGTTGGCGAATTGGCGCAACGCCGGCGGATCCCCTTCCCGCCACGCGCCGGACGTGGGAGCTGGGGGGAGGCTGTGGCGGCTCATCGTATCCTCTTTCGTCTCTCTCGTGACTCGCTGCTCCGTGGGTCGGGTGGTGGCGGCGCGGGAGGGGCGCCGCCACCGTGGCTTAGGCGGTGGCTGCGCGGGCGGCGTCAAAGCCCAGCTGCAGGTCGGCCAGAATGTCCTTGATGTTCTCCAGGCCGATCGAGAGGCGGACGGTTCCGGGTGCAACGCCGGCCTTGGCGAGCTCGTCGGGCGTGAGCTGGGAGTGCGTCGTCGAGGCGGGGTGGATGACCAGGGACTTCGCGTCGCCGATGTTGGCCACGATGGGGAGCAGGCGCACGCCGTCGGCGAAAGCACGGCCGGCCTCGTAGCCGCCCTTGATGTCGAAGGACAGCAGGCCGCCCACGCCCAGGGGAGCGTACTTTCGGCCCAGCTCGTAGTAGGGGGAGGACTCCAGGCCCGCGTAGTTGACCGACTCGACGTCCGGGTGCTCCTCGAGGAAGCGCGCGACCGCCAGGGCGTTGGAGACGTGACGCTCGACGCGCAGGGACAGCGTTTCGATGCCCTGCGAGATGAGGAACGCGTTGAAGGGGGAGGTGACGGCCCCGAGGTCCCGATTGACGAGCGTCTGGATGCGCAAGAGGAAGGCGAGGTTCGCGCCGAGGGCGCCCCCCACGCCTAGGTCGCGGGCGTAGACGAGGCCGTGGTAGGACTCATCCGGCGTGTTGTACAGCGGGAAACGCTCGGGCTGGGAGGCGAAGTCGAAGGCGCCGGAGTCCACGATAGCGCCCGCGATGGACGTGCCGTGGCCGCCCAGATACTTGGTCGCCGAGTGGACGACGATGTCTGCTCCCCACTCGATGGGCCGCACGAGGTAGGGGGTGGCGACCGTGTTGTCGACGATGAGTGGGACGCCGACCTCGTGTGCGGCCGTCGCGATCGGTTCGATGTCGAGGATGTCGCCGCGGGGGTTGGGGATGGATTCGCCGAAGAAGGCCACCGTCTTGTCGTCGGCCAGGGCGCGCCATGCCTTCGCGTCGAGCGGGTCGGGAACGAATCGGGTCTCGATGCCCAGGCGTCCGAGCGTGTTCTTCAGGAGAGTGACCGTGCCGCCGTAGAGGGAGGGGGAGGCGACGATGTTGTTGCCGGCCACGGCCAGGGCGAGGAGCGACAGGGCGGTCGCCGATTGGCCGGAGGACACGAGCAGGCCGCCGACGCCGCCCTCGAGGGCGGCGATGCGGGCGGCCACCGAATCGGTCGTTGGGTTGTTCAGGCGCGTGTAGATCGGGCCGAGCTCTCGCAGGGCGAAGCGTCCGGCAGCCTGTCCGGTATCGGAGAAGGCGTAGGAGGAGGTCTGGTAGATGGGCAGCGCGGTCGCGCCCGTCGATTCGTCGATGGCGAATCCTGCGTGGATCTGCTTGGTCTCGAAGGCCCAGTCGTTGGTGGTCATTGGCGGCTCCTTGCGTGGGGTGGCGTGTCGTCGTTGATTCCCCGGAGGCGGGCCGCGTGGGCGTGGTGTGCATGCGTCGAGGCGCGTCCCGCTGTCGGGGGACTGCGCGGCAGTCGCTTGTGCTGACGCGCAGTCAGCGGCGCATTCGACGGTTCATGCCCCCTATCTTTCGGTATTCGCGGCGGGAGCGCCGGGGCTGTTTCGCATGGCGGACGTGTGTGACGGGGCGATTGGGCGGGCGATGGGTCGGTGGGGTGGTGCATATCACGAGTGGGCTGGCGGGTGAGGAAATCTCGTCGTAATTGCTCGGTATTCATGGTGCGAATGTTGCAGATGTTGTGATTGTGATGTTTGTGAGATCTGGGAATCTTGTTGCGTTTGTTGCCAAGCGTGACGAAAGTGGTTAGGCTCGTTCTCATGTACGCGCCCACGGGCGCTTCCGCCAACGAGATGAGACGACGATGAGACGACGCGGATCCATCCGCCTGGGCCTGTCGGCACTGGCCGCATGCGCCCTCCTGGTCCTGCCCCAGGTGGCACAGGCCGCCCCCTCCGAGGAGGAGATTGCCGCCGCGAAGGCCGCCGAAGAAGCGGCCAAGATGAGCGTGGCGCAGATCGAGGTCAAGCTGGCGGAAGTCTCCGCGAGCGCGGCAACCGCGACCCAGAACGCGCAGATCGCGGGCGAGGACCTCAACGAGGCCAACATCGCGCTGGCCGAGGCGAGCGCGACCGCCACGCAGGCCTCGGCCGATGCGGATGCCGCCGAGGCGGCGTTCAACGAGGGCAAGCAGCAGATCGCGTCCGTCGCCCAGGCGGCCTACCGAGGCGGAGGGGGGTCGCTCGATGCGATCGCCCCCTACCTCGGCTCCGACGGGCTGCGCAGCGTCGAAGCCAAGCAGGCAGGCATCAGCTCCTTCTCTGCCTCGGCCGAGGCGAAGATGCAGAACGTCGCCGCCCTCGAGCAGGTTGCCAAGGTGACCCGCGAAGCGGCCAATAGTGCGCTGGCCAGCCAGGAGGCTGCCACCGCCGAGGTGCAGGCGCGCACCGACGCGGCGAATCGAGCCGCGGCTACCGCTCAGAACGAGGCGGCCATCGTCGCCGCTCAGCGCAACGCCTACGTGCAGGAGCTTGCCGCCAAGCAGAACACGACCGTCGACCTGATCAATCAGCGCGAGGCCGCGCTCGAGGCGGAACGCCAAGAGGCCGCCCGCGTCGCCGCCGAGCAGGCGGCGGCTGCCGCCGCTGCCGCTGAGGAGCGCCGCCAGGCGGAGGCTGCCGCGGCCCAGGCCCAGGCCCCGTCCGTCGCGGACGACGATGACGATGACGACGGCGACACGGCTCCCTCCTACACCCCGCCGTCATACTCGCCTCCCGCCTACACTCCGCCCGCTTCCTCCGGTGGTGGCGCCGCCACCGCAATCGCTGCGGCAAAGAGCTACCTGGGCGTGCCCTACGTGTGGGGCGGGGAGTCCTACGGTGGCGTGGACTGCTCGGGCCTGACGATGCTCGCGTGGGGCAGTGCCGGGGTTGATCTGCCGCACCTGTCGCGCGCCCAGTACGGCTACGGAACGCACGTCCCGATCGGCTCCATGGAGGCGGGGGACCTCATCTTCTGGTCCTCCAACGGAACCCAGTCCGGCATCTACCACGTCGCGATCTACCTCGGCGGCGGTCAGATGATCGAGGCGCCCACCTTCGGTGTGCCCGTGCGCATCACCGGCGTCTACAGCTGGGGGTCGATCATGCCCTACGCCGTGAGGCTGTGAGGACCGGCGCCCCGCGGACCAGTCCATCGGTCCGCGGGGCGCGGGACGCCACCGGACGCGGCGGAGCCGGGGTCAGTGCTGAACCGCCCAGTAGCCGCCCATCGAATCGAACCGCAGGGCGTGCAGGCGTTCGGGCGCGAGTGCGACGGGAAAGCCAGTGACCCGTCCGGTCAGCCGCGCGAGCGCGTCACGGAACTCGCCGGGGGGCAGCGGCACGGGCATCGCCGGCCGGTAGTAGGCCACGGTGATGTGGGGCGTGAACGGCCCGGAGGGGACGACCTCGTCGAACAAGCCCCGGGCCATCAGCAGCTTGCGGTGCTCCTCCTCGTCCACGGCCCTGACCCCGATGACGGCGCTCGTGTTCATCATGTTGAAGACCGCGGTGGCCACCGTGCGGATGGGGCCGATCCCGCGCGCCCGTGCGACCAGTGCGC
This sequence comes from Schaalia odontolytica, assembly GCF_024584435.1. Classification (GTDB taxonomy): domain Bacteria; phylum Actinomycetota; class Actinomycetes; order Actinomycetales; family Actinomycetaceae; genus Pauljensenia. The sequence goes on from NZ_CP102197.1 coordinate 2,236,957, forward strand.
TCGCGCGCGCCGAGCTGGCCTCCACCAGGGGCCGGACCTGGTCCCGGTCCGGGGAGGCGTGGAGGTCGTGGAGCGTCACGTGCGCCATTTCCACTGGCAGCGGCTCCGACAGCGACTCGCCGAAACGGGCATGGAGGTCGCTCGCGATTGATCCGACGAGATCCCGGACCCGGTCGTCGAGGAAGTAAGCGACCGTGTCCCCGTGGAAGGGCCGCAGCGAGCCGGAGCGCGGGGCCACCTTCTCCTCCAGTGACGGGGGCAGTGCGAACACCGGCTCGTAGGGGACCGAGTCGGTCTGGAACGATCCGATGCGCTCGTCGAACTCGTGGAGTGTTTCCAATGCGGATCCCTTCTACGGGTGGGGTTGGCGCTCGTGCGCGGGCGGGGTGGCCCGCCGTGGCGTGCCGGGCCCTAGTGCCCCGCCTCGCGCTCCTTGAGGCGCTCGTAGGAGCGGCGGATCTCGGCCTCGGCATCCTCGCGGCCAACCCAGTGGGCGCCCTCCACGCTCTTTCCGGGTTCGAGGTCCTTGTAGACCTCGAAGAAGTGCTGGATCTCGAGGCGGTGGAACTCGGACACGTCCTCGATCTCGGTGCGCCACGAGGCGCGCTGGTCGGACGCGGGGACGCACAGGACCTTGTCGTCGCCGCCCTTCTCGTCGCGCATGCGGAACATTCCCAGCGCGCGGCAGCGGATCACGCAGCCCGGGAACGTCGGTTCCTCCAGGAGCACCAGGGCATCCAGCGGGTCGCCGTCCTCGCCGAGCGTGTCATCGATGAAACCGTAGTCGTCCGGGTAGCGGGTTGACGTGAAAAGCATGCGGTCCAGGCGGATGCGTCCGGTCTCGTGGTCGATCTCGTACTTGTTTCGATTTCCCTTCGGGATCTCGATGGTCACGTCGAATTCCATGGCTGGCCTTCCGCGTCAGCCCCCGAAACTCGGGGGTCCAGGTGGTTGTGTCGGGGCAGGGACGGGTACTGTAGCTACCGAGGTAACCACGAAGGGACATCCATGCAACGCACGTCTATGGGGACAATTGTAAGCGCTAGCGCCGCTCTTGTGGGCACGGCGGCGCTGGTGGTCGCCGGTTGCTCGCCGTCCGGTCCCGCCGCCGCGCCTCCCCCCGCGCTCCCCACGCTCGACGCCGCGGTTGCCTCGCAGGGGACCCAGGCCTCGTCCACGCCCGTCGACCCCGCCAACGTCGAGGAACTGTGGGCGCCCGTTGCCGCTGCCGCCGCCGCCGGCGGGTACACCGCCTGGGGCACCGTCGTGGACGCGCAGACGGGCCAGGTTCTCCTCGACGCGGAGGCATCCACCCCGCACACCCCCGCGTCCACGACCAAGACCCTCACCGCCTTCACCGCCCTGGCACACCTGGACCCCACGGCCACCCTCACCACCAGCGCCCTCCTCGGCGCCGACTCCCACACCCTCTACCTCGACTCGGAAGGGGACCTGCTCCTGGGAATCGGGGCCTCGGAGACGAGGGAGGTACCCGGGCGCGCGGGCCTGCAAACCCTAGCCGACGACACGGCCTCCGTCCTTGCCCAGCGAGGCGTCACCTCGGTGACCCTCGACTGGCGGGGAACGCTCTTCGAGGGCGCATCGCACCTGTCCTCCTGGGACGCGCAGGAGGTGGGAGCCTATGAGGGGGAAGTCGGCCCCATGGCGATTGACGCCGGGCGCACCTACGAGGGCGCAAACGACTTCTACTCCGATTCCCCTGCCCGCGTCGCCCAGGTGTTCGCCCAGGCCCTCGGCGCCGCCGGAATCAACGCGACCCTCGGCGAGGCAGGCGAACCCCCCGCCGGGGCGGCCGCCCTCGCCACCGTCAGCTCCGCGACGATGGGCGAGCAGCTGCGCTGGATGCTCGCGCACTCGGACAACACCCTCGCCGACCAGTACTGCCGCTTCGCCGCTCGCGCAGCCGGAGCGCCCGCGACCTACGAGGGGGCGACATCCACGGTCGCCTCGACCCTGAGCGCCGCCGGCGTCCCCACCGACGGCCTCTTCCTCGAGGACTGCTCCGGCCTGTCCAGCAACGACCGCATCAGCGCCAACACGCTCGTCGGAGTCCTCAAGGCCTCCTACTCGGGGCAGGGAACAAGCGCCGACACGATGCGCCTGCTGCCCTGGGCGGGACTCGTCGGCACGCTCTCCAAGCGCATGACCGAAGAACCCGCCGTCGGCAACGTCCAGGCGAAGACCGGAGCGCTCGCCGAGGTCTCCTCCCTCTCCGGGTCCGTCATCACGCGCGGGGGGCGCGTCCTCCTGGTATCGATCGGACACGACCAAGTCACCGCGGGAGCCCTCGCCACGCGCGGCCGCCTGGACGCCTTCGAGGAGGGCCTGGCCGGGCTAAACTAGGGTCATGGATATGCCGTTTGGCCCGCGCGACGTCGCGGGAGTTCTCGCCTCGCTGTCCTACGCGGGACCCTCGGCCTCCCGCGTGGGTGCCTCTGCTGTCGTCGCGCGCCTGCGCCGATCCGTGGCCTGGTCGGACCGCAGGCTCGCGCAGCTCTCGACCCTGTCCGACGCGTCGCGCACCGTCGCCGCGTCCCCGACCCTCGTCGTCGATCGCCGCGGACTCATCTCCACGGTGGGGGCGCTCATGGACCGCTTCGAGGACGCGCGCACGCCCCTCGTTCTGGCCGCCGAGGCCGTGATCCTGCGCTCCCTGGCCAAGAGCGCCACCGGCATCTGGGACGTGATTCACGGGCGCCGGATCCTGGTCGCACCCAACGTTCTCGCCGACGCGCAGCGTTACGCCCTGGATCAGACGGACTGGTGCCGCTGGGTGTCCCTGTGTACGGGCCTGCGCGCCGTACACCTCACTCACGCGCCCCACCTCGTGCCCTACATCGCGGAGCTGATCCAAGCCCTGCCCCAGCGAAGCGACGAGCTCGTGCGCATCGTGCTGCTCCTGGACGCCCTCCCCACCGCGCAGATGGAGGTCCTCACCCCCCGCGATCTGCCCTCGATTCAGTGGCTGCGCACCCACCGCGCCCAGGCCGGGGGAGTGGCCCTCGTCCGCGCGTGCGCGGCTGCCGGAATGCCCCTGGCAGGGGTCGAGGCCATCTGGGCGCAGACCGAGGGATTCGCGCGCACGGTCGTGCGTGAGGGGGCGCTCGCGGAGCTTCTGTCCGGCGTGGACGCGCTCCCCAGCGCGGGCGAGTACGCCGAACCCGCAGCGTGGCTGGCGCGTGTGCGCTGACGCCTCGCGCCTGGTGGGCCCCAACCCCTCCGGCCCCCTGCGTGCCTGCTCCCTTGCGGTGCGCGCTGCCCTGCACCCGATCCTGGCGGGAGGCACTCGCGCGCGCCGACTCGTCGTGGGCCTGTCCGGAGGAGCGGACTCGCTGGCCCTCGCCCTGGTCACCGTCGACGCGGCCAGCCGGGCGGGCGTGCCCGTCGTGACCGTGACCGTCGACCACGGGCTGCGCCCCGGCAGCCGCGCCGAGGCCGAAAGCGTCGCCGAGCTGGCGCGCTCCCTGGGGGCCGACGCCATCGTCGAGACGGTGACCGTTCCGAGCCGCGGCGCGGGCGGCCCCGAGGCCGCGGCGCGAGATGCCAGGCGCGCCGCCCTTCGCGCGATCGCCGCGAGCGAGCACGCCCCCGTCCTCCTCGGACACACCATGGAGGACCAGGCCGAAACCGTTCTGCTGCGTCTGGCCAGGGGGTCCGGCCCTTCCTCGCTGCGTGCGATCGCGCCGCTTGCTCGCGACGAGGCCGGCGTCACCTGGCTCCGTCCCCTCCTGGGCTTGCGGCGAGCGGACACCGCGGGAGCATGCGCCCAGGCGGGCCTGACCCCGGTCGAGGATCCGACCAACGCCGTCGACGGACCGTGGAGGGCGGCCGACGGTAGCCCGCTGCGACGCAGCGCCCTGCGTCACCGTGCCCTGCCCGCCCTGGCCTCGGCCCTGGGAATGGACCCCGTTCCCGCGCTCGCGCGAAGCGCCCAGCTGTGCGCGGACGACGACGACGCCCTGCGGCAGTGGGCGAGGCAGCTCACCCGGGGCGCGCGCTCTGGCGACGCGCCGGAACCCGGGCCGAGCGGCGTGTCCCTGAGCGTGTCAGCCCTCGCGCAGGCCCCCCGCGCGGTGCGCGCCCGAGCCGTGAGAGAGGCGGCGTCGCGGGCGGGACTCGGAGCGCTTTCGCTGGCCAACGTCGAGGCCGTGGACGGTCTCGTGGTCGCCTGGAGGGGACAGGGGCCGATCGACCTGCCCTCGGGGAGCGCCTCGCGCGTGGGACGCGGGGCCGAGGCGCGAATCGTCTTGTCTCCCCGAGCGGGGAGCCCGGCGTTGCGCTCACAGTGAGAATCTCGCTCTCCGTGGGGCGTCGGCGCGGATCTGTGGCACGCTTATAGTGGAATCGCTCGCGTAGCAACACACGAAAAGAGGACACGGTGGACGCCACCGACATGGGAAACGACCTCAAAGAGATCCTGGTGACCGCCGAGGATATGGACCGCAGGCTCGGCGACATGGCCGAAGAAATCGACCGCGACTACGCGGGCAAGGACCTCCTCGTCGTGGGTGTCCTGCGCGGCGCCGTCATGGTCATGGCGGACCTGTCGCGCAAGCTTCACACCCCCCTCGAGATGGACTGGATGGCCGTGTCCTCCTACGGGTCGGGCACCAAGACCTCCGGCGTCGTTCGCATCCTCAAGGACCTCGACCAGGATGTCGCCGGGCGCCACGTCCTGATCGTCGAGGACATCATCGACTCGGGCCTGACGCTGTCGTGGCTGCAGGCCAACCTCGTGGGGCGTGGGGCGGCCTCCGTGCGTATCGCCACCGCGCTGCGTAAGCCAGCCGCCGCGAAGGTGGATGTCGAGGTCGCTTACGTGGGCTTCGACATCCCCGACGAGTTTGTCGTCGGCTACGGCCTCGACTACGCGGAAAAGTACCGCAATCTTCCCTTCGTGGGGACGCTGCAGCCCCACGTTTACAACAACTGAGACGACCAACCTGTAGGGACGCATGAACGAGAGAACGAAGACTAAACGCCCCAGCCTCGCGTGGGTGGCGATTCCGCTGATGGTCCTGCTCGCGGGGGGATGGTTCCTCTGGCAAACCCTGCAGCCCCAGTCCGTGAACACCTCGGAGGGCCTGGCGCTCATCTCGGGCGGCACGGTCGAGAAGGTTGTCCTCAACGAGGGAACGCAGCAGGTGAACCTGACGCTGACCGAGAACTACCACCACGAGGGCACGGGCGGCGACGACCGGAGCGCCGACCTGGGTAAGCACGTGTACTTCACCTACTCCTACGCTCAGACGAAGGAGATCCTGGACGCCGTGGCCGCGCAGGCTCCCGCCAAGGGGTGGAACGCGGTGCGCCCGCAGTCCGGCGCCCTCGGATTGGTCCTGCAGATTCTCGTCCCCCTGCTCTTCATCTCCGCTGCCTTCTACTTCATCATGCGGTCGATGTCGGGGTCGCGAATGATGGGCGGATTCACGGCCTCGCGCGCCAAGGAATTCAACCAGGAGCGCCCCGACGTGACCTTCGCGGACGTCGCCGGCGAGGACGAGGCCGTGGAGGAGCTGGAAGAGATCCGCGAGTTCCTGGCCTCTCCCGACAAGTTCCACAAGGTGGGCGCGCGCATTCCCCGCGGCGTCCTGCTCTACGGTCCCCCCGGGACGGGCAAGACCCTGCTGGCCAAGGCGGTCGCGGGCGAGGCGAACGCCCCCTTCTTCTCGATCTCGGGCTCGGAGTTCATGGAGCTGTACGTCGGCGTGGGCGCGTCCCGCGTGCGCGAGCTCTTCGAACGCGCCAAGAAGAACGCCCCGGCCATCATCTTCGTGGACGAGATCGACGCCGTTGGCCGCCACCGCGGAAGCGGCATCGGCGGCGGCAACGACGAGCGCGAACAGACGCTCAACCAGCTGCTGGTCGAGATGGATGGCTTCGACGAGCGAGCCAACATCATCCTCATCGCGGCCACCAACCGCCCCGACATTCTCGACCCGGCGCTGCTGCGTCCCGGCCGCTTCGATCGCCAGATCGCCGTCGAGGCACCCGACCTGAAGGGCCGCGAGGCGATCCTGAAGGTTCACGCGCACGGCAAGCCGCTCACCGAGCAGGTGGACCTGCGTCAGATCGCCAAGCGCACCCCGGGGTTCACCGGCGCGGACCTGGCCAACGTCCTCAACGAGGCAGCCCTGCTGACCGCGCGATCCAACATGCGTTTCATCGACGAGCGTGCCATCGACGAGGCCATCGACCGCGTCATCGCTGGCCCGCAGAAGCGCACGCGCGTCATGAACGACCACGACAAGGCGGTGACCGCCTACCACGAGGGCGGCCACGCGCTGGCCGCCGCGGCCCTGAACTACACGGATCCCGTCACGAAGGTGACGATCCTGCCGCGCGGGCGCGCGCTGGGCTACACGATGGTCATGCCCACCGAGGATCGCTTCAACAAGACGCGCAACCAGCTGCTGGATGACCTCGTCTACAGCATGGGCGGCCGCGTGGCCGAGGAGATCGTCTTCCGCGATCCCTCGACCGGCCCGGCCAACGACATCCAGCAGGCCACCAAGACCGCCCGCGCCATGGTCACGGACTACGGCATGAGTGATCGCATCGGCATGGTGAAGCTGGGTGAGAGCGACACCGAGGCCTTCGGGCACGGCTCGGGAGAGGGGCCTCGTGCTTTCTCCGACGAGACCTCCGCCATCATCGACGAGGAGGTCCGTCGGCTCCTCGACAACGCGATGCGCGAGGCCTGGCAGATCCTCACGACGAACCGGGCGATCCTGGACACGCTGGCCGCCCGGCTCCTGGAGGAGGAGACCCTGGATGAGGCTCAGTTGGCCGAGATCTTCAGGGACGTCGTCAAAGCCCCCGAGCGTCCGGTGTGGAACTACCAGTCGGACGCCGCCGTTCCCGGTGCCGTCCTGGGCAACCCGGTCGGCCTGGGGTCGCCTCAGGTCGGAGGCGCGCAGGAGGTCGTCTTCGAGGCGCCGACGATCGACGTCACGGACGTGGTGGGCGAGCCGGACTCGTCGGCCGATGGTGAGGAACAGTCGTGACATACGATCCTGCTGGTGTGGAGAAGGCGTCGCGTGACCTGCTGGTCGCGCTCGGGGAGGATCCGACGCGCGAGGGCCTGGTGGGTACCCCGGAGCGCATGGCTCGCGCATGGCGGCAGATGTGCTCGGGCCTGGCCGAGGATCCTCGCGAGCACCTGCGCACCCAGTTCCATGCGGGCACCGACGAGCTCGTTCTCGTGCGTGACATCACGTTCCATTCGGTGTGTGAGCATCACCTGCTTCCCTTCTTTGGTCGCGCCCACGTGGGCTACATCCCCCGCGGAGGCGTGGTGACGGGGCTGTCGAAGCTGGCCCGCCTGGTCGAGGGGTACGCTCGTCGGCCCCAGGTGCAGGAGCGGCTGACCGCCGAGGTCGCCGACGCCATCGACGAGGTCCTGCACCCCCAGGGAGTCATCGTCGTCATCGAGGCGGAGCACATGTGCATGTCGATGCGCGGCATCTCCAAGCCCGGATCGTCGACCGTGACGAGCGCCCTGCGCGGCATCATGAACGACGGTGCGACCCGGGCCGAGATGATGGCCCTGGTGCTGTCGGGAAGCCGCTGACATGTCCGCGCTGCCCCTGCCCGATCCTCCGGCAACGCCCGCGGTCGCTCCTGCGGCGCCGACGTTGCCCCACGGCCTGGCCGTGCCTTCTTCTCGGGCGCTGATCATGGGGATCCTCAACGTGACCCCGGATTCGTTTTCGGACGGGGGACGCTACGCGGACCCTCGTGCCGCGCTCGCTCACGCCCGCGTGATGCTCGGCGCCGGCGCCGATCTGATCGACGTGGGCGGGGAGTCGACGAGGCCGCACTCCACGCGCATCTCGGCGCAGGAGGAGTGGGCGCGCATCGGCGCGATCGTCAAGGCCCTGGCTCGGGAGGGAGTGGTCGTGTCGGTGGACACGTTGCACGCCTCGACGGCTCTGCGGGCCGCGGAGGCGGGGGCCGCGATCATCAACGATGTCAGCGGCGGGCGATGGGATCCGCGGATGAATCGTGCGGTCGCCGAGAGCGGGTGCGCGTATGTGATTCAGCACTACCGCGCGTTGCCGGGAATGCCGGGGGAGTCCTTCGACTACGGGCCGGACCTGGTGGGGACCCTGATCGAACGGCTCAATTCCCAGGTCACAGACGCAATTGATGCTGGTGTGACACCTGATAAAATTGTTGTTGACCCGGGTCTGGGCTTCTCGCTGACGGTCGAACAGTGCTGGCAGATACTGTCCGAACTACCGCGTTTCCTCTCCGGTGGGTACCCTGTACTTATCGGAGCGTCGCGTAAGCGATTCGTCAAGGCCCTCGGAGGCGACGTCGACACCGACAGCGCTTCCATTGCCGCCTACTGCGTCCGCCAGGGTGCGTGGGCCGTGCGGGTCCACGACGTAGCAGGCACCGCGGCGGCCATCGCCCGAAAGGAGAACGACGTTGAGTAGCAGACGCGTCATCATCGCCCTGAAAGGACTGGGGGCGCTGGCCAACCACGGTGTGTACGACTTCGAGCGCACGCAGCGCCAGCGCTTTTGTGCCGACGTCGTCATGTGGGTCGAAACCGCGGGTGCCAACGACGACATCGCGGCGACGGTCTCCTACGCCGACATCGCCGACGAGACGATGGCCGTGCTCACCGGAAGCCCCGTCGACCTCATCGAGACCCTGGCCGAGGACATCGCCTCGCGCGTCATGAGCCACGACGGCGTCGTCGGCACCGAGGTCACCGTCCACAAGCCGGACGCGCCGATCGACCAGCCCTTCGCCGACGTGTCCGTCACCGTGCGCTCCGGTGCGACCGACGCGCTGCCGCTGTCGCTGACCCTCAAGGGAATCTACGAGGCCGAGGACGGCTCCGTCCTGACCGGAGAGATCGAAGCCTACGGCCGCGCCCAGGCACCCAGCCCGGCCGAGCAGGGACAGGGCGAACCCTCCCCCTCGCGGCGCTCCGGCGCGACGGCACCTGGCGCGCGGGAGGCCTCCATGCCCGAGCACCTGCGTTCGCGCAAGGTCGTCCTGGCGATCGGCGGAAACCTCGGGGATGTGCCCGTCACGCTCATGCACACGGTCGAGGCCCTGTCCTACATGGAGGGCTTCCAGATCGACGACGTGTCGCCGATCATGCGCACCAAGCCCGTCCTCGCCCCCGGGCAGGCGCCCCAGCCCGACTACTGGAATGCCGTCGTCATCGGCTCCGCCATCGCCACTCCCGACGAGCTTTTCGCCCAGACGAGCCGCATCGAACGCGAGCTGGGCCGCGAGCGCCACGAGCGCTGGGGGGCGCGCACCGTCGACATCGACATCATTCAGGTCGAGGGCCTGGCCTCCTCCGATCCCGTCCTGAGCCTGCCGCACCCGCGCGCGAAGGAGCGGGCCTTCGTCCTGGCGCCCTGGCTCCTGTGCGATCCCGACGCCGTCCTTGAGGGCTTTGGACGGGTCGCGGATCTCCTCGCGCTGACCCCCGACCGCGAGGGCATCATCGACGCCGTTGACGACTGGCTCGAAGACCCGGCGGCCGTCATGGCCGACTCCGATCAGCTCCTGGCAGAGCGCGCCGAGCAGGCCAGCGCCGACATGCGTGAGCTCATCGAGACGCTCACGGGAGAGATCAGCCAGGTCGACCCCCGCCTCGCCGCCCCGGAGTCTCACTCCCCGGCCTCCCGTACCCCCGCGACGCCGACGACGCCCGACGAGGAGACGGCACCCGAGCCCGACGAGCCCGAGGAGCGCGCCGGCGCCTCGGGGGGCGCCGAGGCCGCCCCGGCCGACGCCCACGGGTCAGACGCCAGCCAGCCGCGCGAACGCGAGCGCCGCGGCGATCCCCGCAGCGTTGACCCCGCCACGTGGAACAACCTCTGGTCCCGGTGGGCGGCAACCGAGGTCGGCGAGGAGATCGCCAACGCCATGGGCATCGAGCGGCCCCCGGCCCCCGAGGCGGTTCCCGGCGCCGACGAGCCCGAGGATCTCCTCGAGGAGGACATCCCCCCGGTCGCGCAGCCCGAGACTCCCGCGCAGCTCGCCGCCCGCGCGGCCCGACAGGCGCGGCCAGCGGCTGTGCCACCCCCCCGGCCCGACGCCCCGCAGGGCGAGGGTCAGCGCCCGGGCGGCGTGCAGGCGCAGGACGAGCGTGGCGTGGCCGAGCAGGCGCCAGATGACCCGAGTTCCGCGTCGCAGGCGCAGGCCGCGTCCGGCCAGGATGCCTCGCCCCGTCGCGCCCCCCGGACCTCGGCGCGCCCCTCCTGGCATCCCATCTCCTCCGTGCCCGCCGACTCCCCGGCCGGGCGGATGACCCGCAAGATCGGGACTGGGACGTACAAGCCGCGCAACGAGGACAGGCCCCACTGGGTGCCGGTCTTCGACGCCAAGCGCGACGACCCCCACTCCGACATCGCGCTTCCGGACTGGAACTTCCCCGTCGGCTCCGCTCACGACGTGCGGGTGGTCGACGACCGCTCCGGCCTCGCCCGCGAGGAGGAACCCCCCAAGCCCACGGTCCATGCCGACGGGCGCTCCACGATCCTCGCCCCCGGGCTGCCCGACAACACCCCGGTCGGTCCCATCCCCGAGGACGAGGCCACACAGACCGGCATCCTGCGCAGGGTCGTCGTTCGCCCCACGATGACCGGCGCGATCCCGGTCGTCAAGAGGCGATAGAGGGAAGCGGACGTGAAACCCCTGTCGATCGCCTGGGTTGGACTGGTCGGCGTCGTGAGTGCCGCGCTGAGTTTCTTAGGGTTCCTCGCGCACATGCGCGTCGGCAACACGCCCCTGATCGTCACGCCCGGCCCGGCGGTGCTCTTCGCGCTCGCCACGGCGCTCCTCATCTGGTCCGGCCTGGCCGTGCGGCGCCTGCGGGCCGACAAGGAGACGTGGATCAATGCCCTGGGTGCCATGCCGGTGGCGGTCTTCGCTCGCGCGAGCGCCCTGGTCGGCAGCGCCCTCACCGGGATCCTCGCCGGAGTCATGGCCGTTTCCCTCCTACAGGTGAGTGCTCCCGCGATGGCGTCGAACGCGATCGCGGCGGGCCTGAGTGCCCTCGTCGGCCTGGTGTGGGTGATCGTCGCGATCGTCGTCGAGCGATGGTGCGTCATCAACCCCGACGACGAGGGGGGCTCCTCGAACACGCCCAGCGCGGCCGCCTGAGGGCACCGGGAGGCGGTTCGCCCGCGTGCGGCGGGCAAAATCGGACGCCCCCGAGCGTGAGGCGCGCGTCGGGGTCCTCGCCCGGTATCGTGGATGCGTGGCTGATCAGCGTAAGAACTCCCCCAAGCGGCCCTCCCGGCGCCCCGCGTCGACGAGCGCCCACGGTCGCGTCGGCGACCGCGCGTCCCGAGCCTCCTCGGGCGCGCGCCCCGCGTCTGCGCGCCCGAGCGGGGAGCGAGGACGAGGCCGGGCCGGGGCACGTGCGGCGAACGCGGCGTCGGCCTCCCGTGGCGGCGGGCCGCCCGTGAACCTGTGGCCCAGGCGCATCATCACCGGGCTCGGGCTCCTCCTCATCATCGCCCTCCTCCTGTGGGGCATCTCCTCCGTCGTGCGAGCCATCGCCTCCTCCGTGTCCGGGGGGCAGGCCGCCCAGTCCGACTCTCAGTCGGCCCAGTCCGGCGCGGTCGAGGCCTCGGAGTACGCTTTGTCGGGAGGCCAGGTGGCCACGGCGGACGGGCTCCTCACAGACGGAACAACCATCGACATTCCGGCCTGCCCCGAGCGCGACATCGCCGCGAGTGCGACGGCGGAATCGATCAGGTCCGGGTCGGCTCTCCCCGTCGCGCTGACCCTGGGCAACCGCGGGAACGTCGCCTGCTCAACCTCCCTGACGCGCTTGTCCCTGCGCGTGACGACGGGAGACCAGACGGTCTACAACTCCGCGAGCTGCGCCGACTCCCAGCAGGTCTCCACGGCCCTGCTGCTTCGTCCGACGGCGTCGTGGACCGGGTCGCTCACCTGGGACGGCCGGGTGTACGCGGACGGCTGCACGGCGCCGACGGGTGGGGCGAGCCCCGCCCCCGCGGGCACCTACAGGGTCGCGCTCGTGATGGACGGGCGCGAGGTCGGTTCTACCGTGGTGGATGTCGCGCCTGCCCCCACTCCCGCCCCCACCCCCCAATCCGGCGCTCAGTCGGGGTCGCAGTCGGGGGCCCAATCGGGCCGCTGATCGGGGAAGGCGGGCATCGCGGGCGGGCGCACCCGCGGCCGAAGGCGGCGAGGAGAGCCGCCGCCCTGTCTCCCGAGCGGGCTACCAGCCGACGATGCCGGTTGCGACCGCCCGCGCCTGGTGTGGGCCAGGTTCTCGGTGATGACCTTCGCCCGGTAGGGGCCGATCCCCTCGATGCGTTCCAGGTCCGCCACCGAGGCCGCGCGCAGCTCGGGCAGGGACGTGAAGCGCGAGGACACCTCCTTGATGGCGTTCCACGACAGGTGAGGCACCAGCGACAGGGCGCGCACGCCGCGGGGCGTGATCTCGCGGTCGAGGTCCGCGACCTCGTACACGTCCAGGCCGAGGATGTTCGCGATGGCGGTCAGGTCCACGATCCGCTCCGATCCCATGGACGAGAGCTCGGCCTCGACGCGGGCGACGTCGCCGGGGTCGCGGATGTAGTCGCGCATGACGAGTGCGCGCTCGGAGGCGGATCCGCGCACCAGGTCTTCGACCTGCAGGGCCAGAAGGCGGCCCTCGGACCCCAGTTCCTCCAGGCACTCGGTGATCTCCGAGGTGATGCGCCGGATCATCTCCATGCGCTGCATGACGGTGGCGACGTCGCGCACGGTCGCGCTGTCGCGCATCTCCAGGATCGTCAGGGTCTGCAGCACCTCGTCCAGGCGCTGGCTGTAGCGATCCAGCGTGTCCACGGCCAGGTTGGCGCGCGACAGGAGCGCCTCGGGCTCCTCCACGAGGCGGTGCTCGGTCCCCACGTAGATGGAGATCATGCGCATGGAGGCGGACAGGGACAGGACGGGAAGGTGGGTCTGCCGAGCGGTGCGCTGGGCGGTGCGGTGGCGCATGCCCGACTCGTCGGTGGGGATCGTGGGGTCGGGGAAGAGCTGCACGTTCGCCTTGCGGATGCGCCACAGGTCGGGGTCGATGATGACCGCGCCGTCCATCTTGCACAGCTCGCGCAGGCGGGCGGCCGTGAACGCCACGTCCAGGTCGAAGCCTCCCGAACAGATGGCCTGCACCTCGGGCGTGTATCCCAGGACGATGAGCGCACCGGTGTGGGAGCGCTGGATCCGTTCCAGTCCCTCGCGCAGGGGCGTTCCCGGCGCGACTGTGCGCAGTGCTTCACGAAGGATCGCTGCGTCGGACGTCAATGTGGTTCCCTCCCAAATGAGTAGGCTTGCTACCTATTATTGCGAGTCCGTGGGGAAAGCGGCGCGAATCGCCGTGGCCAAATCAGAGACAGTGAACACGGTGATGCCGCACGCGTCGGTCAGGTCCTCGCTGCCCTGGGCGGGGACGATCGCGCAGGAGAAGCCCAGGCGCGCCGCCTCGGCGAGCCGCCGCTGCGTGCCCGTGCAGGCGCGCACCTCCCCCGTCAGCGAGATCTCTCCGACCGCAACCAGGTCCGGGCGAGGGGGAACCCCCTTGAGCGAGGACACGATGGAGATGGCCATCGCCAGGTCGATGGCGGGTTCGACGGTGCGCGAACCCCCGACCGTGGACACGTACACGTCCGCCCCCGAGGCGTCGGCGCCGATCCTGGCCTGAAGGACCGCGAGGATCATCGCGACCCGCGCGTGGTCCACGCCCGAGGTGGTGCGCCGGGGGGACCCGCCGGAGGAGGGGGCAACCAGGGACTGGATCTCGGTGGGCAGGGGCCTGCGCCCCTCCAGGGACACCGTCGCGCAGGTGCCGGGAACCCCGCGAGCGGTGCGCGAGAGGAAGAGCCCCGATGGGTCGGCCAGCCCGTAGATGCCGGAGTCCGTCAGCTCGAAGCAGCCGACCTCGTCGGTGGGACCGTAGCGGTTCTTCACCGCGCGCGCCAGCCGCAGGCGCGAGTGGCGATCCCCCTCGAATTGGCACACGACGTCGACGAGGTGTTCCAAGACTCGCGGGCCTGCGATCCCCCCGTCCTTGGTGACGTGGCCGACGAGGATGGTCGGAAGGTCGGACTCCTTGGCGACACGGATCAGGGAGGCGGCAACGGCGCGCACCTGGGCGACGCCCCCCGCCCCGCCCTCCACCTGAGCCGAGGAGATTGTCTGCACCGAGTCGACGATCAGCAGGGAGGGGGCCGACTGGCGGACGTGGCCGAGGACGACTCCCAGCTCCGTCTCGTCCGCGATCAAGAGGTTTGGCTCGAGGGCCCCGATGCGCTCCGCGCGTCCGCGCACCTGCGCCGCCGACTCCTCTCCCGTGACGTACAGGACCGGCCCGAGGCCGCCCGATCGGGCGGTGCGCGCGGCCTTGGCCGCGACGTCCAGCAGCAGCGTGGACTTGCCCACCCCGGGCTCCCCGGCCAGCAGGATCACGGCCCCCGGGACGATGCCCCCGCCGAGGACGCGGTCGAGCTCGCCCACGCCCGTCGAACGCAGGGACGCGCGCTCCCCGTCGACCTCGCCAATGGGCAGGGCGGGACGCCGTGGCGTCGTCGCGGACGCCCGGGGGCCGCCGGAGGCCTCGCCGGCCTCATCGACGCTTCCCCACGCCCCGCATTCGCGGCACTGGCCCACCCACTTGGGTGAGACCCACCCGCACTCGCTGCAGCGGAACGTGATCTTCTCTTTCGCCATGCCCCCACCGTAACCCGGGGCGCCCTCACCTGCGGCCGGGGGGAGCGCCGGGAGCGAGGCCGCGCCCACCTGGGATGGGAACGCGACGGCGCGCCGAGCCTCGGTGGCCTCGCCGCGCTGGAGAGCGGACCCGGCCCCACGGAGAGTCAAATGCGCGACTGTGGTCAGGTTCTCGCAAGTGCCCCGGCGTGCGCCCCACCGCCGAAAAAACGGCTCGGTGCCGCCCACGTGGGCACGGTCTTCTTGTCCTTCCCCGGGTTTATCCATAGGGTTGGTCGGTGTGTATCCTTGGGGTGAGCGCGTACTCGCCCGGGGGTACCGATACGCCCGGACACGACGCACATCGAGACTGAGGAATCGACATGAAGAAGGCGCGTCAATCGCGAAACACCTGGACGAAGCGGATCCCTGCCATCGCCGTTCTCGTGGTGTCGGCGATGCTGTGCGTGCTCGCTGTCGTCTACCGCGGCGTCGAGGTCACCCAGGTGAGCGTCGACGACGGGGGCATCTGGGTGACGAACCAGGACCGCAAGCTCGTGGGCCACCTCAACTACGACTCCCTCATGCTGGACGGCACCGTCGCCGTCAAATCCGCGTCCTTCGACATCGGCCAGGCCGGAGGGGACGTGACGCTCGGAGAGGCCGTGACGCGCACGGTCTCCCCCGTGCGGCCGACCTCCTTCTCCATCGGGCAGGCGGTGACGCTGCCCGAGAAAGCGATCCAGGTCCAGGGAGGACCCGTCCTGGCGGTGCTCGACCCCAACGAGGGGCTCCTGTGGGCTGGCAAGGCCGACGAACCCGCGTCGATGTCCTTCACGCGCGAGGACGCCGCAGCCAAGGACCTCAGCGACGCCGTCGTGACCGTGTCCCGCTCGGGCAAGATCTTCGCCTACTCTCCCGATTCCTCCACGCTGGTGACGATGGAACAGGAGGGCCAGACGTGGCGCTCCAAGACCACCACGATCAAGGGATTCCAGGGGCCGGGTCCCCTCTCGATCACCGCGGTCGGCGATAAGCCCGTCATCTACGACCAGGGAGGCAACAGCCTCGTCACTCCCGACGGGAAGGTGCGAGACCTGGGCGAGGACCACATCACCGGAGCGGTCCTGCAGGCCCCCGGGGACGAGGCCTCGGGCGTTCTCCTGGCCACCGGCGACGAACTCGTGACCGTGCCCCTGAGCGGGCAGGGAGTGACGCGCCAGCCGGCCTCGGACCAGGGGCTCACGGGCACGCCCGCCCCGCCGGTCTTCCACCGCGGCTGCGCCTACGGCGCGTGGGCCGGCTCGGGCGCGTTCGTTCGCGCCTGCACGGACGCGTCTCGCAACCAGGCCCAGACGGTGCCGACCCTCGCCGAGGCCGCCTCCGCGGTCTTCCGCACGAACCGCACGCGCATCGTCCTCAACGACGTCTCGACGGGCACGCTGTGGCTCCCCGACAAGAACATGGTCGTGGTCAACAACTGGGATCAGATCCCCACCGAGGAGCAGGAAGAAGAGGACACGCCCACCCCCGACCAGCGCGAGCAGGTCTCGGAGCCGGAGCACAACGACAAGAACACGCCGCCCGAGGCCGTGGATGACGAGTTCGGCATCCGCCCAGGCCGCTCCACGATGCTGCCCGTTTTGGACAACGACTCCGACGACGACGGCGACGTTCTCACGGCGCGGGCCGTGTCCGAACCCGAGTTCGGCACGATCGCGCGCACCAGGGGAGGGCGCGCCCTGCAGATCACGGACGTGCCGGAGACCATGACCGCGGGTTCCACGTCCTTCACCTACGAGGCCTCGGACGGCCTCGCGGGCGCCACGGCGAACGTGAAGGTGACGATCCACCCGTGGAGCCAGAACGAGGGACCCCGGCAGATGAAGCACCCTGTCATCAAGGTGGGGGCGAACGCCCAGGTCGAATACAACCTCCTGTCGGACTGGATCGACCCCGACGGCGACCAGTTCTTCCTCAAGGAGGTCAGCGCGCCCGACGGCATGTCGGCTCAGTTCTCCGAGGACGGCACCGTCCAGATCCGCGACCTGGGGTCGGGCGTCGGGGTGAAGTCCGTGAGCGTCACCCTCTCCGACGGGCGCGCCGAGACGGTGGGCGACCTGCAGGTGAGCGTGCAGGAGGCTGGCAACGTGCCTCCCGTGGCGCGGGCGGACTTCTACGTCGCGCGGGTGGGCGAGCCCCTCATCCTCGACCCCGTCTCGAACGACACCGACCCCAACGGCGACCCCCTGTCCCTCGTCGCGGCGGGCGCCCCGCCGGTCGGCACCTCCGTGTCCGCGGACCTGGCGCGCGGGACGCTGACCTTCACCGGGTCCGTGCCCGGATCCTTCCAGTTCACCTACACGGTCTCGGACGGGCCCTCCACGACGGTGGGCGTGATCCGCGTGGACGTCGTCGCCGATGACACGAACGCCCTGCCGATCGCGGAGGACGACCTGTCGGTGCTTCCCAGCGGCGGCGCCTCCCTCGTCGCCCCGCTCGCCAACGACACGGATCCGTCGGGCGGCGTCCTGGTCGTGCAGTCGATCGACGTGCCCGCCAAGTCCGGCCTTGAGGTGACCCTGATCGAGCGTCACCTGCTGAGGGTCACCGCCCCCGGTGGTCTGACCGACGTCACCTCCTTCACGTACACGGTGTCTAACGGTTCCGGTTCGGCCACCGCGCAGGTCAGCGTCATCCCAACCGAGGCGCAGAGCGAGGAGCAGCCTCCCCAGGCGGCGCCCGATTCGGCGAAGGTGCGCGCCGACGACATCGGTTCGGTGAGCGTCCTGGCCAACGACCGCTCGCCGATCGGCCTGTCGCTGAGCCTCGACCCCGACGTGGAGGTCCTGGCCGGGTCGGAGCTGGGCCGAGTCTTTGTCACCGGGAACCAGGTGCGCCTGGCCGCGGGCTCGGAGCCGGGCGTCGTGCGGGTGAGCTACACGGTCGTCGACTCGGCGGGCAACCGCGCGACCACGACCGTCACCTTCGAGATCGTGGCCGCAAGCGCCGCGAACAGCGCTCCCGTGCCCAAGCCGCTGAGCGCCTGGGCCGTCCAGGGGCAGATGAGCCGCATCCCGGTGCCCCTGACGGGCATCGACCCGGACGGCGACTCCGTTGCCCTCGTCGGCATCGATCAGCCACCGGCGAAGGGAAGCGTCGTCCTGGGCACCGAGTGGCTGGAATACACGCCGAGCGACGACGCGACCGGCACGGATACCTTCTCCTACATCGTCGAGGACCGCCTCGGCGTCCAGGGGCGCGCCCGAGTGCGCGTGGGCATCGCTCCGCCCGGATCCGAGAACCACAATCCGACGGCCGTCCCGGACTCGGTGACGGTGCGCCCGGGGCGCGAGGTGCGCGTCAACGTGCTGGCCAACGACCTGGACGCGGACGGCGACGCGCTGTCCGTGGAGACCGACCCGGCCACCGTGACGGTGTCCAACCCGGCGGCAGCCGTGTCCGTGGCCGAGGAAGCGGTCACCGTCAAGGCCCCCGACTCCAACGGAGTCTTCGTCGTCGCCTTCCAGATTCAGGACGGACGCGGGGGACGCGCCCAGGGGCAGCTGACCGTGACGGTGGACGCCGAGGCGCCGCTGCGCGCTCCGATCGCCCGCGACGACGTGGTATCGGTGGCCGACCTGCCCTCCGACTCCAAGCCCGTGAGCGTGGCCGTGCTGGCCAACGACGAGGATCCCGACGGCACGATCGACGCGCTCAGCGTGTCCTCCGACGCCTCGAGCGTGAGCGTGTCCGGGCAGAACCTGTCCATCACCCCCGATGCCCGCCGACGCCTCGTCGTCTACACGGCGACCGACCCCGACGGCCTGAGCGCGAGTGCCGTCGTCACCGTTCCGGGCACGGACCTTTTGGCCCCGCGCCTGGATACCGCGCGCGTCCCGGTGGCGATGCGAGCCGGGTCCACGCTGACCCTGGACATCGGCGACTATGTCCTCGTGCGCGACCGCTCGCGTTCCCCGGTCATCACCGACGCCGGTTCCGTCGCCTCCAGCGGCGGCCTGAATTCGGTGACCCTGCAGGATGCAACCCACCTGGTGCTCAGCGCCCCAGAGGATGCCTCGGGCCGGGCCTCGGTGTCCTTCACGGTGCGCGACGGCGGGGCGGACGACGCCTCCGCGCTCTCGGCCACCCTCACGATCCCGATCACGATTCAGCCGGCCCGTAACCTGCCGCCGCGCCTGACGCCCACCCCGATCGTCATCGGCCAGGGCGAGTCGGTGACCGTGGACCTGACCCAGATGGTCGACGACCCCGACGACCAGGCGAAGAGCTCCTTCGACTACCGCGTGACGAAGGTGCCCGGAGGCGTGGACGTGTCGCTCGACGGGCACGCCATGACGGTGTCGGGCAAGAAGGACCAGCCCAAGGGGCCGGTCGGCGCGATCACGGTCAGCGTGGATGACGGGTCCGGCGCGGTCAGCGCCGACATCCCGGTGACGATCGTGAAGTCCTCGAAGCCGCTGGTGACCACCACGGACGCGCGCGTCAAGATCAACGCCGGGCAAACCGCGGAAGTGAACCTGGCGGAGTACACGACCAACCCCTTCCCGGAGCCGCTCGTGGTCCTGGACGCCTCCGTGCACGTGGGGCAGGGAACCGCCTCGGGCAACGGAAACACGCTGCTGGTCACGCCCAAGGCGGGCTTCCACGGCGACATGATCGTCGTCTACCGCGTCATGGACGCCACGAACGACCCCGATCGCGTCGTCCAGGGGCGCGTCATCGTCAAGGTCCTGGATCGCCCCGATCCCCCCGAGAATGTCGTGGCCACGGCCTACGGTCCGGGCACCGCGTTCATCACCTTCGAGGCGAGTGCCCCCAACGGCGGCACGATCTCCGGCTACACGGTCACCGACCTGAACTCCGGTGAGACCTTCAAGACGCACAACCCCGGCGTGCAGGTCACGGGACTGTCGAATGGGGAGTACCACAGGTTCACCGTCGTCGCGCACAACGAGGCGGGCACATCCGACCCCTCGGCGCCATCGGCCCAGGTGCTGATCGACGTGGCGCCCGAGCAGATGGCGGCACCCACCGTAACGGGGGCCGACTCGGCCCTGGACATCACCTGGAGCGCCCCGAAGAACAACGGGTCTCCGATCAAGAGCTACACGATCAACGTCGCGGGTAACACGAGTGGAAAGACCTACACCTACACGGCGGGCCCAGGGGAGACCCACAAGCGGCTCGACGGCCTGCGCAACGGCGAGATGTACACGGTGAGCATTCAGGCGCACAACGGCGCCGAAACCCCCTCGGTCCCGTCCCCCGGCGCGGCGAACTATCCGCACGGCGCGCCGGACGTGGCTCAAGCAGTGTCCGCCTCGGCGACGAACGTGGATCCGCACAACTCCTCCCGCGCGGTCGTCACTGTGAGTTGGCAAGTTGGCGCGTCGGGTGGCAGGGGCTGGGGCCCGACCACCGTGACGGTGGGGAATACTACCGTCCAAGCGCCGGCCGGGGCAACGCAGGTGGATGTTCCCAACGTGGAACCGGGCGCAAACCTCCCGGTGACGGTGACCCTCAGCAACTCCGACCGGGACACCTCGGCACCGGCGTACGCGTCGACGAGTGTCGCCACGACCCCCGCCCCGATCGCGCCACCGCGGCTGTCGGGCACCGGCGGGGGAATGGAGCTGCGCGTGGATGGCCTGGCGGTCGTCCCGGGCAACGGCTTCGACGCGGGGAGCCTGACGCTGCGCTACGCGTGGAGCGAGGACACGTGCGCGGGCGGCCAACCGATCACGAACGGTACGTCGATTCGGGTCGACAGCTGGCAGACGCACACCGTGTACTTCTGCCAGACCGGACTCGGCGTGGGAGGCAGGCCGGCCGTGTCGAGCGTCGTCTCGGCCAGCGCCGCCCCCACGGGCAAGCCCTCGCAGGTCGGTGTGTCGATCACCAACGTCGGAACGAACAGCGCCACGGTCCGCTGGGATTCGGTGCCCGCCAACCCCGGTGTCAGCCAGATCCGAGTGAGCCTGGGCTCGCAGACGCAGGTCGTCTCGGGCGGGGCGACGGAGGCAACCTTCTCCGGCCTCGCCCAGGGCGGCTACTACGAGGCGACGGTCACGGCCGTCAACTCGGCGGGTGAGACCACCATGCCAAAGCACCCGTCGGTCGTCACGAAGCTGGACGTCGCGGCGACGTGGGTGGCCGCCTGCCAGGGCGGAGAGAAACACTTTGGCGGCGGTGACTGCCACACCTTCTCGCTGAGCGCGCCCGGATGGACGGGCTCCTCCGTGACGCACGTCTGCACGGTCCGCTCCGACAGCGATAACGCCACCGAGGAGGTCACCGTCAACGGTCCCGGTCCGATCCCGTCCCGGGTCGCGACGAAGGCGGGCTCGGAGGCGGCCTTCAACGCCGGCAACTACATCGTCGGCGAGTGCCGACCCAAGGGGTGAGCGTGAAGGGACTGCGTCGAATGCTCCGCGGCTTCTCGCGCGCGGTGAGCTCGCGCCTGCGCGCGATGCCCGGATACGAGGTGGCGGCGCGCTGGCTCGGGGTGCTGACGCCGGTGGGTTGGTCCGTGAGCGCGGCCCTCGTCGCCGGCGTCGTGGCCTCGGTGGTCTTCGGATGGATCGAGGGCTTCATCGTGGCGGTGATGGGCCTGGTCGGCCTCGCCGTGGCGATCGCGTCGGTGGCCTCGCCCTCGCCCCTGTCCGTGTCGCTGCGCATGGCCAGCGACAGGATCGTCGCGGGCCAGGTGGCGGTTGGACGGGTTCGGGTGCTCAACGAGTCGGCGCGCCGCTCGGGGGCGACGCTGGTCGAGGTCGCGATCGGGCGAGGCAGCGGTGAGTTCATGGTCCCCCCGATCGCAGGAAACGGGACCTGGAACGAGGCGTTCTCCGTCATGACCAAGCGCCGCGGGGTCATCTTGGTGGGTCCCGCGCGTACCGTGCGCATGGACGGGCTGGGCCTGCTGCGCCGCGTGCGCGAGTGGGACGAGCCGATCCTCGTGCACGTGCACCCGCCGACGGTGCGTTTCTCCTTCGATGCGACGGGCATGCAGATGGATGTCGAGGGCGTGGCCAGCGAGAAGCTGACCAGCTCGGACGTGTCCTTTCATGCCCTGCGCGACTACGAGCCGGGGGATGACCGCCGCTCCGTTCACTGGCCGTCAACGGCTCGCTACGGGCGCCTGATCGTGCGCCAGTTCGAGGAGACCCACCGCTCCCACCACATGGTGGTGCTGGACACGAGGATTGACTCGTGGGATCGACGTTCCTTCGAGACGGCCGTGTCAGTGGCCGCGTCCCTGGCGATCGCCGGATCGGGTGAGGCGCGCACCGTGTCGATGCACACGGCGGACGAGTGGATTCCCACGAGCAGGCCCGTGGCGATGCTCGACGCGCTCTCGGAGATGGAGACCTCGACGCGATCGGACTTCGCCGGGGTGGTTCGCCGCTGCGTGATGGAGCGAGGCGGAATCTCGGTCCTGTCCATCGTGGTGGGCGAGAGCGTGGATGACGAGGAGGCGGCGCGCCTGGCCAACATCGCGCCGATCGACGTGTCCGTGTCCGTCATTCGTGTTGTGCCCGGTCGGGCGAGGAGGCGCCGGAAGATCACGCGCGGCGTGATCATCGACTGCCCGTCGCTGGAGGACCTTCCAATGCTGGTCTCGCGGGGGGTGTCGGTGTGAACGCGCGCTCTCGCGGGGCGGCCCCCGTGCGCTCCGGTCGATCCTCCGCGCAGGAGACGACGATGGGTGCGTCGGCTCGCCGCGCCGCCATGCCCTCGTGGTCCCTGGCCGTCCTTGCGCTCCTGTTCGTCGGGCCGGTCGCCTCCTTCGAGGCGGTGTTCGGCGCAGGCCAGGGGGCCATCGCGGCCGCCGCGGGTGTCGCCGTGGGCCTGGCGCTCGCGTGGGCAGCCTTCCGGTGGCGCTGGGATCTCCTGTCCATCACGGCCGGCGTCGTGGCCTCGTACTTCCTGTTCGGCGGGGCGGCGGCGCTGCGCGAGACGACCCGTTGGGGCGTGATTCCCACCTCCCGCACCATCCAGACTCTCGTGATCGGCGCGGTCGAGTCGTGGAAGGATCTGTTGACGCTCACCCCGCCCGCGGCCTCGTACGTGGGGCCGGCGCTGGTGCCGTGGATGACGTGCCTGGTGTGTTCGGCCGTCGCGGGCGTCGTGACGGTGCGCTTCGGGCACCCCATGTGGGGGTCCGTGGCCCTGGTCGTCGCCGGCGGGGTCGCGACCATGTGGGGTCCCACCGCCAAGGCGCCGGGCATCGTCTTCGTGGCCGTGTGGTGGCTTGGCCTGATCATCTGGTGGTCGTGGGCCTCGGCGATCACGAGGGCCCGTTCGGGCGCGGACATCGTCATCGGCATGGCCTCGTCGACCACGTCGGCGTCGACGACGATGGGAGGGTCCTCCCGCCAGGTCGTGCACGTGTGGTGGCGCGTGGGCATGGGCGCGCTGATGGTCGCCGTGATGGCGGCGGCCGCGATCCCCGCGGGCGCTCTCCTGGGGCCAGCGGCCTCGGATCGCCTGGTGGGGCGCGACTTCGTGGAGCCTCCCGTGGACGCCCGCGAGTACCCCTCGCCGCTGTCGAGCTACCGCCACTACAACAAGGACTTGGAGAACGATTCCCTGATCCGCGTGTCCAACATGCCCAAGGAGTCGCGCGTGCGCCTGGGCGCCATGGACGTCTACGACGGGACGACCTTCGGGATGGGGGTGGCCAACGAGGACGGCACGGCCGGATACCGGCGCGTGGGTTCGACGATCCCCGGCCGCAGCGCCGACACGGCGCAGACCGAGACGAGCGTGTCCACCTCCGGGCTGCTGGGGCCGTGGGTGCCCACGATCGGCGAGGTGTCCGTCCTGCGCTTCGATCCGGCGAACGCGGAGTCGGCCGCCCAGCAGAAGGGCCTGAACTACGACCTGTGGGCCGAGACCGCGCTCACGACCGGCCCCGCGGGCCAGATGAACTACTCGCTGAGCACGTCGATGCCGCGCGCCCACGAGGACCCGGAGTACGCCAGCGTGGACGCGCAGCGCTACGCGGGCGGAGACACGAACGTCCCGAAGGACGTGGATACCCTGGCCTCCGAGCACTCCTCGACGGCGCGCTCGGACCTGGAGAAGGCGCGCGCGATCGAGTCCTACCTGCACACGGAGGGCTTCTACTCCAACGAGGACACGATCGACTCGCGCCCGGGTTCGTCCCAGGATCGCATTCAGCGCATGATCGGGGCGGACATACTGGTCGGGGACGACGAGCAGTACGCGACCCTGATGGCGCTCATGCTTCACTCCCAGGGGATCGCCGCCCGCGTCGTCATGGGCGCGTATCGCGAGGGCGCCTCGGGCAGCGTGGACCTGACGGGCTCCGACATGCACGCCTGGGTCGAGGTGGAGTTCCCGGGCGTGGGTTGGGCGACCTTCGACCCGACGCCTCCGCGCGACCAGCAGCCCACCACGAAGATCAACAAGCCTAAGTCGGTGCCCAAGCCGCAGGTTCTGCAGCCGCCCGAGCCTCCGGAGCCGCCGGTGGAGCTGCCCCCCGCCACGCGCGACCAGGCCACCGACCCGCAGGATCCGAGCGGGCTGCACATCCCGTGGATGCTGATCGGCTCGGTGTCCCTGTCCGTCCTGGTGCTGCTCGGACCCGTCCTGTTGGTTCTCCTGCTCAAGGCCCGCCGCCGCTCGGTGCGCCGCCGGCTGGGGGCCGCGCAGGCGGTGCGTGGGTCGTGGGATGAGCTGGTGGACACCGCGATCGACTCCGGTCTGGTGGTCGAGTCGCACCTGACCCGCCAGGAGGTCGCGTGGGCGCTGGCCTCGCAGTGGAGCCCCGAGCAGGAGCAAGAGCAGGCTGAGGGAGGCGAGCCCGGCCAGGACACGCAGGCGGGCAAGGGCCGCAAGCCGCGGGCGGCCCGCAAGCGTTCGGCGGCGGACGTGCGCGTGCCCGGCTGGTCGCTGTTCTCCGGCAAGGTGCCCCGCGTCGTCACGGTGGCCCGCCGGGCCGATGTCGCCGACTTCGCCTCGGGCGGGGCGCGCGAGGAGGACGCCGAGCGGGCGTGGAGCGACGTCGATGAGCTGCGTCGGCAGTGGGCGTCGTCGGTGTCCGTGTTGGCGCGCGTGCGCGCCGCCCTGTCGCTGAAGTCGCTGCGCTGGCGTCGCCGGGCGCGCCGCCAGGCTGCCTCGGGTCGTACGCGCCGTCCGCTGGCCTCGAGGTTGGCGGGCACGAGGAAAGGGAAACGCTGATGGACAGTGACGCTCGCGTCGGAATGGTCCCGGTGCTGCCGGGCTACCAGTGGATTCGTCCCCTGGGGTCGGGCGGCTTCGCGGACGTGTACCTGTGCCGTCAGGAGCTGCCCAGCCGTGACGTTGCCGTGAAGGTGGCGCGCCGGGATCGGGGGGCCGACGGCGAGGCGGGGATCGCCCGCGAGGCCGACGTGATGGCGCTCGTGTCCGGTCACCCCGCGGTCGCCCAGCTCTACGGGGCGGGTCGCACCCCGGATGGTCGCCCGTTCCTGGTCATGGAGTATTGCCCGGTCGCGAACATCCTCGATCAGGTGCGCGCTAATCCGATGGCCGCCGACCGGGCGCTGTCGATGGTGATCCGCATGTGCGGCGGCGCGGAGATGCTGCACCGCGCGGGCTACGTGCATCGCGATATCAAGCCCAGCAACATCATGATCAACGCCTTCGGGTCGCCGGTTCTCACGGACTTCGGCGTGGCCGAGCCGGTGGGCACGGACCCGCGGGGCGGGCGCGACGGTTTCTCGGTGATGTGGGCTCCCCCGGAGCAGATCGCGGGCACGGCGCGGGCGCACCCGACGCAGGACGTGTGGGCGCTCGGCGCTACCCTGTGGACGCTCCTGATGGGTCGGTCGCCCTTCGAGGTTCCCGACGGGGATAACTCGGCGAAGGCGGTTGCCCAGCGCGTGGCCGCGGGGCGCGTGTCGCGCATTGATCGTCCGGGCGTGCCGGATGCGGTGACCGCGGTGATCCGGCGGGCCATGAGCCTGGATCCGGAGAATCGCTTCGGTTCGGCCGCTGCCCTGGGCTACGCCCTGCAGACGATCGAGCGTGAGATGCATCGTCCGGTCACGGAGATGAAGCTCAGCGTCGTGGCCTCGTCTGGGGTGTCCTCCTCGGCGCTGGCCCGCCCTGCGGGCGCCGCCCTGGATGCGGAGCGCACGCGCACCAGGCGCGGGAGCTTCGCCGACGGCGCCGCGCCCGTCTCGAACGAGGCATGGGACGGGAACTCGACGACCGGGCGGACCGGCCTGGGCGCGGGGGAGTCGAAGCGCCCGGTGTGGGTGCTTCCGCTGCTGGCCCTCGTCATGGTGGTGGCGACGGCGGGCCTGGTGGTGGCGATGCTGACGGGCGGCGGGCACGCCGTCCACGTGGGCGGGGGAGGCGAGCCCTCGGGCGAGGAGACGGGCGGCGCGACCGGCACGGTGGCTGACCCGGGCGGGGCGCCCCCCGACGCGGTTGGCGAGGTGCGCGCGACCCAGGTCGGTGCGGAGATCCTGTGGGAGTGGGATGTTCCCCGCCAGGCGCAGTTCCGGGCGGATCAGCTCGCGTTCAAGTACGTGCTGACGCGCCCGGGCGAGGCCGTGGTGGCCGAGACGATGCGCCGCAACAGCCTGACAACGACGGCCGTGAGCGGCGAGAATTGCCTGACGGTGAGCGTGGTCGTGGATGCGTCAGGCCGAGAGTCGGCCCCCGTGACGACGTGCGTGACCGTCCCGTAGGTGAACCGTGATTCCGGGTGCGGGCCGCGCCTGCGACAGGTCTTTCCCGGGGAGTTGACCGGGTGATAAAATGGCGCGTTACGCACCGCGAAGACACGAAGGCAGGGACACATGAGTGAGCACACGAGGCGCCGGTGGCGCCGTGCGATGGTCGGGGGAGCCGCCGTGGCGGCGGCGGTTGCCGCGGTCGTGGTCCCGGCCGCCCCGGCCTCGGCGGCGGATCCCGCTATCACGGCGGCCGAGCAGCCCTTTTACGCCTACTACTCGCTGGGGAAGATCCACTCGGCGGGATACACGGGACGGGGGGTGACGATCGCCCTGATCGACGGACCCGTGAACACCCGCATCCCGGAGCTGACGGGGGCGAGCATCGAGGATTCCAAGCCCTGTTCGGTTCAGTCGCAGGACAAGTATTGGGACCACGGCACGGTGATCGCCCAGGTCATGGTCGCCCCCGATTTCGGGGTCGCGCCGGGGGCGCACCTGAGGTCCTACAGGCTCTCGTTCGACGGGGATCAGGCCGGGTCGGATTGCGCAATTGGCGACTGGGGTCGCGGGCGCTCGGACCTGGCGCTGTTGATCGAGTCCGCGCTGAATGACGGGGTGGACGTGATCACGACGTCGTCGAGCTATCCGAGCAGCTACGAGGGGATGCGGTGGGCGCTGGCTCGGGCGATCACGCGGAAGGTCCCCGTCGTGGCGTGTACGGGCAACGACGGCGTGCGTAACTCTGCGGAGTGGCTGCCCGCGTGGTCGGGCGTCGTGGGCGTGGGCGCGATCGAGGAGGACGGAACGACGGCCTCGTATTCGAACGGGGGAGACCCGGTGTCCACGGCCGCGTTGGCCAGGCCGAACTACCGTTCCGCGACCGATGGCCAGCGCTACCGGGGGTGGGGCACGTCCTATGCGACCCCGGTGGTCGCGGCGTCCCTGGCGCTGTCGATGCAGCGGTGGCCCAGGGCGACGGGGGACCAGATCATGCAGGGCCTGGCGCGCACGGGCGTGGGAGGCGGCGGCGGGAAGTGGAACCCGTCCACCGGGTACGGGGCGGTGGATCCGTACGCGATGCTGACGACGGATCCGACGCGTTTCCCGGACGAGAACCCCTTCATGGACAAGGGGGCCGAGCCCGTGCCCTCCCGCCGGGATGTCCAGGACTACGCCGACGGCGTGGTGGATCCGAGCCGCATCGCGGGGGATGATTCCTACGCCTACCTGGGTTTTGACGAGTACATCGCGTTGCGCGCCAGGCACGGCTACCCGACCCACCTGGGGGCCAGCCCGCGCTACCACAGGCGGTAGGCGGCGCCCAGCTGGGGTAGGGGTGCCGCCCAGCCGGGGCGGCGGATGCCTGAGCGGGCGAGGGTGCGCGCCTACTCGCGGTGGTACCTGGGGCTGGTGCCCAGGTGGATGGTGATCTTCTTACCGGTGTCGGCGAGTTGAAGCACTTTTTCGTCGGCGCCCCGGTACGTATAGGATTCGCCGAGCACGGTGTACGTTGGGTCGATGAGTCCGTCGCCGTAGTCCTGGACCTCCTGCGCCGTCGGACTCGACCCGCCCTGCTTTTGGGCCAGGGGGTTCTCGTCGGGGTACTGGGAGGGATCGGTGTTCACTAATGCACTGGGGTTGACTGCCCCGTAGCCGGTGTACTTGTTCCACTCGTGGTTGGGGTTGAGGCCGGTCGCCACCAGGACCTGGAGAATCTGGTTGGGAGTGGCGTCGGGCCACTTCTGACGCGCCAACGCCAACATACCCGAGATGATTGCCGTTGAGTTAGAGGTGCCGTTTGTAACGACGTTCTGTCCGGTTTCGTAATCCCTGCGGGTAAAGGGTTCTCCGAGCGCGGCGGTGGTGATGCCGTTGCCCCAGGAGGAGGTGTCGGCGAATGTGCCGTCCTTGTTGATCGCCGAGACACCAACGACGCCTGACCACCGAGACAAGTGGGTGTCGTTGTCGTCACGGCCATTGTTACCTGCAGACGCAACAACGAACGTTCCCCCACTTACCGCGCGAGCGATAGCCCATTTCAGATCGTCGCTGTCATCGGAAGCGCCATGTGACAAGGAGATGATCTGAGCTCCGTCATCGATGGCCTGATTGATGAGCTGAGCAATAGTATCGAGCCTCTCCCCGCCTACCTCGCACGAACCCGCCGAGTGAGAACTTGAAGCTGAAATCTGGTACGTGAGCAGGGTTGCGTCGGGTGCGACGCCGTAATCATGAGCCACCAGGTAGGAGGCCATGGCGGTTCCGTGACCTCTGTCTCTCGGTGATGCTTCGATGGTGCAGCGGCTCTTATCCGTGATGTTGGCGCCCTTGAGTTCGGGGGCGCTGGTGTCGACGGGTCCGTCGATGAGGGCGATGGTCACGCCCTTGCCGGTGTACCCCTTCGCCCGAGCCTGATCCAGGTGGTAGTAGGAGAAGTACTCCTGCGTCGTGATCACATCCTCCGCACGCGCAGGAGCAGGCACCACAGCGAGAGCACCCACCGCCAACACGGACGCGGACACGAGCGTGGTCAGGGCGCGCGCGGCGCGCCCCGCCCATCCCACACGAGTGCGGAGCGAGGCGGGGGCACCGGAACGGGGGCGTGTCGCGATCACTTGCGGTGGTACCTGGGGCTGGTGCCCAGGTGAATCGGAACTGAGCTGTTGTCGGATAGACGTAGGACCGATTCATCGGTACCGCGGTAGGTGTAGGAGTCGCTGAAAGCATCGGATGTCGGGGCAATCAGGCCGTCGCCGTAGTCCTGGACCTCCTGCGCCGTGGGGGCCGAGCCTCCCTGCTTCTGGGCGAGGGGGTTTTCGTCGGGGTATTGGGAGGGATCGGTGTTCACCAGGTCGCTGATGCTGATTGCCCCGTAGCCGGTGTACTTGTTCCACTCGTGGTTGGGGTTCAGACCCGTGTGGGTCAGGACCTGCAGGATCTGGTTGGCGGTGGCGTCGGGCCACTTCTGACGCGCGAGCGCCAGCATGCCTGCGACAAGTGGGGTGGAGACTGATGTTCCCTGTGTCTGCGCCTGAGGTTGTCCCGTTGAGGTATAGTCGCGCACTGTGACGGGGCCGCCGAGCGCTGCTGTGGTCACGCCGTTGCCCCAGGAGGAGTAGTCGGCGAAGGAACCGTCGCTCTTGATCGCGGAGACACCGACCACTCCGGACCACCACTGTAATCCGTCCTCGTTCTCGTCGGTCCTGTTATTACCGACGGCTGCGGCGACGATGACTCCTTGGTCCATGGCGCGCGCTATTGCCCATTTCATTTCGTCTTCGTGATCATCCGAGCCGCGAGAATAGGAGATTATCTGGGCACCGTCGTCAATGGCACGATTGATGAGCGCAGAAGTAGAGTCGAGTACCTTGCCGCCGGTGAAGCAGTTGCCGTCGGAACTGTCGGTTGTTGACGAGGAGGAGTAGGTGAGCAGCGTGGCGTCGGGTGCGACCCCGTAGTTGGGCGCGACCAGGAGGGATGCCATCAGTGTCGCGTGCCCCTTGGCCTCGGGAGAGGAGTTCGGAACGCAGGTACTCTTGTCGATGATGTTCGCGCCCTTGAGCTCCGGCGCACTGGTGTCGACGGTTCCGTCGATGAGGGCGATGGTCACGCCCTTGCCCGTGTACCCCTTCGCCCGAGCAGTATCAAGGTGGTAGTAGGAGAAGTACTCCTGCGTCGTAATCACATCCTCCGCACGCGCAGGAGCAGGCACCACAGCGAGAGCACCCGCAGCCAACACGGACGCGGAGAAGAGCGTGGTCAGGGCGCGCGCGGCGCGCCCCGCCCACCCCACACAAACGCGAGACAGGCGGGGCACACACACGCCGAGAATCTGCCGTGCCATCATCACTTGCGGTGGTACCTGGGGCTGGTGCCCAGGTGGATGGTGGCCTTAGTGTCCGGATCGCGCAGGAGGAACTCGTCTGTTCCCCTGTAGGCGTAGGAGGCATCGGCGGGGAGCTCGTCTGGGGCGATGAGTCCGTCGCCGTAGTCCTGGACCTCTTGGGCCGTCGGACTCGATCCCCCCTGCTTTTGGGCCAGGGGGTTTTCGTCGGGGTACTGGGAGGGATCGGTGTTCACCAACGCACTGGGGTTGATTGCCCCGTAGCCGGTGTACTTGTTCCATTCATGGTTGGGGTTCAGACCCGTGTGGGTCAGGACCTGCAGGATCTGGTTGGCGGTGGTGTCGGGCCACTTCTGACGCGCGAGCGCCAACATCCCAGAAGTGATCGCTGCGGCGTTTGACGTGCCGAAGGTGGTCTTGATCCGTCCCGTCTCGTAATCGCGGCCGGTGAAGGGTTCCCCGAATGCTGCGGTGGTCACGCCGTTGCCCCACGAGGAGTAGTCGGCGAAGGAACCGTCGGCAGCAATCGCGGAGACCCCGACCACGCCTGACCATCGGCTCAACTGGTTGGCGTTGTTGTCGGCGCCGGTGTTGCCCGCGGAGTTGACGATGATGACACCCCGGCTCATCGCTCGAGCAATCGCCCACTTGATGGCTTCATCGTCTTCACGTGCCGCTACGGAGATGGAGATGATCTGGGCGCCGTCGTCGATGGCCTGGTTGATAATCTGGTCGTAGGTATCAAGTCTGTTGCCACCGATATCGCATGATCCCGCAGACTTTGATTCGCTCGTGGATACCTGGTAGGTGAGCAGGGTCGCGTCGGGTGCGACGCCGTAGGCGGGTGCGACCAGGTAGGAGGCCATGGCGGTTCCGTGGCTTCTATCGTTCGGAACCGCCTCGATGGTGCAGCGGCTCTTATCCGTGATGTTGGCGCCCTTGAGTTCCGGCGCACTGGTGTCCACCGGTCCGTCGATGAGGGCGATGGTTACGCCCTTACCCGTGTACCCCTTCGCCCGGGCAGTATCCAGGTGGTAGTAGGAGAAGTACTCCTGCGTCGTAATCACATCCTCCGCACGCGCAGGAGCAGGCGCCACAGTGAGAGCACCCGCAGCCAACACGGACGCGGACAACACAGTGGTCAGGGCGCGCGCGGCGCGCCCCGCCCACCCCACACAAACGCGAGGCAAACGGGACGCGCCACCATCATGGTTCAGGTCCACATGGTTTGGGTTCACCATTGGCGAGGATCCCAACCATCATCAGCGCGCTTGGCCGGAGCAATATCCTTATCCGACCCATACGTCTGAGACATCGGATTCACATAACCCGCAGGCAGACCATCCTCATCCTCATCCTCAAACCTAAACGCCACATACTTACGCCGACGCGACTTCTTATCCTGCTTACCAGCACCCGCACCAGCACCAGCACCACCACCCATGAAGCCACCAGCACCAGCGCCACCACGACCAGCAGCACCCGCGGCGCCACCCGCGCCACCAGCACCCGTCGTCCCCGTCACACCAGAAGACCCAGCAGCACCAGAACCAGCCACACCATTAGCACCAGCAACACCAGCAGGCGGCTTATACGAGCCAAAACCCGACCCCGAATACGAGCCAACCTTCAAACCAGCAGCGCCCGCGCCACCGGCGCCCGTACTACCACTGATGCCACGCAACCCGGCAGCACCCGCGCCGCCCATGCCGCGCAGCCCGGCAGTACCCAGGCCGCCGGCGGAACCCAGGGAGCCCGACCCCATGCGGGCAGCGCCACGCAGGCCCAGGCCGCCCACACCCAGCACGCCCGCGCCGCCCAGGCGACCGGCCACAGACGAGTCAGACGACGCGGCGCCACCGTTGAGGCGCCACAACGGATGATCCACATCAGCCGGCGGAGCAGGCGTGTGACCGCCCACCACACCGTTACGATACGCAGTCCCATTAACCCGCGTATGCAACAAATCCGTCCCCATCAAATCCTGCGGATCCGTAATCGGATTCGTCCGAGACCCCACCTCACCATACGCAGGCTCCTGCGTTGGTAGCGCACCAGACGCAATCGTCCGATTACGCGCAGCAGCAGCATCAGCCTCACTCAACCACGGCTGATCAAACCCACCCGGATACGCACCCGACGACGGACTACGCCCCGCCTGACGACCATAACCATCGGAGGGGGAGTACCCCCAACCGGGATTGCTGCCACTACCGGGCCTAGTTCCTGAGCCGGAATCAGCACCCTGGCCATCGCCTCGTGAACCGTTTTCCGTATCGTTGCCCGGCCCCTTCGGAGAGGAGGGATCCGGATGATCGCCGCGCTTCATCCTGGTACCGAGCTTGGAGGTGAGGGAGTTGACCATGTTGAGCACGCGCTCGGCGGCGGCCTCGCGCTGGGCGTTGGCCTGAGCCTCGACCGCCTCGACGTAGGCCGCGCCTGTGGTGAAACGTGTGTTAATGGGGGAGACATTGATGCCACCGCCCGGCTGATCGGAAGGAACAGCCACGACCCAGCTGTCGCGCATAGCCTCGGTCTTGGAATCCAACAGATCCGGCGAGATCGTCTCGGCCTCACGCAGAGCTGACGCCATGACGTCTCTGCCCTGCTGGTAGGTGCTGTGTCCGCGCTCGTAGCGCGCCCGGTAGCCCTCAATGCGCCTGATCGACTGCTCGACCCAGTCGTTCATGGCGTTGCCGGTCTCGCCGGTAAAGCCGTGGCCCGCGCGGTAGGTCGTCAGGCGCTCGATGGCGTCCGCGAAGCCCTGCATGGTCTTCTTGTGGTCGGCGTTCCAGGCGTCGAGGCTCTGGTTGGCCTTGGCGGCCTCCATGAACACCTTGAGGCGCTCGTAGTTCGGTGACGAAACCATGTCAGTATCCTTTCTTTAGCGGCTCTCAGAAGTCGTCGGGGGCAGAAGTGGCAGCCGGAGCGTTCCTCGTGCCCTCGGTCTCCCCGCCGGATGCGACGCCGGCCGCGGCACCGGCTGCGGCGCCCGTCGCGGCGCCCGCCGCCACGCTACCGCCAAGGAAGCCGCTTGCCGCCGCGAGGGCCGCGTTCAGGGCGGAAGCCTCCTGCGAGTTGTTCACCCGCGCCAGAGCGTGCGCCACGGCGCCCTTCTGCGCGCTTTCGTCCATCGATCCGCGAATGTTGTGGACCGCGTCCGCGTTCTCCGAATCGGTGCGGGTGTGGGACTCCATCGCGTTGCGCATCTCGGTCTCGAACCGGCCGATCAGGTCATTCTCCTTCGACAGGATGTCCGAGATCGCGCTGAACATGTCGCTGGAGCGGTGCCCGAACGTGGACGGGCCGCGCTCGCTGCCCCACACGCTTGACGTCTGAGCCGAGCTGAGGGCGTAGGAGGCCCTCGACGAGGTCTGGACGGCCTCCTGGCTCTCCTGCACCTTCGGGGCAACCTGGCCCTGCTTTTCACTGTCGTAGCTGACTCCGCCTTCGCCTGGCATTGTGTTCTCCTTGTTCTCGTGATGGGTTGTTCGGCGCGCACCGCGCCGCGACTACTTCGACACCTTAAAACGCCGCACCAACGGCTGAGCGGGCTGATCCGGCCCCTCAACCTTCAACGTCCACACATACGTCACATCGGAGCCGCTAGGCTCCACGTCCACCGTCCACGACGAGTAATACTCACAATCCTGCTCCACACACAGGTCATACGTATCCTGCCCCAAACGCCAATAATCCGTGGCCGACATCATCTTGTAGACCATGTCATCCTTATTTACAGCAACCTTGTTCTGCCCATCCAGCTTGAACTTCTGCCCCGAAATATCAGACGGATCCACACCCACCAACTGAGCACCCACCATCGCACTCAACGCCTGAGCCTTCGCCGCAATCTTCTGCTTCTCCGCACCCGACGCCGCATTAAACTGGCTCACCAGCTCCTGCTTCTGACCCTCCGGAATATTCTTCAGCCCACTGATGTCACCACCGCGACCACCACCAAGGCCCGGCACACACCCCGACAACGCCACAGCACCACACGCCACCAACGAAACCGCCGCCAACACACGACGCGACACAAGAGAAGACATCCTCAACTCCTACTTTCAAACTGGTCAATGATAAGCAAGTCCTGGGCCTCCCTGTCAAGGACGGTTCACATGGCGGGTGGGGTCCACGTCAGCTGCGCGGCAACCACCCCGAGGTCGCGGTGGATGACCTGCGCGCGGCCCGGGACGGCGCGTCTGGGCTTCACGCCGTTGATGATCGCGCCCTCCTTCGGATTACCCGACAGGAGGATGCCGGTCACAGCCAGGTCGCCCATCATCTGTATAACCTTCTCGTAGGCCGCGCGCGACGCGCCACCCATGCGGCGGGTGATGATCACGTGCAGGCCGATGTCGCCCGCCTGCGGGAGCAGGTCGATGAGCTCCATGAGCGGGTTGCCCGACGTGGTGGCCACCAGGTCGTAGTCGTCGACCAGGATCCACACCTCCGGACCCGACCACCACGTGCGTTCGCGGATCTGCTCCGCGGTCACGTCCGAGCCGGGCAGGCGCGTGCGCATGAACTTCGCCAGGTCCCGCAGCTGCCCGATGGCCTCCTGGTGGTTGGTCAGGTAGCGCAGCGAATAGTCCTCCGGGATGTCTCCCAGGAGCGAGCGGCGCATGTCCAGGGCCACGATCTTCGCCTCGTTGGGGGAGTACAGGCGCGTGATCTCCTGGATGATGGAGCGCAGGAACGCCGTCTTCCCGGTCTTCGCGTCGCCGAAGAGGTAGAGGTGAGACTCCGAGCGCGTGTTGAAGAGCAGGGGCCCGAGGCGCGACTCCTCCAGGCCGAGGATCATGTCCCCGCCGCCGCGCGGCAGAATCTGCTGCTCCGGAAGCTGTGCGAGGATCTCCTGGCCCGTGATGCGCTCGGGCAGCAGGCGCAGCTTCGGCCCCTCCCCGGCCACCAGGCACTCGCGGATCTTCTTCACCGTGTAGGCCACGCCCTGCGACACGGTCGTCGGATCCTGCTCCTCGTCCGCGCGGGGCAGGCCGATCATCATCTCGTGCCCAACCATGTCGATGCCTCGACCCGGGCGCCCCTTCGGGATGCGGGCCGCGCCCTCGCGGTTGACGATCGACTCCTTCGGATTCGCCGTGTGCAGCTCCAGGCGCGACCCGAAGATGTCCTGAGCCTCCGAACGAATGTCCATCCAGCGCGCAGCGGCAATCACCAGGTGAACGCCCAGCGACAGGCCTCGGCTCATCATCGTCGTCACCTCTTTGTCGAGGCTGTCGAACTCCGAGCGCAGCGCGCCCCAGCCGTCGACCACCAGGAACACGTCGCCGTAGCCGTCGTCGTAGCGGCCCTCCAGGCGCCCGCGCCGGTAGGTGTCCATCGAATCGATGCCGTTGTGGCGGAAGTAGCGCTCGCGGTCATCCATGATGGAGGCGATCTCGGCGAGCATACGCGTGCGCACCTCGGGGGTGTCGCGCGTCGCGATGCCGGCCACGTGCGGCGCGCCGTCGAAGCCCGCGAACGTGCCGCCACCGAAGTCCATCACGTAGAACTGGACCTCCTGCGGCGTGTAGGTCAGCGACAGGGCCTGCACGATCGTGCGCAGCGCCGTCGACTTACCCGTCTGAGGGCCGCCGACGAGCGCGAAGTTACCGCCCGCCCCCGACAGGTCCAAGACCAGGGTTTCGCGCCGCTGCTCCAGCGGCAGGTCGACCGTGCCCAGCGGGACGCGCAGCGTCCCCGACTCACGCCACGCGCGAGACACGAAACCCAGGTCCGGGTCGGCGCGCAGGTCCGGCATGAGGGTCGCAAAGGTGTCCGGAACCT
Source organism: Schaalia odontolytica (assembly GCF_024584435.1). Taxonomy (GTDB): domain Bacteria; phylum Actinomycetota; class Actinomycetes; order Actinomycetales; family Actinomycetaceae; genus Pauljensenia. The sequence continues at coordinate 2,273,041 of NZ_CP102197.1, forward strand.
CCAGGGGAGGCAGCCACACCTGGTGAGCGGGGTAGCCCTTGCCCTTCATCTTCGCCACGGCGATGTCCATCTCGGACATGTCCGCCCACTCCTCGTCACCGGCCAGGACCACCTCCTGGTTCTGGTCGACCTCCTCCTTGTCCTCACCCAGGGAGTCGGCGCGCGTGATCACGGGAGCCACCGTGAACGGCAGAATCTCGATCGGGGCGCTCGGGGCGCCCGCCGTTGAGGCCTCGGACAGGGAGGCCAAGGTGCGGGCGGGCGGAGGAGCGGCCACGTAGGACGCGCGGAAGCGAACCAGGCCGTCTCCACCGGCCTTGAGGTAACCCGAACCGGGCAGGGGAGGAAGCTTCGCGGCGTCCGGAATACCCAGGACCTCGCGCGAATCGTTCTCCGTGAACGTCTTCAGGGCGACGCGGTAGGACAGGTGCGACTCCAGGCCGCGCGCCTTACCCAGATCCATCTTCTGCGAGGCCAGCAGCAGGTGAACCGACAGCGAACGGCCCAGACGGCCGATCATGATGAAGACCTCGCCGAACTCCGGCTTGGCCACCAGCATTTCCGTGAACTCGTCCAGGACGATGAACAGGGCGGGCAGCGGCGGGAACTCGTGCTTGCCCGCCAGGCGGTCGGCCTCGTAGTCGCTCACGTTCGCGTAGTTGCCCGCCTGGCGCAGCATCTCCTGGCGGCGAACCATCTCGCCCTGCAGCGCGTCCTGCATGCGGTCAACCAGGGACAGCTCCGACTCCAGGTTCGAAATCATGGCCGACACGTGGGGCAGGTCCGCCATGCCCGCGAAGGTCGCGCCACCCTTGAAGTCGACGAGCACCAGGTTCAGCTGCTCGGGCGAGTGGGTCAGCGCCAGCGCCAGCACCAGCGTGCGCAACACCTCGGACTTACCCGAACCGGTCGCGCCGATCAGCAGGCCGTGGGGGCCCATGCCCTGCTGGGCGGATTCCTTGATGTCCAGGACGACGGGCTTGCCCTCGGGGGTCACCGCGAAGGGGGCGGCCAGGCGCTCGCGGCCCTCGCGGCGACGCCACTGCTTCTCGGGGTCGAAATCGCGGATGTCGCCGATGCCCACCAGCTCCATGAGGTCCTTCTGGCGGGACTCGTCCGAGCGGCCCACCGGCGTGTCGGCCTCCTCCAGGCTCTGCTGGGTCGCAAATGGCGTCATCCGGCGGGCAATCGCCTCCGCCTGGACCGCCGACAGTCGGTCCGCGTGCGCGCTCTCGGGAACCGAGTCCATGGTGACCACGTCGACCACGTCGGAGCCGTTTCGGTCCGCGCTGGGGTGGATGACCAGGCGCAGCGTCGTGTGCGAGGTCATCGGGGTCCACTCGCGCGCGCGGCTCATGATCGTCACGCCGCGAACGCCCGAGGGGGAGGCCAGCGGCGAGGAGGAGGGGAACTCGGCCCCGTCGCACACCAGCAGCAGGTGAGGCCACTCCGGCATGTCGTCCGTGAAGCGGAAGGGACCCCTCATCGGGATGTCCGGGCCGATCATCTCGGCAAGCTCTGCGGGATCCGTGGAGATCATGCGGCCCGGACCCACCGCGTCGCGCACGAAGGAGGAGCGCGCCTGAGGCATCCACTTGACCCACTCCCAGTCGCCCAGCCGATCGGCCGAACACAGGACCGCGATCTTGAGCTTCGACGGCTCGATGAAGCACGCCAGGTGCATCATGATGGCGCGCATCTCGTCGTAGACGGACTCGCCCTCACCCGCGACCTCAATGTGGCTGAAGTCGCCCAGGTACAGGAACATGCCGACGTTATCCGTGTGGTCATGAACCCCGATGAAGCGGTCCATCGCAGACAGACACACGACGTCCATCTCGGTCATCGGGTCGATCGGCGGACGGTTGAACGTCAAGCCGAGGGGCTGGGTGCCGCTGCCGTAGCGGAACGCCAGCAGGTCGTAGGTGTTGCCCTCGCGCGACCATAGGCGCGAGCCGTTGGCCGCCAGCGTCACCAGCGCGTCCGGGTCCGGGTACACCCAGTTGTAGTAGGCGCGCTGCTTCTTGGCGACCTTGCGCACGGCCTCGCGGGTCTCCGCCAGGTACGACAGGTACTCGCGGCGCTGGGTCACCACGCGCGTGCGGTACTGGGAGAACTGGCGGTACATGTTGAAGCCGACCATGCCCAGCATCGCCACGAGCATGCCGCCGCCCATCAGCAGCATGCGCGGGTTGGACTGCTGCTGTTGCTGCTGCAAGGCCATGAAGATCATGACGCCGGTCGAACCCAGCATCGGGATGACCATCATCAAGACGTTGCCGATCGACGCGGGCTCGGCTTTCTCCGGCGGAATCTGGAGGTCAAGGGTGCCCGAGGGCTGCTCTGGAACCTTGGCGATGCGCCTCTTTTTGCGTGTAACCATCAGGTCTCCTCGCGCTGCGCGCGTACGTGTTCGATGCGACTGCCCCCAGTGTAGCGGAGTGGACTTCCAAGTTTTAACCGACGGTTAGCCTCGGTGCACTACACTGGGCACTGTTGTTTCCCTGAGATCGGAGGTCCGATGAGCGCACCCATGGTGTCCGTGACCGTAATCGACCAGGATGGCGCCTCCGATTTCGCCGCCCCCCAAGGGACCACGGTCGCCGGGCTGTGTGCCATGTTGGCCATCGACCTGACCATTCCGTCGGTCCGCCTCACCCATGCGGACGGGCGCCCCCTCGACGGCGCGGCCGTCCTCGGCAGGGAGCTTCCCTCCGGGTCCGCCATCGCCCTGTCCAGCCGTGTCCTCTCCGCCCAGCAGGCCAACGAGGCCTCCGCCCGTCACGAGAACCAGTGGCTCTCCCCGGTCCTCGCCCTCGTCGGCATCTGCTTCCTCCTCGTCGGCGCGATCACCTCGCTGTGCCTCATGCCCCTCGTCGCGGACGCGACCCTCCGGGGGTTCAAGTACCCCGAGGACGGCCCGATGTGGGCGATCATCCTCGCCGGGATCCCCGTCTGGCTGCGGATCCTGTGCTCCCTCCTGTGCTGCGCGGGGGCCCTCGTTCCCCTCTTCGCCTCCCGCCTCGTGCGCTCGCGGCCGGCGATGCTCCTCCTGATGCCCGCGCTCGCCGGATACAGCGCCATCGGCCTCGTATCCGGCGCGGGCGTGCACGCCCTCGAGGTCGCCCCCGTCGTCGCCGTCTGGGTGGCCCTCATCGCCGCGGTCGCCGTCGCCTCGCTGACGGGCACCCCCGCAGCGGTCAGCGCGATCCTCGTCTGGGTCGGGGCCGTCGCGCTCGTCACGGTCGGCGCATACCCGGTTTTCCACCTCGTGAACGTCGCTCCCCTCGCGGTCGTCGTCGGGATCCTCCTGTTCCTCATGGCTCCCAGGCTCGCGCTGCGCGTGCCCGACAACCAGCTCGTCGATGCCTCCTCCGTCCTCACGATCCCCGTGCGCATCCGTGAGGAGCCCGCGCAGACCCCCAGCCCGGTGACGGGCGGACGCATGGCGACCGCCCTGGGCCACACGGACGCCCGAAATGCCCTGATCGTCACGGCCTCGACCCTGTTCGTCCTGGTGGGCGGCGTCCCCCTAGCCCTGTCCGTCACCCCCACCATCGACGTGGGCCGGGGCATCGGCGGATTCGTCCTGGTGATCGCCGCCATCATCACCTTACTCACCTCCCCGCGCGCCACCCGCAACCACCTGGGCCGGATTCTGCCGCGCCTCAGCGCCGCGGGGCTGGCCGCGGCCTTCCTCCTGGGGGCCTGGGTCCAGTCCTGGACCGGCCACATCGGCCTCTACCCCCTGCTCCCGGTGTGCGTCCTCATCGTCGTCGGTGTCTCCGTCGCCGCCGGAGTCGCCCTGTATGAGCCGAAGGGGCACGCGGCCCTCGCGGGAACCATCCTCGATTTCGTCCAGACCTTCTGTACCTTTCTTCTCCTTCCCGCGGCGTTCATGGCCTCGGGCCTGTTCGAGTTCGCCTGGAGGGCGGTCCTGTAATGCCTGACACCCACACGACTCCTTTCGCCCCTGCGGCTGCGTCGCGCCTGGTGGGCGCCTACGTCATCGACCTCGCAATCCTCGCCGCGTTGCTCGGGATCACCTGGTTCGTCTACTTCACACCCCTGACGATGACCCTCATCACCATCGAGGCCGTCCTTGCCTCCGCGATCATGCTGGGAGCAACGGGACGCACGCCGGGGATGGCCGCCATGAAGGTGTGCCTCATCCGCGACGAGGGCGACGCGCAGACCCCCTCCCTGGGCTCAGCCCTCGCCTACACCGCCATGAACGTCGGCCTGCAGCTGACGGTCGTCGGACCCCTTGCCGCCTTCGCCATGGTCAACGACGGGCACACCTGGCTGACGGGCCCGACCGGCACCCGCCTCGTCGACCTGCGCAAGCACGCGGCGCTCGCGGCCGGACCCGGTGACGCGGTGCTGGGCGGAGGCGGGTACTCGCGGCCCGAGCGAACGCCCAGCGGCTTCGACGCCGTCCACACGAGTCCCGTATCGCAGGACTGGGGGGCGCCCAGCGCCCCGCTCGTGCCCGTCCCCTCCAGCGCTCCCGACCGCTCCGCGCCCGGTTACCGCGCGAACGACCCCTACGGCCCTGAGTTCGCTGCCGCTCAGCAGGGCGGCGCTGCGGCTCCCGGTGTTCCCTCGGGGTACGGGTTCTCTGTTCCTGCGGCGCCCGCCGCTCCTGGCGCGGCCGGGCCCTCGGTTCCTGCGGCGCCCGGGCCCTCGGTTCCTGCGGCGCCCGCTGCTCCTGGCGCGGCCGGGCCCTCGGTTCCTTCTGCGTCCGTTCCGCCCTCGGTTCCTTCTGCGCCCGGGCCCTCGGTTCCTTCTGCGCCCGGGCCCTCGGTTCCTTCTGCGCCCGGGCCCTCGGTTCCTTCTGCGCCCGTTCCGCCATCCGGACCGTCGTATGGGGGCTCCTACGGTGGCCCCTCGGTCCCGCCCGCCCCGTCGGCTCCCGCGCCGGGCCGCATCGGTGGTCCCACCCAGTTCGACGAGGTCCTTGCGGCGCCCGCCGGTCCTGGCGCGCCTGTGGCGTCAGCTTCCAGCGTGCCCGCCGCACCCGCCGTTCCTTCGGCGCCCGCACCCTCCGTTCCTTCGGCGCCCGCCTCGATGTCTGCATCCGGTGTTCGCTCTGCTCCCACACCGAGCGCTCCTGTCGCGGGGTCTATGCCTTCGGCCCCCGCCGGTTCTGCCGCTTCTTCGGCGCCCGCCGGTCCTGGCGTACCTGTGGCGTCAGCTTCCGGCGTGCCCGCCGCACCCGTCGTTCCTTCGGCGCCCGCCTCGATGTCTGTACCCGGTGTTCGCTCTGCTCCCACACCGAGCGCTCCTGTCGCGGGGTCTATGCCTTCGGCCCCCGCCGGTTCTGCCGCTTCTTCGGCGCCCGCCGGTCCTGGCGTACCTGTGGCGTCAGCTTCCGGCATGCCCGCCGCACCCTCCGTTCGTTCGGCACCCGCACCCTCCGTTCCTTCGGCGCCCGCGCCACCGCCTAGCCGCCGGGACTACCAAGCTGCGCAGGCGGGAACGCAGGCCCCATCGCAGTGGGGTGGGGATGGGCGGTCGCAGGCCGGCGTGCCCGGCCGGTCCCAGTGGGGGGCGCCCGCCGCTCCCACGGTGCGGCCGCTGCTGTGGATCATCTTTGATTCCGGGCAGCGCGAGCTCATCGATTCGCCACTGACCCTCGGCCGAGCGCCCGCATCGGTGGAGGGCTCCCGCTCAGTTGTGGTGCCCGACACGACGGTGTCCCTGTCGCGCACGCACATGCGCGTTGGCCCCACCGCAAACGGCGCGTGGATTGAGGACTCGTTCTCGGCGAATGGCACACAGATCCGCACCCCAGATGGGCGGATCACCGCCCTGACCGGCGGACAAGCGGTGGAGGTCCCCGCCGGCACCGAGATCCTCATGGGGGAGCGGCGAGCGACCATCGTCTACGCCGATGCTGACACCGCCCACTGATCCCGCGGCGGGCTCGGCCGGCACGGCGGGTGCGGCGGTGAGTTGCGTGTGTCGGCCCGCACCCTCGGGCTGCCCCTGCGCTTGACCCTCGCCTGGCGATGCAACCGGGCCCGCCCGTGCCTCGGTAGTGTGGCTTGAAATGGGGCAGTTTGTGGATGCGGGGGTGGTTGGGGTTTCACTGGGGGCGCTGGTGCGGCATGCCAGGGTGGTCTGGGTTTCACGGGCGGCGCTGGTGCGGCATGCGGGGGTGGTCTGGGTTTCACGGGGCCGCTCGTGCCTGGGGTTGTTTGCGTCGTGGTGTAACCGGGGCCGCCCGTGCCTGGGGCTGTTTGCGCCGTGGTGTAACCGGGCCCGCCCGTGCCTGGGGCTGTTTGCGCCGTGGTGTAACCGGGCCCGCCCGTGCCTGGGGCTGTTTGCGCCGTGGTGTAACCGGGCCCGCCCGTGCCTCGGCAGTATGGCTCGAAATGGGGCAGTTTGTGGATGCGGGGGTGGTTGGGGTTTCACTGGGGGCGCTGGTGCGGCGTGCCAGGGTGGTCTGGGTTTCACTGGGGGCGCTGGTGCGGCATGCTGGGGTGGTCTGGGTTTCACAGGTCCGCCCGTGCCTGGGGCTGTTTGCGCCGTGGTGTAACCGGGCCCGCCCCTGTCTCGGCAATGTGGCTTGAAATGGGGCAGTTTGTGGATGCGGGGGTGGTTGGGGTTTCACTGGGGGCGCTGGTGCGGCGTGCCAGGGTGGTCTGGGTTTCATGGGGCCGCCCCTGTATCAGGTCGCTTGCGCCGTGGTGTAACCGGGCCCGCCCCTGCCTGGGGCTGTTGGCGTCGTGGTGTAACTGGGGCCGCCCCTGTCTCGGTAGTGTGGCTCGAAATGGGGCAGTTTGTGGATGCGGGGGTGGTCTGGGTTTCACGGGCCCGCCCGTGCCTGGGGCTGTTTGCGCCGCGGTGTAACTGGGACCGCCCGTGCCTCGGTAGTGTGGCTCGAAATGGGGCAGTTTGTGGATGCGGGGGTGGTCGGGGTCTCACGGGCGGTGCTGGTGTGGCATGCTGGGGTGGTCTGGGTTTCACGGGCGGCACTGGTGCGGCACGCTGGGGTGGCCTGGGTTTCACGGGACCGCCCCTGCCTGGGGCTGTTTACGCCGTGGTGTAACCGGGCCCGCCCCTGTCTCGGCAATGTGGCTCGAAATGGGGCAGTTTGTGGATGCTGGGGTGGTCTGGGTTTCACTGGGGACGCTGGTGCGGCGTGCCAGGGTGGTCTGGGTTTCACGTCCTCTTCGTCTGCGCCTGCATCGGGCCGACGGCGCCTAGCCAAGCAGTGCGATCCATCACCTTGTTGAAGTGTCAAGCGAGTCATTGGGCGTGAGAGCCAGGTGCGGACGTGCTGCCACGCTGCGAATTTCGACCGCTTGACTTCGACGTGAATCGCAGCCTTCTTCTTAGCTGGTGCCTCAGGGCGAAGCAGGGGCATACGGATGCGCAGCCGAAAAGAGCGGGATGCCCTAGCGGCGCTGGCGTGCGCATATCGTGGTGGGCATCGCAGCCCTGCTCGATCAGGTTAGGAACGGCAGAACCGGAGGATCTGCCCGCGCGGCGCCTCGATGTGCCACCCGAGGGATCGCCGCGCTGGTGGAAGCCGGGGTGCCGCCGCGCTGGTGGAACCCGAGGGATCGCCGCGCTGGTGGAAGCCGGGGTACCGCCGCGCCGGTGGAACCCGGGGTGCCGCCGCCACGAGCGCGGACAACAGACACAGACAACAGACATGGCCAACAGGCACAGCCAACAGGCACGGCCAAACGATAGAAAGGGGCCGCCGCCACAAGCGCGGACAAGAGGCACAGACAACAGACATGGCCAACAGGCACAGCCAACAGGCACGGCCAAATGATAGAAAGGGGCCGCCGCCACAAGCGCGAACACCAGACACAGACGCGGCCGAAAAACGGAAAGGGGCCGCCCCATCTGGGGCGGCCCCTCTATGCTCTCCGAGCGACGCTATCAGAAGCGGGCAGCGCTGGACTGGTCCGTCTGCTGGTAGTTGGTGCGAGCGGAGTCAACGGCGGTCGAGGTCTTACGCAGGACGTCCTTCAGGCCGTTAAGGCCCTCGTTCCACTTGCGCTGGGCGGCCTGGTAGGCTTCCTGAGCCTGGCCTTCCCACGACGCGACCAGCTGGTTGAGCGTCTGCTCGAGGTCGCTCAGGCAGCTATCGAGGTTGCCTGCACCGGTGTTGATGTCAGCGGCGGCCTGATCGAGGGCGCCGTACTGTACCTGGAAATCCATTTCAGTCTCCTATCGTCTCTATCACAGTCCGCCGAGAAGCTGAGAGAACGTGCTCTTAGTATCGGCCTCGTTGGCTTCCATGGACTGGTGCGTGCCGCGCAGGTTGTCAGCGAGCTCCTGCAGAGCCTCGTTAATCTTGCGGGCATTGTCCTGCCACTGCTGCATCAGCTGCGTGAACTGGACAGAAGCCGCGCCCTGCCAGGAGCTGCCGATGGTTGACAGGTCGCCCTCGAGACGGGAGAAGTGACCCTGCAGGTCGGCGTAGGTCGACTCGATAGCCTGTACGCCCCTAGGAAGGGCGCCGTCCTCGGCCCTCTGGTCTGCCATGTGAACCTCCATTTTGTATGAGTGGACTCTCTCGCGGGGATGCGTGAGAGCATGGGGACATACGAATACTAACCATGTTTTCGAGAATTTTTTAGATGTTACGCGAAAATCATGACAAATCCTGACCGACAACCTAGACTTACAGGGTTGTGTCGTGTACTCGCTTAACCCCATCACACGGCATCTTGGGAGGATTCGATGGCATCGGTTGCATCTCGTGGCGTGGCGCTTATCCCACTCACGATCACCTATGGCGTGGATCGTAGCGACGTGACGATCCCCCAGTCGGTACCGCTGGTTGAGCTTCTCCCGGGACTGGTTGAGTCCGTCGGAGCCTTCAGCGACGAGCCCACGAATGACGGTTTTGCGGTGCGTACGGCGTCGGGTCGCCTCCTCGACCAATCGAAGTCCCTGGCCAGTCAGGGGGTGCGTGCGGGCGCCGCCCTTACCCTCGAGCCGCTCGGCGAAGGCGCGTCGGACATGGTCTACGACGATCTGACCGAGGCCGTGGGACAGGTCATCGAAAGGGTGTCCACACCATGGACGCGTGAGGATACTCGCACACTCGCCGCGCTGTGTGCTGCCGCACTCATCTTCGTCGCGGCGCTCCTCCTGGCGACCACGCCCCCCGACACGATCGCTTCCCTCGACAAGGATGCCCTGCGCACACAGAACTACCTCTACGGAGCGATCGGCCTCGTGTCCGCCATGCTCGTTACCGGAACCTCGGTGGTCGTCGCCCGCAAGAGCCCGGGACCGAGCGGCATCGCCCTGGCCCACACAGTTCCGCTTCTGACGGCCGCCGCCGCGCTGCGGCTGACCCAGAGCCAGTGGGACAAGGGGGGCTGGATCAGCGTTGGTGTCGGCCTGCTGATCGGCTCTCTTGCCGCACTCGCGCTGCCCAAGCGCTACCGAATCTCCATCGCGGCCCCGCTCCTCCTCGGCTCCGTGATCGCAGCCACCGGGCTGATGGTGTACGTCGGAAACCTCTCCCAGCGTGGTGTCTCGGCGGTCCTCTTTGCCTTCGTCGTGGTCCTGCTTCAGCTCGCCCCGTGGGTGGCGCTCGCCCACATCCCCGTCCGCATCCTCGACGCGAACACGACCGAGCAGATCCCCGCCCAGGGGGTCACCGACCAGGTGAGCACCTCCTTCGTCTTCGTCGTCGCCCTGCGCTCGGGCGGCGGGCTGGCGGCGATCTTCCTGACGGTGTCGATGCTCTCGGCCCCCGCTAAGGGGTCCGTGTTCCTCCCCCTCATGCTTGTGCTGCTCGGTGCGGTTTCCCTCATCCTCCAGACCCGCTCGATTCGGGCGCGCGTGGAGGTTCTGCTCGGCGCTCTCACGGGCCTGAGCGCGATCCTGGTTGCCGCCGCCCTCGCGACCCGGACGGACGCGACGGTCCTGCCGTGGGTGACGCTCTTGGCGGTCGCCGCCGCGCTTGTCCTCGTCATCACGAACGTCGTCGGGCCTCGCATGCGACCCCACCTGGCGCGCCTCGCGGACACGCTCTCGGTGCTCTCGCTCTTTGTCCTCATCCCTCTGGCCGTCTACCTGTGGGGCTAAGTCATGCCGTCGAGTAAAGACATCCTTGAAGCCCAGCGCTTCAATCGCAGTCGCCTGATCACCGCTTTCACATCCGGCACCCCCAACGGACGCGAGGTTGACACTCCCTCGCCCGTTCGTCCGCTCATCTTCGGAGTCGTCGTCGCCGTCATCATGTGCGTGATCGGCGTGGCTACTCGCTTCTTCAGTTCGAATCCGGACCTGAACACGGTGAACTACGAGCTGATCAACGTCAAGGACACCGGCGCCCGCTACTTCTGGGCGAACGGCGTGCTTCACCCGATCAAGAACATCACGACGGCTAAGCTCCTCGCGCCGGAATCGGGACTCGGTTCAACGAAGGCCAGTGCTGCTGCCCTCGAGAACTATCCGCGAGGCCCCCAGCTTGGCCTCGATAACGTCCCCGAAGACGTTCCCGCCGCCAAGCAGCTAGCGAGCACGTGGCTGTCGTGCGATCTGGACGACTCCTCGCACACGTGGATCGCCAAGAGCCTGCCCTCCGAGCAGTTCAAGCTCACGGAGACCACCTCGGCGCTCGTGACCCCCGATCACGGGGGAACCAGGTACTTCATTGACGGAACCACGCATAAGAAGTACCTGATCAACGACGCCGACAGTCGCGAGAGCGAATGGGCGCTCGCGTTCCAGAACATCATCGCCTACCCGATCGACGTCGAGCCCGAGTGGCTTGAGCTCTTCCCGTCCGGCACGCGGCTGAGATCGTGGAGCTATCACGACATCCCGAACGCCGGCCAGCCTGCGACGAAGCTCCCCGGTTCCCTCAAGGACAAGGGGCTGACGATCGGCATGGTCGTTGACCAGATCGATTCCAACGGTCAGGTCCTCAACTCCTACCTGGTCGTCGACGAAGCTAACCTGGCGGTCTTCAACTCGACCGCGGCGCGCCTGTACAAGGACGCGCCGACCGGCAAGCAGCTCCCGACCGAGGAGTTCAAGGACATCGCCCCCGTCCACGCCGACTTCATCGGAGAGGACTGGCCGCCGTACGAGCACTTTGCCCAGGCCGAGTGGGCGAACGACAAGCGAGACTCGGCCACTCAGACGGTCGTGTGCGCGAAGATGGATACCACCGATCACGCGGTGCCCAAGATCGGCCTGTACACGATGCCCAAGAAAGACGCGGACGCCGCCTCCTACGATCCGGAGTCCCTGAACGCCACGACAGGGCCGGTGACGACGCGCAAGGTGACGGTCGGCGGCGGTTCGGGCGCCCTCGTCGCGATTTCCCCCGGGGGTGGAGAGGCCGCCGCCTACGGCTTCGTTTCCGACCTGGGATACTTCCACTCCCTCGGAGACGTGCCGAGCACCTCCATCAAGCTCCTCGGGTGGACGCAGGCCGACGCGACAGCCATCCCGCAGGCGTGGAGCAACCTCATCCCGCAGGGCGCCGAACTGACGCCCAAGGCGGCAGCGGCCTCAGTGGGGCTCTCGTGAGCGGCGGCACTGTCCGTTCGCGGGCGTTTGGACGAGGCCTTGTCGGCGCCTCGCTGACCGTCGGCCTCGCGCTCGCACCCCTGGTCGTGCCCACCTCCTCACACGAGGCAGGGAACGCCTCCGCCTTCGGTGCCCGCGTAGCTCACGCGGACCCGGTGCCGACCCCCAGCGTGCGCCCCACGCCCACCGCTCCGCCTACCGAGGCGCCCAGCCCGACTCCGAAGCCAACGGAGAACCAGACGTGCCCGCAGGAGAGTCCGACGTACATCAAGGCTCAGCCCGCGATCCTCGATCACGTTGGGGTGCGGCGAGCGTGGGAGGTGTCGCGGGGCTCGGGAGTCACGGTCGCCGTGGTCGACTCGGGCGTCGCAGCCGGTAACCAGCACTTCAACGCGAGCGGCAAGACGGTCGTGTTGCCGGGGGTCGACTTCAGCGGCGAGAACACCGATGGGCGCGTCGACGTGGGGGAGCACGGAACCGCCATCGCGGGGGCGATCGCCGCCCAGCAGCTGCCCTCCTCCGTCGGTTCGGGGCTCATCGGCGTTGCCCCCGACGCGCAGATTCTTCCCGTTCGTGTCGAGACCGGCCTCGAACAGGGGGGGAACGCCAACCCGAAGCAGGGTGAAGAGACCTTCATGCAGCGCGTGGCGCGCGCGATCCGATGGGCTTCCGACCACGGCGCGCAGATCATCGTGGTCGCTCACTCGTCCGCCGAAAGCGATCCGCAGCTGGAGGCCGCCATCCAGGCCGTGCGGTCTCGCTCGCTCGTGGTGGCCTCGACGGGCAATACCTACCAGGATCAGCAGGACAAGCAGATCGTCTACCCGGCAGCCTACGAGGGGGTTCTGGCGGTGACCGCCAGCAACGCGGACGGCTCCTCCTCCGACCAGCAGGTCCACGGCGCGCACGTCGACGCGGCGGTTCCCGCCGGCGTCATTCACACCACGTGGTTCGACCAGGCCGACTGCCTGGTCGGCGGGTATTCCGGTGACACACCCCTCCCGTCCTCCTCGTACGCGACCGCCTACGCGGGAGGGTTCGCGGCTCTCGTGGCCTCCCGATACCCCAACGAGTCACCGGATATGTGGAAGTATCGCTTGGAGGTGACCGCCGTGCGCGGAACCGCAGATCAACGCACTGATGAACTCGGGTGGGGAATCCTTTCCCCCTACGATGCCCTGACCTTCGACGACATCGGCACGAGGTTCGGCCCGCCTCACCCGAACCCCGCAGCGCACCCCGCACCGCAGCATCCCGCCCAGGCTGCGCCGAGGCTGGTGGGGCGCGACACCATTCTCACCATCCGCACATACATCGTCTCGGCCGTGGTGGTGCTGGGATCTGCGCTGCTTGGCGGCCTGGTGATCCTCTCTCACCTGCGCGGGCGGCCCAGCGTCGTCGAAGACCCCGAGGAGGACCTGTCGTGAGCACGATACTGACGAGGCGCCGTGCGCGCCTTGGGACCACGGTTGCGAGCATCCTCGCATTGACGGGCGGCCTACTCGCTGTTCCCTCCGTTCCAGCCAACGCCGTCGGGCCCACGCTCACGGGCGCGGACCAGGAGTACTACGGCTACTACCGCCTCGATTCCCTGCACTCTCAGGGCTACACGGGGGAGGGAACGATCATCGCGATGATCGATGGGCACGTGAATACGAACGTGCCGGAGCTGGCGGGAGCGCACATCGAGAACAAGTCCCCCTGCGCCGTGTCCTCCAACGCCGAGGATCTCGATCACGGGACTGCCGTCGCGCAGATCCTGGTGTCTTCCCGATTCGGTATCGCGCCCAAAGCTACCCTCTACACCTACGATTTGGCCTACCGGGACGAGGAGGCGGGCGCGGATTGCAAAATGCCCGGGTGGAATGGCGCAGGGGCCGCCGACACCTCGTTGCTCATCGAACAGGCGATCAACGACGGCGCGGACATCATTTCCATCTCCAGCAACTACCCCTACCAATCGCAGGACCTGCGGTGGGCGATGGCCCGCGCCCTGGCCGAGGGGGTCATCGTCGTCGCGTCGATGGGGAATGATTCGACCGAGGACGCTGGCGATGGGCTTCCCGTGTGGTCGGGCGTCTGCGGGGTCGGAGCCATCTACGCCGACGGCTCACTGACCGACTACAGCAACTGGGGCAACGGTATCGAAACGGCCGCCCTGGGCAGGAGCTACTTCCGCTCCGGCTCGGATGGGAGCATCCGCGATGCGCAGGGCACGTCCTTCGCGACGCCCATTGTCGCAGGTTTTCTGGCCATCGCGTGGCAGAGGTTTGGTGACGATGTGACGTCGAATCAGATCCTGCAAGCGATGACCACGACGGGCGTGGGAGGCAACGGCGAGTGGAACATGTACACGGGATTCGGTGCGATTGACCCGTGGGCGATGCTCAATGCGAAGGCAGGCAGCCTTCCCGACGAGAACCCGTGCGAGTCCAAAACCTACGCCTCGGATCCCAGCTGGCAGGATGTTGAAGACTACATAGATGGCACCGTCAACCCGTTGTTGATCAGAAACGACGACTCCTACGTCTATCGCGGCACGAACGAGAACGCCGCCTTCGACTCCCAGCACGACTACCCCGTGCACCTGGGCACCAGCCCCCGCTATCACGCGAGCTGAACCGCCTGTCCGTCTCCGTCGCGGGCGGACACGGGGAGACGGGCCGCCGCCGCGGCGATGTCGTCGCCCCTCCTCGCTCGCCGCGGGCGCAGAGCTACCGGGCGACGGAGCCGCGCGCCCAGCCACGGTTTGACAGGCGTGGACGAGATGACGCTGCGGCCCGGCGCTTCGTGCTCCGCGCGCCTCTTCGGACACCGCAGTGACCGTTGAACTTTGAACAGTGTGCAGGGTCTGGGGAGGGTGGCGATGAACGAGCGTTCGAAGGATGAACAGTATTACGAGAGCAAGCGGGATCAGTTAGGATAACCGTATGGTAGAAGCACTGGGGCGGACGCCCGAAGAAATCAGACAGACACTCCGGAAACAGATGGCCGAAGCGGAGAAGAGGGCTTCAGACGCGCGCGAGCTCGTCGACCTCATCAAGAACGCCAAGGCCTCCGGTTTCGATTCTCGCCGCGAGGTTGAAGTTGAGGTTGACCCCGACGGCCGTCTTGTGAAGCTATCGATCGACGACGAAGCACTCGAGGACGCCGACGCTCGCGACGTCGAGGATGCCATCATGGAAGCCTACGCGGACGCGGGACGCAACATGCGCGACTACATTCACCGTCAGACCACGGAGCGCTTCGGTGATGACGGAGGTACCTTGAAGGACTACCTCACCAACCTGGACGCGAACCTCGGCTCGTTGGGGCGCTGATCGGTATGAGTTTCGATCTCGGTGTCGACACGGACCTGATCAGGTCGCACGCATCCGACGTCAGCAGCTGCGCGGATATGCTCAACCAGAACGTGAGCACCGCAGCGGCCACACAGGGCCAGGTGAGTGGCAACGCCTTCGGTATTATCTGCTCCTTCTTCGTTCCTCCGGTCAGTTCACAGATCAAGAATCTGCAGAAGATGATCGAGGACTGCGCCGGCGCGGAATCCCGCCTCGTGAACTGCCTTTACCAGTGGGCGCAAGAAATGGACGACCTCGAGACGAAGATCGAGGACAAGTTCAAGAAAGAAAAGAAGGAATCGGGGGACAACCCGCCCGGCGGGTCGACTTCTTCCGGCGACGGGGCGACCTCTTCCGGTGGCGGGGCGACCTCTTCCGGCGGCGGTGGCGGTGGCGGAATGGGTTCCGGCTCCGGTGGCGGTGGCGGGATGGGTTCCGGCTCCGGTGGCGGTGGCGGTGGCGGGATGGGTTCCGGCTCCGGTGGCGGTGGCGGGATGGGTTCCGGCTCCGGTGGCGGTGGCGGGATGGGTTCCGGCTCCGGCGGCGGATCTTCTGATAGTGGGGGGACTGGCTCGCCTGCGATCCCTGCCACCCCGGGTCTCCACAGGGCCGACGGAGCGCATGGGGAAACGGACTCCATCACCGGCGACCACAAGAACCATGGGGGCGCCGACGGCAAGGACGGGAACGGTGCCGACGGCAAGGACGGGAACGGTGCCGACGGCAAGGACGGAAAGGACGCGCACGGCGGTAAAGGCGGCGGCGGAGCCGACGACTTCGAGGCCCTCCTCGGTGGCCACGACAAGGTGAGCGTCGACGATGATCAGCTGCGCGCCTTCTTGGAGCAACAGCGCAACGACGAGAATACTGACCTTGCTACCTTCTACGAGCGTCAGCATGCCGACCAGACCGAGGCGCTCGCCCGCTACGCCGACGCCCACCCCGGCCAGGACATGTCCGAGATCAAGTCGTTGGTTGAGTCAAATCAGCAGCAGCAGCAAGACTCCATGACCGACTTCCTGGCGCGCCAGCGCACGGAAGAAGAAGCGCAGATTCGCCAGTACGTGCAGGAGCACCCCCAGGCAACGAGTCGCGACTTCGATACGTTCATGTCGCAGCAGCGCAACGACCAGCAGGCTAGCTACCGTTCCTTCGTGGAGGAGCAGCAGAAGGCCCAGACCGCACGAATCGACGAGTTTACGAAGGCTCACCCCGATTCGAAGCCGGATGATGTACGTTCGCTCTTTGAGCGACAGGATAGCAACGGCGACCAGGACATCGAGAAGTTCCTCCATCGTCAGCGTCAGGACGAAGAACGTAGCTTGCGTCGCTTCGTATTCGAAGGAGTTAAGAAGTGAATCTTGAAGCTCCCGAGCATACTCGGAGTATTGATAACACAACCCCGACGGAGGGCCTGGGGTTCGTTGACCAGATCGTCGGCGCAGCCGACGACATCAGGAACGGCGATATCGTTTCCCTCGCCGAGTCCGCTAAAGGCATCTATGACGAGATCGGTAGTTTCGTCGCCGACCCCGTTGGCTATATCGGCAGCATGGTCGTTGAATGGATCATGCAGCATGTGGAACCCCTCAAGGGGTGGATCAATCAGCTGACCGGCGACTCGGGCCAGGTCTATGGGATGAGTTCCAGCTGGGATTCGATCTCGTCATCCCTGGCATCGATCGCTTCTGAACTCGACAGCGGCTCGTCCAGCGCCATGTCGAGCATGCAGGGCGAGGCCGTCCGCGCCTACCTGGAGCGTCAGGCGATCGTGGTGAGCGCCATCAACGCGATCTCTGATGCCTCGAGCGCATTTGGTGCAGCCCTGTCGAAGGTCGCCGATTCGGTCGATAACATTCACGACGCGGTGGTTGGCGCGATCTCGGACATTATCGTGACGTGCTTCGAAGTGGTTGCTGAGGTTGTCCTCTCACTGGGCACGGCGGCTCCGGTTGCTGCGGAGCAGGTCGCCAGCAGGGTCGCCAAGTGGGTTGGTCGGATCGAGCCGATCATGGAGACGCTCACCTATGCGCTTGAGGCTCTCCAGGCAATCTTCGCCGTCCTGACCTCTGCGGGCAGTGACCTGACCCGCGGCGTCGAGAAGATCGGTGAGCAGTGCCAGGCCCCTGGCGGGGGATGCTGCGGAGACGGCGGCATGCAACGGCGTAATCCTGAGCTTCCCGGTGATGGCAACTGGAATACCGATGGGCCGTTTTCCAACGGTGCAACCTCGGGCGGTACGAACAACGTCGGTGGCGACAACAACGGGATCAACGCCGGCGGTGACGTCAACATTGACAACAGTCAGCACGATGATCATCACGTCGAGGTCAATCCGCAGATCGAGCCGCACATCGAAGTTGGTGGTGGCGATAAAGAGTCGTCCCATAAGGGCGGCGATCATGACTCGGGTCACGACGGCCACGATAACGGTAAAGGCGCGGGCCACGGATCCAAACACGATGGCGATCACGGGACGCACAATGGTGGGAACCACGGAGGCAACCAGAGTGGGAACCACGGTAACCACAGCGGGAACCAGGGTGGGAACCACGGTAAGCATAGTGCGAACCAGGGTGGGAACCACAGCGGGAACCAGGGTGGGAACCACGGTAAGCATAGTGCGAACCAGGGTGGGAACCACAGCGGGAACCACGGAGGCAACCACAGCGGGAACCATGGTGGCAACCATGGTGGCGGTAGTTCTCACCACCGGTCTCATCGCCGTCACCACTGATGTGCCAGCTTGGCGTGGACGTGTCGTGAGGGCGTGAGCGCCCAAAACAATGCTCGACCGACGTCTTTGATCCGGCCTCGTGAGCTTCATCAAGCAGTGGGCCCCGCGCGAATCATCGCGCGGGGCCCACGTCTGTTTGCTTCCCTACGGGCGGTTCGCGAAGTACTCCAGCAGGTGCGAGTCGCCCGAGACGATGATCTCGTCGTCGGAGTTGATCCGGGTAGACGCGTCCGCGTACTCGAAACGTTGTTTTGGCCGACGAATTGCCAGCACATTCACCCCGTAGCGGCCGCGCAGGTCCAACTCCTCCAAAGAGAAGCCGTGGACTTCCTGCGGCGGGCGCAGCTTCATGATGGAGAAACCATCCTTTTCCATCTCGATGTAGTCGACCATGCGTCCTCCCACCAGGTGCGCTGTTCTCTTGCCCGCGTCCAGATCGGGGTACACGACGTGGTGGGCGCCGACGCGCCGCAGGATGCGGCCGTGTTGCGATGAGGTCGCCTTAACCCAGATGGATGAGATTCCCATGTCCACCAGGTTCGCGGTAATGAGCACGGCGGCCTCGAGTGACGATCCGACGCCGACGACAGCGCTGCGAAACTCGCGCGCCCCCAGCTGCTCCAGCGCGTCCTTCGATGTTGCGTCGGCCTCAACGAGCGGGAAGCGCCCCGCGAATGCCTGTACGCGCGCGGGATTCTTTTCCACAGCCAAGATCTCGTACCCGAGCTGATCCTGCGTCACTGCCACGGCCGAACCAAAACGGCCCAACCCAATGACGAGCGTGCCCGACTGGAGTTCCTTCGACTCGCGTTCATCTGCCATACCCCCATTCTTCCCTCCGGGCGTGCCGAGCGCGAATGGGGCGCGCGAGCGGCCCCGTGAAACAACCGTCAAACGCGTGGTGCACATGAGCATCCATGGGTGACGGTGCCCCCACCGACTCATCTACTCTGACTCATATCCTCTGTGGAAATCCATTGAGTCGGGCCATCTGCCGCGAGATATCGGATGCATGCCGTCATGGTGGTTGCCAGGGAGGCGAAAGCGTGGCGCGCCGTGCAACCGGGGCCGCCCCTGCCTGTGGCGGCGAAGGGGTTGGTGAAACCCGGCCCGCCCCTGCCTGCGGCGACGGAGGGGTTGGTGAAACCGGGGCCGCCCCTGGCTGTGGCGGTGGAGGGGTTAGTGAAACCGGGGCCGCCCCTGGCTGTGGCGGTGGAGGGGTTAGTGAAACCGGGGCCGCCCCTGGCTGTGGCGGTGGAGGGGTTAGTGAAACCGGGGCCGCCCCTGGCTGTGGCGGTGGAGGGGTTGGTGAAACCGGGGCCGCCCCTGGCTGCGGCGGTGGAGGGGTTAGTGAAACCGGGGCCGCCCCTGCCTGCGGCGGCGGAGGGGTTAGTGAAACCGGGCCCGCCCCTGCTTCGCGTGAATCGCCGGATATTGGTGTTTCTCTTGAGGCGGGGGTGGTCTGGGTTTCGTGCTGCGCCCGAGAAGGCGTGGCGGGGGTGGTCTGGGTTCCGCGCAGCGCCCGACGCGGAGGCGTAGTGCGGCGGTCTGCCGCGGGAGCCCAGGGTGAGCTGCCGCGGCCACAGCTACTCAGTGGGGTCACAGGCCGATCGCGGGAAGGTGCTTGTTGCATCCGCGTGGATGGTGGCGATGGGAGAGAGACCCGGGAAACGCGGAGCCACGTAGTGAATCTCTCCCCAAGGCCTCTGGGCACGGGGAAAGCTACAATCCGGTCGAGCCATCAACAGATGTGACGCGCCAAGGCCTCTGGGTGCGGCGCAAGCCAGATGCAAGCCACCTTGGGTACCGGGTTCCACACAACGTGAGCGAGAGAGGCTATCGTCCCGATCGCGAGCGAATGGCGGCCCGGATCTGTGCCACTACCTCGTCCATGTGGCGTAGGTCGGACCAGCGGATGCGAATCACCAGCCATCCTTCCACCTCGAGTCTCCTCTGACGCCGCTGTTGCGCTTCAACACTGTCGTGCACCTCCTCGACGGTGTTTCCGTACTTGACGCGGCCGTCAAACTCGATGGCAATCTTGAGGGCCGGAAGTGCGATGTCGATGAAGTAGGTGTTGTCGCGACAGTGGACTTCCTCCTGGGTCGTGAGCCCAGAAATTCCGGCGCGGAGCAACGCGAGTAACACCAGAGCCTCACCCGGTGACTCGCAACCGGCGTTCGCGTTGCGTGCAATCCACTCTGCGCGTCTCCTCCCTGGAGTATTGACGGGAAGCAGCGATGCTTCGGCGAGGAGGTCTCGGCGTGCTTCAGCGAGCCGAGCGCGTGACTCACTGGGTCGGAAGCGGTTGAAGTGTGACGCACGTGCCAAGCCCGCACAAGCCAGGACAAATGCCTGCTCGTCGCAGCATGTGCGGGCACAATCGACCAGGATGCGGCTGGGTGCGGCGATGCGAAAGCCAAGGAACTCTACGGAAGCTGCTGGCTGGCATGGCCGACACGTCCGCAGCGTCACGCCTGGAATGTGTTGGTCGCCCGGCAACGTCAGGGAAGGAAAATGCACGATCCGGCTGCATCCGCGTGTTGGCGCGTAAGCGATGAGCTCCTCAAGGCGTCCTTCTCCTGGCAAACCGAGCAGCGGTGCAGTAGCTGCCCCGCTGAGCACATGTGAGGGCAAACGAATACTCAGAGCGCTCAGTCTGGCTGCGAAGACGACATCCCGGCGCTGTTGAACCCCAAGGTCGGCAAGCGCCGCTGTCGGAACATAGATTCCGGACAAGAGCCGCACTATCTCTCGTGCCTTACACCGCCGATGCAATTGGACTTTGGTGCCGTGTACTCCTACAACCAACAGCTGCGATCTGATCGCAGTGATTTCATCGGGTGTCATAGCGGCTTCTCTCTCCCAGGGTGTGCTGACCAAACTCAAGGTCTTGTCTTGACTGTGCGCGGCCGCTGCCGGATCACACAAGCGCCAGATCCGGTCCTGTGGATAACTCGCTGCCACTGGGGACGAGAACGACGCGACGAGGAGGAAGCTCTCGCGTCGCAGGCGTCAAGAGGTGACCGCGGGCGGTGAGGGCATGGTCTGGTCGATGCAGGTGTGCGTCGAAGCGGCAATGAGGTGACCGTGAGTGGTAGGGCCATCGTGCCGGCCAGTTAAGCTGCCGCTTTTGCGTCTGATCGCATGGGAAGACGTGGGCGCGCTGACCTGCGGGGTCGGAAGAGCGGGCTGGTGATAGTGGGGCGGCCCGTCCCTGTGGTGGCGGAGGGGGTGATGAAACCGGGGCCGCCCGTGCCTGCGGTGACGGAGGGGGTGATGCAACCGGGACCGCCCGTGCCTGCGGTGGCGGAGGGGGTGATGCAACCGGGACCGCCCGTGTCTGTGGTGGCGGAGGGGGTGGTGAAACCGGGGCCGCCCGTGTCTGTGGTGGCGGAGGGGGTGATGAAACCGGGACCGCCCCTGCTTCGTATGAATCGCTACATATTGGCGTTTTTCCTGTGGCGCGGGTGGTCTGGGTTTCATGCGGCGTCCGACAGGGCGTGGCGCGGGTGGTCTGGGTTTCATGCAAAGCTCGAGAGGGGCAGGCAGGGGTGGTCTGGGTTTCATGCAAAGCTCGAGGGGGACAGGCGTGGGTGGTCTGGGTTTCATGCGGCGTCCGACAGGGTGTGGCGCGGGTGGTCTGGGTTTCATCGCGGATCAGACAAAGGCTAGGGGTGGAGGGAACTTTGCTCTAGATGCGACGAGGAAACCGGGACACGCCCCGGTCGCAGGTTCTCAGAGTGCCCGGCGTGCGGCGAAACGCATCACAACGGTAGCGGTGGTGGCCCCGGTGCGCGTGGCGGTGCCATGGGAATGGACGGCGGGGTGGGCCGCCGACGGGGAGAGGGATTGTGCGGCGGTGCGACTGAGGGGACAGACGCCAGTTGCCTGCGTGGCCGTGGTTGGAAAGGCGCGCGCGGGGGCGTCGTGAGGGGAAATGGTTGGTGGTGATGGGCATCCCGGTGCGCCCGGCGCATGCGCCGCACGCCCGCGGGTCAGCCGATGATGGGCTGCTCCTCGGGCATGCGGATCACCCGGGAACGCTCCCGGAGTGCCAGGGCGGCCGCCACTGTCATCGAACCCGTGCGCCCGGCGAACATGAGGGCGATGAGAACGTACTTCGCGCCAACGGGAAGAATCGGCGTGATGCCGGTGGATAGGCCGACCGTTGCAAACGCGGAGATTGTTTCAAACAGGATGATGTCGAGCGTGTAGTCCGTCATTGACAGGAGCAACACGACGGAGACGGCGACGAGGGCGAGCCCGAGGAGCGACACCGCGACCGCAAGGCGAATGGTGGAGGTGGGGATGCGTCGCCCGAAAGTTTCGATGTCCTGATCGCCTCGAGCCTCCGCGATGACCGCGAGGACGAGGACCGCGAAGGTTGTGACCTTGACGCCGCCGGCCGTTGACGCCGAGCCCCCGCCGATCATCATGAGGATGTCCTGGACGAAGTGTGTCTGTGAGCGCATGGCGCCCACGTCAAGGGCAGACAGGCCCGATGAGCGCGAATTGACGCCGGCAAGCAGCGCGTTGAGGATCTTGGAGGGCGTGTCGATCGCGCCGAGAGTGGTGGGATTGTGCCACTCGGTGAGAGCCAGAGCAAGAGCTCCGACGAAGGCAAGGATCAGGTACGTGGACAGGGTGAGCTTCGTGTGAAGCCGCCAGCGGCGGGGCGTCCGAAGGTGTGTGGACACGTCCATGATCACGGGGAACCCGATGGCCCCCACCGTGGTCCCCAGGATGATGGGGACCAGCATCCACCAGTCCGTGACGTGGGGGGACAGCCCGCCGGGAAGGATCACGAAGCCCGCGTTGTTAAAGACCGAGATAGCCATGAAAAGCGCATCCCAGGCCGCCCGACCGGGGTCGAGCCCCATGGAGAGGAAGCGGGGGAGGAACGCGGCCGCCAGGAGAAACTGCATGGACAGGGAGGTCGCGATGACTGCCTTGAGAAGCGTGGAGATCTGTCCCATGGCGCCCGTCTTGGTTTCCTGGGTGGCGAGCATGCGCTGGGTCAGGCCGAGGTGGCGAGACACGGCGAAGCCGAGGATCGAGGCCAGCGTCATCACGCCCAGGCCGCCGACGACGATACCCAGGGCAATGACCGCCTGCCCAAATGGTGACCAGTAGGTAGCAGTATCGACGGTTGTGAGCCCCGTGACGCACACGGCGGACACCGCGGTGAACAGGACATCGACGAAGGGAGCGGAGGTGTCCGAGGCGGAGGCGAAAGGCAGCATGAGCAGCGCCGTGATGACGCCGATAATGAGGGCAAAAGTGCTGATCGCGAGGCGTGCCGGGTAGTAGCGAGCTTGCTTGGCAAGCCACGCGCGCACGCGTTGGGCTGGCGAGGAGGGAACCTGCGGGTGTGGTCCCTTGGGGCCGCCCTGGACTGGGCGGACGATGGGGGAGGGCTGCGGGCTGAGAGTTTCCGCTGAAATGATGGGCGTTGTGGCCGGTGCGCGCCCGTGGATCAGGAAGCGTGCGGCGCCGGGTTCGGCAGGCAGGCGGGGGCTGCCTGCTCGCCGTTTCCGCCCGTTGCGTGCCGGTACCATCATTGCTCCTTAACGACTCTGCAACAAACGTGGATAAAGTTGCAGTTTCCATGTGGTTGGGCAGTAGTATATTTCGTGAGGCTACGTAAGCGGTGAACGAACGGGTTTGGCGCGCCTCGCGAGCATAACTGGGAGTCATTGATGGAACAGCAGTCGGCGCCGCGCTTCATGACTGTCACCGAAGTGGCGGACATCATGCGCGTCTCTAAGATGACTGTGTACCGGTTGATTCACAGCGGTGACATGCCCGCGATTCGCGTCGGAAAGAGCTTCCGTGTTCCGGAGGCTGCGGTCGCCCAGATGATCCAGGCCGGTATGGCCGATCACTCCGGTGGCGAGGCCCGGGTCATTGGCGGGTAGTATAGGCACGATGTGCCCGTCTCGGGCACCCATCATCCATCAGCGGTAGTACCTCTGCCGCCCACACTACGAGGGAGGAACCCCATGGGCTCCGTCATCAAGAAGCGCCGCAAGCGCATGGCGAAGAAGAAGCACCGCAAGCTCCTGCGCAAGACGCGTCACCAGCGTCGCAACAAGAAGTGAGCGAGCGGAGGCCCGGCCTGTTGGCCGGGCCTCTCGTGTGTCGGGGACCCTATACTTGTGTTTCATGGACCGCACCATCATTCACGTCATGCGCCACGGCGAGGTGGACAACCCGAACGGTGTCTTGTACGGCAGGCTTCCGGGCTTCGGATTGACGGAGCTGGGACACCAGATGGCCCAGCGCGGTGCGGAATACCTCGTGGACTCCGGTGCGGACATTGCGCGCGTCATCTCCTCACCGTTGCTCCGCGCGCAGCTGACGGCGGCGCCGACGGCCGCGGCGTACGGGCTGAGTATCGAGTCGGATGCGCGCCTCATCGAGTCGGATAACGTCTTTGAGGGCCTGCCGGTGAACTCGAATCGCGCGATGCTGGCCCATCCGAAGTACTTCAAGTACTACTGCAACCCGTTGCGCCCGTCGTGGGGTGAACCATACAAGGACATCGCCTCGCGCATGAGCGCCGCGCTCTCCCACGCTCTGCGGCAGGCCCGCGGGCGGGAGGCGCTCGTGGTATCGCACCAGAACCCGATCGTGACGCTGACGCGTTTCATCGATGGCCAACCGCTCGCCCACTCCCCGAAGTCGCGGCACTGCGCGCTGGCCTCGATCACGTCCTTCGTTTTCGCCGGCGCCACGCTGGTGGGTACCTCCTACGCCGAGCCTGCCGCGGACCTCGTGGCGCTCGCGCGCGACATGACGCCGGGCGACTCGGCGGCGAACCTGCGCCGCTAGGCTCCCGCTTCGGGGTCCTGCGCGGACGAATCCTCCCCGGGGTGCTCGTCGCGCCTGCGCCGCTCGTCTTCGCGCCGCTTGCGTTGAATGTCGCGCTCCAGACGGAAGAGGAAGTCGGGATCGTCGTCGGGTGCGGTCGGTCGCTCGGGGGTCGAAGCGCGGGCGCTTTGCGCCTTCTCCGCGCGGGCCACCCACCGCAGGCAGAGCCACACGATGGGACCCACGGCGGCAAGGGTCGCCGTGAACAGGATGATCAGGAGCCAGACTGGCTTGGGGAGCTTGCCGGGCATCTCCTCCTCGGGCGTGCGGTGCCAGTCGGCGGCTGCGTAGACGGTGAGGGCGAGCATCGCGACGAGCAAGACAATCCTGACCATGCCCCCAGTCTACGGTGGGCGTGTCGTCTCACGCCGAGCGGTTCGCTCCCGGAGCAATCGGGGCACGGCGCAGGGGCGATCCGATCGCGGGGCCGTGCCTGCGCGGGGGGCAGACGCGGACTCAGCCGCGCGTCAGCCTCGGCAGCGCCTCGTAGGAGGAGGCCGCCCCGGGCGCCAGAACGGCCGTGGAGCCGGCGCGCATGCCCGCGGCGACGGCCTCGTCGAAGGACATCCCGAGGGCGATTGCGGCGGCCAGGGCACCCACGCATGCGTCTCCCGCCCCGGTTGTGTCGACGGCTTCGCCGAGGGCGACAGCGCGATGGTGGTCCGCCTCGCTTCCGTACGCCCACGCGGCGCCGTCGGCTCCGAGGGTCACCACGACGTGTTGGGGTCCCAAGCCTCGCAGCGCTCGGGCGGTCCCGATGGCCTCGGTGGGGGTCGCCGGCGCGGGCATCCCCAGGGTCAGGCCCGCCTCGGTCTCGTTGACGACGAGGATGTCGACACTCGACAGCAGGTCGGGGTTCGTCGGGCGCGCGGGGGCGAGGTTCAGCAGGACCTGGGCGCCGAAGGAGCGGGCCCAGTGGGCCGCCGCGGCGTTGGCGTCCTCGGGGATTTCCGCCTGGAGAACCACGACGTCGGATGGGGCCGGGGTCAACGAGGCCGTGGCCGCCTCGATGGACGCGGCGCGGTTGGCTCCGGCATCGAGGATGATCGTGTTCTCGCCGGATGCGGTCACGGTGATGAGGGCCGTGCCGGTGGGCCCGCTGACCTCGCGCAGATGCGTGACGTCCACGCCGTGAGAGGCCAGGTCTGAGCGCAGGCGTTGCCCGGAGAGATCCGAGCCGACGGCGCCGACGAAGACGACGGGGACTCCCGAGCGGGCGGCGGCCGCGGCCTGGTTTGCGCCCTTGCCGCCGAGGCCGTACGACAGGGAGGTGCCCGAGAGGGTTTCGCCCGGATTGGGGAAGCGATCGACCGTGACCGTGATGTCCTGATTGATGGAACCGACGACGATGACGCGTGCCATGGGTGCTCCTTCGCGAGAAGATATTCCATTGTGCCACGCGCCCCCGCCTCGCAAGCAGTGTCGCCCGCGGGGCGGGGGGCCGCGCGTTTTAGCGCCACTTAAGTCGACCGCGAGTATCCTGCAATATCACTGAATGCTTACTCTGTGGTGAACTATGCGTCGTGCGCACCCTCCGCTTCCTCGTCTCATCGCGTGCCGCTGGCCCGACCTGCCGCGTGACCACCGTCCCCTCCCAGGTGATCCGCGGGGCAACGGCGGCCCCGGCTCCCTCGATCAACGTGACCGCCATCGCCACCGACGGCGACCTCGCAAACGGGCCGACGCGTGTCCTCCTGCCGCTCCTGGGAATCTACGCGCTGGGAACCGTCTCGCTGCAGGGCTTCAACCTGGTCTACCTGCGTGTCGCTCACGACGTCGGAGCCGGAGACGCCTCGGGACTCATCACCGCGATCCCCGGCGTCGTCCTGGGTGTGGCCTGCTTCCTGTACGGCACCCTCGGAGACTTCATCCCCCTGCGCCGTATCGTCAACGCGGGCATCGGGCTGATCGTCGTCGGATCGGTCCTGGGGTTCGCCCTCTCCTCGTCCCTCATCGGCGTCGTCGTTGCGCGTGCCCTGCAGACCCTGGGGTACCAGGCGGCGGCCTCGGCCTACATGATCCTCGCGACCTCGATTCGAGACCCGAAGCGACGAGGCCTCTACGTGGGACTCATGTGTGCGGCCTTCCAGGGAGGAACAGCCCTCGGCATGCTCGTGGGCGGCCTGCTCGCCGACGTCAACTGGGCGATCCTCCTCCTCATCCCCCTCGCCGGCCTGGCCTGCGTGCCCGTCATGGGCAGGCGCGTTCCCGCGCGCTCGCGAGCGGGCCGCGTCGACGTCACTGGGCTGGCGATCTTCTCCTCCTGCGCGCTCCTGCTCACCCTTGCGGCCGCCAACCCGCGTTGGTGGCTCGTCGGCGGCCTCGCGCTCGCGGCAGCCGCGTTCTGGTGGCACATCGGCCGCGCGCGGGACCCGTTCATCACGCGTTCCTTCTTCACCAACGTGCCGTGGGTGCGCTCGATCAGCCTGATCCTCGTCGTGTACTGCATGAACTTCACGCTCGCTCCGCTCATGAACGGGATCGGCTCGACCCTGTACGGCCTGAAGCCCGCCGAGGTCTCGGTGCGGCTCATTCCGGCCTACTGCCTGGCGCTGATCGCTGCCATGACTTCCGGTGCTGCCTTGGCCCGCCTCGGCCGCGGACGCACGGTGCGGGCGTGCGTCGGACTGATCCTGGCAGGCACTGTCGTGCTCGCGCTGTGCATGAGGGCTGGTCCGTGGGTTATCACGGTGGCCATGTGCCTCATCTACTCGGGCTTCGGGGGCCTCTTCACTCCCATCTACGACACCGTGTTCGCCACCGTCGCTCCCGGGCAGAACGGGCGGGCCGTGGCCATGAACGACCTCGCCATGCAGGGCAGCGCCGCCATCGGGATCGGTGTCGTCACCCCGTGGCTGGCCTCCGGACACTTCCGGGCGATCACGCTCGTGTGCCTGCTCGCCGCTGCCATCGGGATCGCGGGCGACTGGGCGCACGAGTACCTGTACCGCAGGGGGCACTGAGGCGCGTGAACCGGGGGAAGTTCTCCGCGCCCCGGGCCTCGCCCGAAGGACCGCAGCCTTCCGGGCGCCGCCGCGCCGCCCCCTCAGGACAGGACCAGCGCCAGGGCGGCAAGAACTCCCCACGCGAGCGTATAGAACCCCGTGTTGCGCAGCACGCCGATCAGGGCCTTTCCCGACGCCCCCGTCAGCACCGGCAGGCTCACGCCCGCAGCCCACGCGCCCGCGCCCACGGCCAGCGCGCAGGTCGCCAGCGGTTGCAGTCCCACGGACGTACCCACGGCGGCGATCACCGCGACCGGGACCCACGCGCACGCCGCAAACACCCAGCGCGAGGCGCGATCCCCCAGCCGCACGGCCGCCGTCATCTTCCCCGACAGACGGTCCGTAGGAATGTCGCGGATGTTGTTGGCCATCAGCAGCGCCACCGACAGCAGGCCCAGCGCCGACGCGCTCGCCCACAGCCACCACGGGGCCTGGCGAACCTGCGTCCAGGAGGTGCCCACGCACGCCATCAACCCGAAAAAGACGAAGACCATGAGCTCGGACAAGCCGATCCCCATGTAGGCGTACGGGTGCTTCCCGCCCGTGTAGAGCCACGCCGCAGCAACCGCACCAGCGCCCGCCGCGATGAGCCACCACGTGCCCGACACGGCCACCAGGGCAAGGCCCGTGACTCCCGCGAGCGCGAAGCATCCCAGCGCCGCGCCGAGAACGACCTTCGGCCTCGCCAGGCCGCCCCCCGTCAGCCTGGCGGGACCCTGACGGTTATCGTCGGTCCCGCGAATCCCATCCGAATAGTCGTTCGCGTAGTTGACCCCCACCTGTAGCGCGAGGGCCACGACGAGGGCCAAACAGGCGCGCAGAGGGTCGAAGCCGCTCAGGTGATAGGCGGCCGCTGACCCTACGATCACGGGCGCGGCGGCGGCGGGCAGGGTGCGCAGGCGAGCGCCCTCGATCCAATCAGAAACGGAAGCCATGACGACCAGTGTAGGCGGGGTGGGGCGGTGTGACGGTGGTGCCTAGCGCACCCACTCCCTCTCCGTGCCGACCGCGCGCGTCGCAGCGTCCGCGGCTGCCGCGCGATCGATCTTGTCGTAGCCCAGGTAGGGAAGGGAATCGATGGCGACCACCCGGCGCGGAGCCTGGGCGCGACCGATACGAGCGGCGGCGTGCTCGCGGACCGAGGACCCCAGCTCCGCCATCTCCACGGCGTCCGAGGGCATCTGCTGCGGGATCACCAGGGCCGTCACCACGTGTCCCCACTTGGCGTCCGGGGTCGCCATGATCCACGCATCCGAGATCCCGTCGTAGGAGCGTACAGCGCGACGCACCGGACCCGGCGCCACCGACAATCCCCCGGAGACGATGACGTCGTCGGCGCGCCCGCGCACCTCCACCGTGCCCGAGGCTCGGATAATGCCCATGTCTCCGGTGAGCAGCCACCTGTGGCCGCCCTCGTCGAAGAAGGGGCTCTCCGCGTCCAGGTAGCGGGTCATGAGCGTCGGGCCGTTGATCGCCAGGCGCGTGCGGCCATCCCAATCCACCGCGCGCACCGACGTACCCGGGAGCGGGAGGTCGTCGTACACGCAGCCTCCCGCCGTCTCGGTCATGCCGTAGGTGGTGCGCACCCTCAAGCCAGCGTCGAGAGCGCGGGTGAGGAGCTGCTGGTTGGTGGCGGCCCCGCCCACCAGGATCGCAGAGAGGGCTCGCAACGCCGCGACCACCTCGTCGCCCGCGTCCAGGCACTGGGAGAGCTGGGTGGGAACCAGCGACAGGTAGCCGGGCATGTCGTCCTGCGTGGCGCCTCGAACGGCGGGCAGGAGCGCGAGGGGGTCGAAACCGTTCGACGTGTCGACAACCTGCGGACTGGTCTCGGCCACTGCGGCCCTCAGGAGGACCATCGCGCCCGCAATGTGGTGGGTCGGCAGCGCAAGGATCCAGCGGCCCGGCCCGTCCAACGCCAGCTCGGTGGCCTTCGCCGAGGCGATGAGGGCCTCGGTGGACAGGCCGACCAGGCGCGGGGCGCCCGCGCTGGATCCCGAGGTGGGGATCACCAGGTCGATCCCCTCGAAGAATGCCGGATCCTGGGTGATCGTGTCGGCGAGGCCGGGGTACTTCTCCGAGGGAAAGGCGTCGTGAGGGCTCGCCGACGAACCGCGCAACGTGGCGGGGGCGACGGAGTCGGGTTCGCGCAGGACAACGACCGTGTGGGGAGCCGGATGATTCGGGTCAGCAGCGCGCTCCTCGTGCAGCTCGACGAGCTTGTGGAGGGACGCGTTGGCCAGTGCGACGGCCCCGGTGGACGTGCCGCCCGGCACGACAAGGATTCGCGGTGCAGCCATGATGAGCCTCCCAAGTTCGACGGCGAGCGCGTACATATCAAGGATAAGGGGTGGCGTTCTCGCAGGTCGTAAGGCGCTTCGCGGAAATGGTCACGTTTCCGGCGTCAAGCCCCGGAATGATGCGCCTTTCCTGTGGCACATCACGCAGCTGAAATTTCAATCGAATTGCCCCGCGAGGGGGCTTCAGGCTATACGATAGGCTGCGATGCTCAAGAACATATCCCTCAAAGCCAAGTGGGCGATCGGCCTCGCGTGCGCCGTCGCTCTTCTTCTCGTGTGCGCGGTCGTCGTGTACCTGGCCAACTACTCGGGTCGCGTCCTGCCGGGGACCTCGATCGCGGGTACCTCCGTGGCCGGGATGACCCGCGACCAGGTTGTCGCCTCGACCAGCCAGCGGGCGGATGCCGCGACCGTGACGATCACCGTCGAGGGCACGGAAACCACGGCGTCGCTCAACGAGGCGGGCATCTCCATTGACGCGGACGCGACCGCCGACGCCGCCATGAAGGGGGCCACGTCGCTCCCCGCGTTCGTTCGCTCGCTCTTCTCCGGGCGCGGCGTCGAACCCGTGATGACCGTCGACGAGGACGCCATCAGGAAGCTCGCCGCGACCGCCAGCTCGACCCTGTCCTCCGAGACTCGAGACGCCCAGGTTGTCGTCGCCGACGACGGCGAGTCCTTCACCGTCACACCCTCCCAGAGCGGAGACGGGATCTCCGCCGACGAGGTGAGCGCCGCCGTCAAGCAGGCCGGTGCCACGCTGGCATCGGTGAGCCGGGACGCCTCCGTCCAGAAGACAGAGCCCGCGATCACCACCGAGAACGCCCGGGCGGCCGCCGCCAAGGCCAATGCCCTGCTCGATACCACGATCGAGATTTCCGACGGCATCGACACCTTCAGCGCCGAGCGCTCCGACAAGGTCAAGTGGGTGGAGTTCCTGACCAAGGACGACGGCTCTCTCGACGATCCCTCCATCGATCCTGTCAAGGTCGCCGACTGGGTGAACGCCTTGGCGGCCAAGACCGACGTCAAGCCCGAGAATCGCGTGGACAACGTCAACTCCGAGGGTCAGGTCCTCACGGTTGCCCGCGAAGGCAAGAAGGGTCTGAAGACCAACAATGCCGAGCAGATCACGAAGGACGTTGTCGCGGCCATGACGTCGCGCACCGCCTATGAGGGCCTGTTCCACTACGACGATGTCGAACCGGGTTCCGAAACCAAGCAGGTCGCCGAAGGCACCGAGAACCTCGTCTACCAGGCCGCCGAAGGCGAGAAGTGGGTGGACATCGACCTCTCCGACGATTCCGTGACCGCCTACGTGGGTGGCAAGGTGGCCGGAGGCCCGTTCTACATGGTTCCCGGCGCACCCGACACGCCCACCGTCACCGGCACCTTCCACGTCTACCTCAAGTACGACGTGCAGACGATGCGCGGGGAGAACGCCGACGGTAGCAAGTACGTGACCGAAGGCGTCCCGTGGGTCACCTACTTCACCGGCTCCTACGCCATGCACGGCGCCCCCTGGCGTTCGTCCTTCGGGTGGAGCGGATACGGCGGCTCCCACGGGTGCGTGAACATGCCTGTCGACGCTGCGAAGTTCATCTACGACTGGACGGACATGGGCGATACGGTGGTCGTTCACTACTGAACCTCACCGCGTGAACAGGCGCGGCGGGCCGCGCTCACTCGACCTTAACGTATGGCAGGTGCTTCATGTTCTTCCGTAACGATGCGCTCGACCCGGCAGGCAACGGCCTGGGGCCCGACGAGTGGTGGAAGGGCGCCGTGGTCTATCAGATCTACCCGCGCTCCTTCAAAGACTCCAACGGAGACGGCTTCGGCGACCTTGAGGGCGTGCGCTCCAAGCTCGACTACCTGAAGGGCCTGGGCGTGGACGTCCTGTGGCTCTCGCCGATCTACGCTTCCCCGCAGGCAGACAACGGCTACGACATCGCCGACTACTACGACATCGATCCGATGTTCGGCACGCTGGAGGACTTCGACCGCCTGCTGGAGGGCGTGCACGAGCGGGGCATGCGCCTCGTCATGGACCTGGTCGTCAACCACACCTCCGACGAGAATCCCTGGTTCGCCCAGTCGCGCTCCTCGCGGGACAACCCGAAGCGCGACTGGTACATCTGGCGAGATCCCCGACCCGGCTGCGTGGGCGGCGAGGCCGGGGCGGAGCCCAACAACTGGGGGTCCTTCTTCTCCGGCTCCGCCTGGGCCTGGGACGAGGCCACGGGCCAGTACTACCTGCACCTGTTCCATCGCAAGCAGCCCGACCTGAACTGGGACAACCCGCACGTGCGGCAAGCCATCTACGACATGATGAGGTGGTGGCTCGATCGCGGCGTCGACGGCTTCCGCATGGACGTCATCAACCTGATCTCGAAGGAACCGGGCCTGCCCGACGGCATCGTCTATCCCGGGCGCGCGTGGGGCGAGGGCTTCCCGCACTTCTCCGAGGGCCCGCACCTGCACGAATACCTCGCCGAGATGCGACGCGAGGTATTCGACGGGCGCAGCGCCACCATGACGGTCGGCGAGTGCCCCGGCGTGCGACGCGACAACGTCCTTCTCTTCACGGACCCCGCTCGCCGCGAGCTCGACATGGTGTTCCAATTCGACCACGTCGACCTCGGCCTTGAGCGCGGGAAGTTCGACCCGCGTCCGCTGCGTCCCGGCGAGCTCGCCGACTGCCTGAGCGCCTGGCAGGAAGCCCAGGGTGAGGTCGGCTGGAACAGCCTCTACCTGGACAACCACGACCAACCGCGCGCCGTCAGCCGCTTCGGCGACGAAGCGCACCGCTACGCGTCGGCGACCGCCCTGGCCACAGCCCTGCACACGCTGCGCGGCACCCCCTACGTCTACCAGGGCGAGGAGCTGGGCATGACCAACGGCGTCTTCCACGGCATCGAGGATTACCGCGACGTCGAGGCACTACGCTACTTCCGCGAGGCGACAGAGAAGGGGACGAGTCCCGAGTCCGTCCTGTCCGGCCTGGCACTGACCGGGCGCGACAACGCGCGCACTCCCGTCCAGTGGGATGCGAGCCCGAACGCGGGCTTCACGCAGGGCACGCCGTGGATCGGCGTCACTCCGAACTACGAGGAGATCAACGCCGCCTCACAGGTCGGGGACCCGTCCTCCGTGCATGCCTACTATCGTGCGCTCGCGGACATCCGCCACGGCCTGCCCGTCATTGCGGTCGGCGCCTACGAGCGCATCCGCGCCTCCTCGCCCGCGATCTTCGCCTACAGGCGCACCCTCGGCGAGGCCGTGGCAACGGTCCTCGTCAACCTCTCTTCCTACCCTGCGCCCCTCGGCGAGGCCGCGCGTGAGGTCAGCGGGGACCTCCTCCTGGCCAACCGCGACCTGCCCGAGGAAGAGAGGACCGTCCCGGAAACCCTCGGAGAATGGGAGGCGAGGGTGTACCTCGCCTCGCGCGGGCAGGGGCCTCAGTAGTAGTAGGGGTAGTCCTCCCAGCGGGGGGCGCGGTGCTCCAAGAAGGCGTCGCGCCCCTCCTGAGCCTCCGCCGTCATGTACGCCATGCGGGTGGCCTCGCCCGCGAAAACCTGCTGCCCGGCCAACCCGTCGTCCGCCAGGTTGAACGCGAACTTCAGCATGCGAATCGCTTGGGGGGACTTGGTCGCGATCGTCGCCGCCCACTGGAGCGCCGTCTCCTCCAGCTGGGCGTGGGGGACCGCCCTGTTGATCACGCCCCACCTCTCGGCGGCCTCGGCGTCGTAGCGTTCGGCTAGGAAAAAGATCTCGCGTGCCCGCTTGTCTCCGGCCTGGCGGGCCAGGAGAGCCGAGCCGTAGCCCGCGTCGAAGGAGCCGACGTTCGCATCAGTCTGCATGAATGCGGCGTGCTCGGCCGAGGCCACCGACAGGTCGGCGACCACGTTGAGGGAGTGTCCGCCCCCCGCAGCCCACCCGGGAACCGCGGCGATGACAACCTTGGGCATGGTGCGGATGAGGCGCTGGACCTCGAGAATGTGTAGCCGTCCGGCGCGCACCGGGTCGATCTGCTCGCGTCGCTTCGGCAGGGGAGCCTCGGGGTCGGCGTCCTCGACCTCGTAACGGTACCCGTCGCGCCCGCGAACGCGCTGGTCGCCTCCCGAGCAGAAGGAGTAGCCGCCGTCGCGCGCGGACGGCCCATTGCCCGTGAGGATCACGGCGGCCACCGAGGACGTCTGGCGCGCGTGATCGAGGGCGCGAAAGAGCTCGTCAACCGTGCCCGGCCGGAAGGCGTTGCGGATGTCGGGGCGGTCGAAGGCGATGCGCACGACCGGCATGTCGGCGCCGGACTCGCGGCCGTCGAGGGCGGGGCCCCGGGAAATTCCCCGGTGGTAGGTGATGTCGGTGAAGTCGAAGCCCTCGACCTCGCGCCAGCGGGTCGGGTCGAAGGTGTCGGAGACGAAGGGTAGGGCGCTCATGTGGGGGATTCTAGCCGACGAGGAGGGGGGCGGGGGTGAACGCCCGCGAGCGTCCGACGAGCGGCCCGGGAGTAACGAGGGCGGCGCGTGCCGCAAGACGGGGTTGCCGGACGCGCGAGCGTCAGCCGGAATCGCTGTAGCTTGCCAGTCGTTCGGTAATGCGCGGAGGGTTCGTGCCCAGACCGCGCAACGTCGAATACCCTACAAGCTCCGGAGCGAAGGAGTTGAGGCCCGGGCACGCGTGGGTCACAATATTACCGGTAAGTAAGGGGGAGACATGAACGTGGCGCCAGAACCGACGCTCCTACGCATTCCCATGCGCACGCTGAGTCGCCAGACGCGATACGCCCTCGAGGGCGTCACCGACGTGCTCGTCTACAAGATCGCGATGACGACTCGTTTCCGCGGGGTCACGCGCCGCGAAGGCCTCCTCCTGCGCGGCCAGGCCGGGTGGGGGGAGGCAGCTCCCTTCTGGAACTACGACGACGCGGAATCCTCGCGCTGGCTGGCGGCCGCGCTCGAGTCGGCGCGCCGATTCCCGCCGGTCGCCCGCAGGAAGTTCGTCCCCGTCAACGTGACGATCCCCGTGGTCTCGCCCGAGGACGCCCACGACCGGGTCATCGCCTCGGGCGGATGCGCGACCGCGAAGATCAAGGTAGCCGAGCCGGGCGTGAGCGTCGGACGCGACTGCGGGAGGATCTGCGCGGTCGCCGACGCCCTGCGCGCCACCGTCGGATCCCAGGCGAAGATCCGCGTGGATGCCAACGGAGCATGGGAGGTGGACGAGGCGTGCGCAGCGATCCCCGCGATGGCCAAGGCCGCCGGGCCCGTTCCCATCGAGTACGTCGAACAGCCCTGCCTGACTGTCGACGAACTGGCCGCGGTGCGTCGTCGCGTCGACGTGCCCATCGCCGCCGACGAGTCGATCCGCCGGGCCCACGACCCGATGGAGGTCGCGCGCAAACAGGCGGCGGACGTCGTCATCATCAAGGTTGCGCCCCTGGGCGGCGTACGAGCCGCCCTGCGGGTCGCACGCAAGAGCGGACTGGGCGTCGTCGTCTCCTCCGCGTTGGAGACCTCCGTCGGACTCTCCGTCGGTGTTGCCGCGGCCGCCGCCGTCCCCGGGCCGTCCCGCGCCGCCGGACTGGCCACCGCCTCGCTGCTGGTGGGGGACGTGACCGAGCCCCTCGTGCCCGAACGGGGCCGCCTGCCCGTGGAACGGCGCGAACCCGACCGGGAGCTGATCGACCGCACCCCCGTCGACGGGGACCTGATCGCGCGCTGGGGGATGCGCCTCGAAGGCATGGCCGAGCACCTGGGGGTGGCCTCCCGGTAGGCTGGGCCCATGCCCTCCGTCGATACCGCCAGCGCAATCCTGCGTGCCCTGAGCGCCCTGGGCGTCACGCACGTCCTGTACTGTCCCGGGTCACGCAGCGCGCCCTTCGCCTACGCCCTCGAGTCCGGGGCGTTCGGCGGGCAGGCGCGCCCCGTCCTGGACGAGCGCGGCGCCGGCTTCCTGGCGGTCGGCATGGCCCGCGCCGGGGCGCTTCCCGCCGTCATCGTCACCTCAGGAACCGCCGTCGCCGAACTCGCGCCCGCCGTTCTCGAGGCCTCCCACGCCCGGCTGCCCCTCCTCGCCATCACCGCGGACCGCCCCGGCGAACTGCGCGGCGTCGGCGCTTCCCAGGCAACCGACCAGTCGCGCCTCTTCGCCACTCACGCGCGGGCATGCATCAGCCTGGACGCGCAGGAACCCTCGGTGGCGCTCGCCGGGCACGTGAGCCGGGCCGTGGCCGCCGCCGTCGGCGCCCCCACCGGCGCCCCCGGCCCCGTGCAGATCAACGTCGAGTTCCGCGACCCGCTCACGCCCGCCGACGCGGGCGCGCGAGGGGAGGAGGAACAGCCGATTCGAGCGACCCGAGTGTCGGCGAGCGCGCCCACCCCCGTGCGCTGGGAAGACGCGGTCGGAGAGGCCAGCGTCGGCCTCATCGTCGCCGGTGAGGGGGCCAGCAGCCGCGCGCAGCTGTGGTCCCAGGCATCCGGGTTCCCCCTGCTGTCCGAGCCGGCATCGGGCGCGTGGGCGGGAGGGGGAGTGACCCCCTACGAGCAGTCCATCGTCGCGGGGCCCCTCGCCCGGGACGTGGACACCGTCGTCGTGACGGGACGTCCGACGCTCTCGCGGCCCATCCACGCCCTCCTGGCCCGCCCCGACGTTCGCGTCGTCGTCGTCGACCAGCACGCGCCGTGGACAGACATCTCGGGAAACGCCTCCACGGTCGTCGCCGACCTCGCGCCCCCGACCCGTCCCTGCAGCGCCGTGGCCGCGTGGGGGGCGCGAGTGCGAGAGGCCTGCGAACTCGCCGGGAGACGAATAGGCGACCTCCTAGCGGCGGGTTCGGGGCGCACGATGATCGACCTCGCCCGAGCGGTCGCCCGGGCGAGCGACGGCCCCCTCGTCCTGGGCGCCTCCAACCCCGTGCGCGCCTTCGACCTCGCGGTGCCCTCCCTGGAAGGACGAGCCGTTCACTCCAACCGAGGACAGGCCGGAATCGACGGGACCATCGCCACGTCGGTCGGCGTCGCCCTCGGGTCCGCCTCCCGCTCCGCCGGCGGGGGCGGGCGCGTCACCGCCGTCATGGGCGATCTGACCCTGTGCCACGATGCCTCCTCGCTGGCGCTCGCCGCGGCGACCCACTCGGACCTTGACATCGTTCTCGCCGACGACAACGGCGGAGGCATCTTCGCCACCCTTGAGCACGGCGCCGCCGCGAGCCGTGGCGCGTACGACCGGTGGTTCGGTCTGGCCCAATCCGTCGACTATGCGGCGCTTGCGAGCGCCTACGGCGTCTCTTTCGCGAGGTCCGACACCCCCGAGGAACTGAGCTCCATCCTGGCCACCCCCGCGCCCGGGCCCCGGTTGATCCACGCGCCTGTTGAGCGCGCCGCACACCTGTACGGCGCGATCCGCGACATTCTGCGCTAAAGGCGCGGGTTCGAGCCTTTCAGGATACTCCCAGGGTGTTTCCAGTGCCTCTTTGAGGAAGACGACCATACTGAGTTCCGACAGCCGAAGTGATAAGACGAGGGAACCATGACAGAGCCTCAACAACCACTCCACGACGCCGACTCGCCGCGTCGCGCCGAAACACCCAGCTACGAGCGCGGGGCGCTCCCCTCCGCGCACGCGGACGCAGCCAGCGAGCACTGGCCGCATCCCGGCCAGGCCGAGCAACCAACCCCCCGGATCCCAGGTGACGATGACGCCACGCGGGAGATGTACGGTAGCGCTGGCGACGCCACGCGAGAGATGCCCGCCCCCGCGGCCCCGTTCCCTCCCACCGACGCTCCCGGCGCAGCAGCGGCTCAGGCGGATTCGTACCTTCCGCCCACCGGGACCCCCTACGGGGACTACGCCGCCCCGGACGCGAGCGCCACCCCGACCGTCGTCGTCACGAAGAAAGGCCCGGGCTGGGTCGCCCTCGTCGCCGCAATGATCCTGACGGTCGCGATGACCCTGGGGGCCGTCCTCTACCTGCGTCCCGCGCTGCTGCGCGCCTCCACCCCCACCAACATGAACGGCGGCACCGTCAGCGCCGTTCCCGCCTCGTCCAGCGATGGGACGGACTGGAGCGCCGTGGCCTCCGCCGTCTTGCCGGCGGTCGTCACCATCCAGACGCAGGGAGCCTCCTCCTCGGGAGGCACCGGATCCGGCGTCGTCTACGACGCCCAGGGAGACATTGTCACCAACTACCACGTGATCGCCTCCGTCATCGGCGGTGGAAAGATCCAAGTCACCCTCGCCGACGGGCGCCTGTACAGCGCCCACATCGTCGGCCACGACAGGACCACGGACCTGGCGGTCATCCGGCTGGACAACCCGCCCTCGGACCTCACGGTCGCGCGATTTGCCAGCTCTTCAGCCCTGAAGGTCGGTGCCCCCGTCATGGCGATCGGCGCGCCCCTGGGCCTGTCGAACACGGTGACCACCGGCATCATCTCCGCCCTCAACCGACCCGTCGAGGTGTCGATGGAAGACTCCTCGACCCAGCAGGACCCGACCCAGGCCTCCTCCGACCTCGTCGTCACCAACGCCATCCAGATCGACGCCTCCATCAACCCCGGAAACTCCGGCGGCCCCCTCTTCGACGCGTCGGGTGCCGTGGTCGGCATCAACTCCTCAATCAAGTCGCTGTCCTCCTCCTCGGACGGGCAGGCCGGGTCGATCGGTCTCGGCTTCGCGATCCCCTCGGACCTGGTCGTCTCCGTGGCAGACCAGCTGATCGCCTCGGGACAGGCCTCCCACGGCATGCTCGGCGTCACCGTGCGCGCCGCGACCACCACCATCGGCAACGACACCTTCGTCGGCGCACAGGTCCAGGACGTCACCCCCGGCTCGGGCGCCGCCACCGCAGGCCTGCGCTCTGGCGACGTCATCACGAAGGTCGAGGGGCAGGAGGTGACCAGCCCGAAGCAGCTCATCGGCTACGTGCGCCGCTACAAGGCCGGCGACACCGTCACCATGACGGTTGCGCGAGACGGTGCCACCTTCGATGTTTCCGTCACGATCCAAGGCTCCTGAGCAGGAGGGCGCGGATACCCCGGAAGATGCTGCCGCCGCGTGCTCCCCGCGTGGGGAACACGCGGCGGCAGGCGCACGGCCGTGTGGCGAGGGGATCCTCAGACCCCGAGCGCGTCCAGCAGGGGACGCATCTTCGCCTCGGTTTCGGCCAGCTCCGCATCGGGATCGGAGTCCGGCATGATGCCCGCTCCCGCGTAGAGCCTCAGCCGCGTGCCCGACGCCAATCCGCAGCGCAGGGCAATCGCGAACTCTCCGTCCCCGGACGCATCCACCCAGCCCACCGGACCCGAGTAGCGCCCCCTCTCGGTGTCCTCCAACTCCTCGATGAGGCGCATCGCGAGATCGCGGGGAGTACCGCACACGGCGGCCGTCGGGTGCAGCGCGGCCACCAGGTCCAGGAGGCGGGCGTCAGTCAGGCGCGCGGACACGTCCGTCGCCAGGTGAACGACGTTCGGCAGCTCCAGGAGGAACGGCCCCCGGGTGCTCACCTCGGAGCACAGACGCGCCAGGATCGTGGAGACGGAATCGGAGGCCAGAGCGTGCTCGCGCAGGTCCTTGTCGCTTCCCGCCAGCCGCTCCCCGTCCCCGGGCGCGCAGGTCCCAGCCAACACGCGCGACGACACGGCCCCGCGCCGGGCCGAGACGAGCATCTCGGGGGAGGCCCCCACCAGGGAAGCCACGCAAAAGCGCCACGTCAACGGGTATAGGTGGCTGAGGCGCTCCAGCAGGTAGCGCTCGTCAAAGCCGCGCGAGCAGCGCACCGTCATGTCGCGAGCCATGACCGCCTTGTCGGCCGCCCCCTGGCGCAGGCGCGCCGCCATCTGGCGGACCGAGTCTCGCCACTGGCCCCGCGACATGGAACCGTGGCCGCAAGACAGCGAGTCGGGCACGCGCGGGCTCCGCCTCGCCTCGCTCATCGCGGCGTCCACGGCCTCCAGTGGATCGGGGGCGCGGCCGATGCCCGCCGTGATCGCCCAGCGCGCCCCGGCCTCGTCGATGACG
Organism: Schaalia odontolytica; assembly: GCF_024584435.1. Taxonomy (GTDB): domain Bacteria; phylum Actinomycetota; class Actinomycetes; order Actinomycetales; family Actinomycetaceae; genus Pauljensenia. The sequence goes on from NZ_CP102197.1 coordinate 2,312,849, forward strand.
GTCAGGGAGGGCACGAAGGCCACCGAGCGGGCGGGGGAGCGGAACGCGAAGGACGCGAAGAGCACGGGGGCGGGCCCCTCGCCCGGGGCAGGGGCGGCGACGGTCTCCCACGCGGCTCGCACCTGCGCGATCGCGTCGGCGCTCGCGGACTCCAGGGTGAGCGCGCGGCCCAGGCCGACCATCTGTCGGCGCGCACCCAGCCACGCGGCGCCGCCCGAAGCGGGCAGGAGCTGGGTCAGTGAGCAAGTAGACCCCGGGTGCGTTGCGGGCAGGGCCGTCGCCCGAAAGACGAGGCGCGAGCATCCGGAGTTATCGTGCATGGGTCCCATGGTAGGAGCAGGGGCGGCGGCGCGCTGAAAGACGTGCGAGGATTAACGCATGAACGAAGCCCCGCGCGCAGACCTGCACAAGGTTCCCGATGAGATTGCCTCGATGTTTGACTCCGTTGCCTCGCGCTACGACATGATGGATGCGCTGATGACGGGCGGTTTGAACAACGTGTGGATGGCCGCCCTGCGCAAGGCGGTCGCCCCCCACCCCGGCGAGCGCATCCTGGACCTGGCGGCCGGCACCGGCACCTCCTCGGCCGCGCTGGCCAAGGGCGGCGCCGAGGTTGTTGCCTGCGATCTGTCCGAGGGCATGATCGAGGTGGGACGCGAGCGCCACCCCGACATTGAGTTCGTGCGCGGCAACGCGATGAGCCTCGACTTCGAGGAGGCGTCCTTCGACGCGGTGACGATCTCGTGGGGCCTGAGGAACATTCCCGACCCGGGCCTGGCCCTGCGCGAGATGATGCGCGTGGTGCGCCCCCGCGGACGCCTCGTCGTGCTGGAGTTCTCCACCCCCACGTCGCGGGTGTTCCGCGGCCTGTACGGCGCCTACCAGTCGACGGTGATGCCCGCGCTGGCGCGCGTGGCCTCCACGAACGACGGCGCCTACGACTACCTGGTGGAGTCGATCCGCCAGTGGCCCTCGCAGGAGGAGGTGGCGCGCATGATCGCCGCCAACGGCTGGCGCGAGGTGGAGTACCGCAACCTGACGGGCGGCATCGCGTGCCTGCACCGGGCGGTGAAGCCGCTGCCCTAGGGCCCGCTCAGCAGCGACGAGGCCGGGGTCCCCGCGTGGGGATCCCGGCCTTCGCGCGTCGGCGGGGCGCCGCCGAGCCGGGCAGGCCGGGCCGGAGATCCGCCGCGCCGAAGATCCACCGCACGCGGCCGGGTTATTTGGTGTGGTATCGGGGGCTTGTGCCGATGTGTGTGGGGTAGGGGTTGTTGGTGGAGGTGAGGGTTGTTTCGTTGAGGCCTCGGTAGGTGTAGGAGTTGTCGTAGATGATTTCGGAGGGGTCTACGATGCCGTCGGCGTATTGGCGTACCTCTTCGGGTGTGGGGCTGGTTCCGCCGCCCTTGTCGGCGAGCGGGTTCTCGTCGGGGTATTGGCTGGGGTCGGTGTTGATCATGGAGGCGGGGCTGGCCAGGCCGTATCCGGTGTACTGGTTCCATCCGCCGTCGGTGTTGACCGTGGTGTGGACCAGGAGCTGGAGGAGCTGGTTCGCGGTCGCGTCCGGCCACTTCTGACGCGCCAACGCCAAGAAACCCGCCACGATAGGAGTCGAGATCGATGTCCCATTGGTCTCGATAATTTGTGAGGTCCCATAGTCGTAGGCCTTAATTGGGCCTCCGACGGCGGCTGTCGTCACCCCCCGACCCCAGGAAGAGTAGTCGGCTCGCGCGCCGTTGACATCAACCGCAGAAACGCCGACCACGCCCGACCACGTCGCAAGGCTCCCCGAGTCGTTATCGGAGGCACTGTTTCCTATGCCTGCAACGATGATTGTTCCCGAGCTCATCGCCCTGGCCATCGCCCACTTGAGTGAGGCGTTACGGTCATTAGAGCTAATCGAAATGCTGATGATCTGGGCACCGTCGTTGATCGCGTGGTTGATGAGCGACGCGTGCTTATAAATTACTGCCGAATCTTTGCACGAGGAATCGGCTGTCGAGCCGCTGCTCATGGTCTGATAGCTGTTGAGCGTGACATCGGGTGCGACACCGTACTCACGGGCAACCAACAGTGAAGCAACCTCCGTGCCGTGTCGACGGCTGTCGTTACTCGGGTTGACGGGGCAGGGGCTCTTATCGCTGATTGACGCGCCGCTAAGCTCGGCGACAGACGTATCGACTGGTCCGTCGATGATTGCGACTGTCACTCCCTTGCCGGTGTAGCCCTTGGCTCGTGCCTGGTCGAGGTGGTAGTAGGCGAAGTAGGGCTGGTCGGCGGCCGTGATGGTGTCGGCGGCGCTCGCCGGGGAGGCCTCAATGACGGGCGCCGCGAGGGCGAGGGCGGTCGCGCAGGCCGCCGACAGGGCGATGCGGGTGCGGAGAGAAGTCACCATTGGCGCGGATCCCATCCGTCGTCCTTGCGCGGGGCGGGCGCAATGTCCTTGTCCGATCCGTAGGTCTGAGACATCGGGTTGACGTAGCCCGCGGGCACTGCCCCCTCGTCCTCGTCCAGGTAGCGGTAGGGCTCGTACTTGCGCCGACGCCTCTTCTTATCCTCCTTGGCGCCGCCCGCGCCGGCTCCCATCCCGCCCATCATCGCGGGGTGAGCGGAACCTGCGCCACCCTGGGGTGCCTGGGTGGCGGGAGGGGTGTAGGTGCCGAATCCCCTGCCGCCGAAGGAGCCGACCCGCAGGTCCGAGGCGCCCGCAGCGCCGATCCCCGCCGATCCCATCCGCGCGGCCCCGCGCAGGCCCAGCGCCCCCGCGCCGAGCATGGCCGCGCCCCCGAGCCGACCGGCCGTGGTTGCGTCGGAGGCCGGACCGCCGTTGATGCGCCACAGGGGATGGTCGATGTCGGTGGGATTCGCGGGAACGTGCCCGCCCCACACGTAGCCGTTGCGGTGGTGGTTCGCGTTCACCCGCGTGTGCATCAGGTCCACGCCCATCAGGTCCTGCGGATCCGTGATCGGCCTGTCGTAGGAACCCTTCGCGTCCGGCGGAAGGTAGCGCCTGGCCACCTGGTGCGAGGCCAGCGCGCGCCTGCGCATCGCCTCCTCCGTGTCCGGATCAGCGTAGCCGTCCGGGTACAGGGACTTGTCGGAGCGCAGCGGGGCCCGCCCGTAGTCGTCGGCGGCGCTGCGACCGTAGACCCCCGCGTCGTGGGGCGAGTACTGGACGTGACCTCGACCGAGGTTCTCCTTGGTGCTCGGGGGAAGCGGAGCAGAAGGAACATCGATGCTGCCGTAACCGGTGTTGGGTCCTGCCTCCGTCAGGTCTCCCATGCCCCCGCCGAGTTCGCCCGTCGCGGCGTTGATGCGGTCAAGGATCTCGGCTGCGGCCGCCTCGCGCTGCGCGTTCGCCTGGGCCTCCACCGCGTTGACGTAGGCCACCCCTGTCGCGAGCACGGCCGAAGCGACGAGCCCCGGAACGGGCGCAAGCACGGGCGCGAAGGGTAGCGACACCGTGGCGGCGCTGCGCAGCGCCTCCGTCTTGGCATCGAGGAGGGTGGGGGAGAGCTGCCTCGCGTCCGCCTTCGCCTGCGCGACGGCCTGCCGGGCCGCCACGTAGTGGGTGATTCCGCGCATGTAGTAGTCCCGCTTGGACTCAAGTCGGGCAACCGTCTTATCCGCCCACGCCTTCAAGGCATCCCCGGTCTGGCCGGTGAAGCCCTGGTGCTGCTGGAAGTGGCGCACCCGCTCGATCGCCTCCTCGAAGCCGCGCAGAACGCGCCGGTGCTCGCTGTCCCACGCGCTCAGCTCCTCGGTGTGGTCCGCCTGCGCGGCGAACGTCATCACTCGGTCGTACATCGGTGAAGAAACCATGATCGTCGTTCTCCTGTCGCTCAGAACTCGGGCATCTGGCCGGCCGGGGCGGGCGCATCCGCAGGCTGCGCGCTCGGGGCAGCCGGGGCGGAGGGGGAAGCCCCAGTGCCCGACGCGCTGGGAGCCGAAGCAACGGCCCCCGACGTGCTGGTCCCCGACGCGCTGGGAGCCGCCGGGGCGGAGGACGCAGCGGTTGCCGCCGGATCGGACTGAAGGGCGTGGTTGATTGCCTCAAGCACCGCCGCGTTGCCCTCCTCGGTGTTCTCGGCCTCCTTCTCCGCGATCGACAGATTCGTGCGGAAGGTATCGAAGATGTCCTTCTCGTCCGTGAGCATGTCGTTGACCGAATCGAAGAACGCCACGGTTTTCTGTCGGAAGTCCTGCGTGCCCGGCTCGCTTGGCCACCGCGTCTGCGTTTGAGCGCTATTGAGCTGGTGAGTTGCATCGTTGGAACGAGAGAGTGCAGCTCCCCCATCCTCCATGTCCCCATGCGTTTGCGCGTGGGAACTGCGATTGAAACCGTAGTCGGCCATGAGCATGCTTCCTGTCGTCGACCGGCGCGTCAAGAGGCGGCGCGCGGGTCAGAATTCTCGCGTTAGTCACCAAGTGTATGGATCCGACCCGGCGGGGGCAAACACGCCCCCGGTCTCTCGGCGTGTGCGCCTTGATCTTCCTGCGGGGTGTCGAGCAATCTCGCGAGTATCAGGACCTCAACGCGCCGCGAAGACGAGCGGGCGGCTCCGTGAGGAGTGAGAGACGTGTGCATTCCGGGTGAGTGTGACACTTCATCGACCGACGGTACCAGTGGGCAATGGGTCTCAGGGGCAATGGGCATGCCGGGTGACGGGTCCGCGGGGTGATGGCGGGGCACGTGCCGACCGCGCGGCCGAGTGCGGCCGTTGCGTCGGCCCCCGCCCGTCCGCTTCGATGCTCCAACAGCGTCGGTTGAAACCCAGGCCGCCCCTGTCTTGCTGTTTTGGGGGCTGGTTGAAACCCAGGCCGCCCGTGTCGTGCTGTTTTGGGGGCTGGTTGAAACCTGGGCCGCCCCTGTCTTGCTGTTTTGGGGGCTGGTTGAAACCTGGGCCGCCCGTGTCGTGCTGTTTTGGGGGTTGGTTGAAACCTGGGCCGCCCCTGTCTTGCCGTTTCGGGGGCCGAATGAAACCGAGACCGCCCCTGTCTTGCCGTTTCGGGGGCCGAATGAAACCGAGACCGCCCTGGCCTGACGAGAAACGTCCATAATCGGCGTTTTCTACGAAGCAGGGGTGGTCTCGGTTTCATGTTCCGCTTCCCTCCGTCCCACGGTTGCCTCCCACCCGTGGGCTGGGGCGGTCTCGGTTTCATGTTCCGCTTCCCTCCGCCCCACGGTTGCCTCCTACCCGCGGGCGGGGGTGGTCTCGGTTTCATGTTCCGCTTCCCTCCGCCCCACGGCTGCCTCCCACCCGCAGGCGGGGGCGGTCCCGGTTTCACCGCCCTCCTGCCCGTGGCGGGGAAGTCCTGGGGGCGATCGGCTGGGGTGGTCTGGGTTTCATGTTCCGCTTCCCTCCGTCCCACGGTTGCCTCCCACCCGCGGGCGGGGGCGGCCCCGGTTTGACACCCCGCTTCCCTCCACGCCCGCCGACAGCAGACACGCTCACTCCCACGACGGGCGCAACCGAGACCATCCAGGGCGGACTCCCCTCGCACATGTCCTATGACAGCGGTCGCAAGAACCTCAACTCTCCGAGAGCGAGGCCACGATTTACGACAGAGAATCGTTGCGCAAATTGGGTGCCCGGGAGGTTCTCGGATGCGCCGGTTTTCCCGAGATACAGCCAAAAAGTAACGTAGGTCGCCGACTGAGGGTTACCTGGCTAGGCTTTCTCGCGGAAGTGAGGTGCCGTGCACGCCTCACCCGCCTATGCACATTCGCGCGGACGAACCCGCGCGCCCACACTACGGAGGAACGCGGTGGCATCCACCATGCCTGGCGACATGAGCGCCGACGTTGTCGTCGTCGGCGCGGGCCCCGGCGGCTCCTCCACCGCCTATCACCTCGCCCAGGCGGGCCTCGACGTCATCCTCCTCGAAAAAAACACCTTCCCCCGCGACAAGATCTGCGGCGACGGGCTCACCCCCGCTGCCGTCCACGAACTCATCGCCATGGGTGTGGACACCACCGGGTGGATGCGCAACCGAGGCCTCACCGTCATCGGCGGTGGACACACCGTCCACATGGACTGGCCCGACCAGAAGTCCCTGCCCGGATACGGCATGACGCGCGCCCGCACCGACCTCGACCACGCCCTCGCCCGCCGCGCCCAGGAAGCCGGAGCGCGCCTGTACGAAGGCGTCACCGTCACCGGAGCCATCCAAGACGGCTCCGGCCGCGTCACGGGCGTCACCGCCAAGAGCGGGCGCGGGAAGAACGCCACCGCCCTCACCGTGCGGGCCTCCATCACCGTCGACGCCGGGGGAGTGGCCGCCCGACTGGCCACCGGCCTCGGCATCGACAAGAAGATGAACCGCCCCATGGGCGTCGCCGCCCGCGCCTACTTCCGCAGCCCCCGCGGGGACGAAGAATGGATGGAATCCCACCTCGAACTGTGGAGCGGAGCCCCCGGAGCCTCCGACCTGCTTCCCGGATACGGGTGGATCTTCCCCATGGGCGAGGGGGTCGTCAACGTCGGCCTGGGCTCCGTCGCCTCCCGCGCCGGTGCCACCAACCTGCCCTACCGCGACGTCTTCAAGGCGTGGACCGCCAATCTGCCGGGCGAATGGGGATTCACCCCCGACAACCAGATCGGACCCCTGCGCTCCGCCGCCCTGCCCATGAGCTTCAACCGCAAGCCCCACTACACCCAGGGCCTTGTCCTCGTCGGAGATGCCGGCGGCATGGTCTCCCCCTACAACGGAGAAGGCATTGCCCCCGCCATGAAGGCGGGACGCTACGCCGCCTCGTGCATCGCCCAAGCCCTGCGCCGCGCACATCGCGCCGGCATCGACCGGGCCATGAGCGAATACCCCCACATGCTCCGCGACGAATACGGGGGCTACTACCAGCTCGGCCGGATCTTCGTCGCGCTCATCGAAAACCCGACAATCATGCGCACCTGCACGAACGTCGGACTGCCCATGCCGCGCCTCATGACGCTCGTCCACAAGCTCCTCTCGGACGGGTACGAGAGGAGCGGCGGCGATTTCGACGACCAACTCATCACAACGCTGACCAAGGTGGTGCGCCCCGCATGAGCACCGCCAACCACAACCGGGAGGAACGATGACGAATCCCTACGTGCCGCTGCTCATCATGTCGGCAGCCGCCCTCGTGCTGGCATTCGGAGGCCTGGGTGCCTCCGCGATCCTGGGCCCCACCAAGAAGTCCAAGACCAAGGCCGACAACTACGAGTGCGGGATCCAACCCACCAGCGCCCACCTCACCGACGGCCGTTTCCCGGTGCGCTACTACCTGGTCGCCATGACCTTCATCATCTTCGACATCGAAGTTGTCTTCATGTACCCGTGGGCCGTCAGCTTCAACCAGCTCGGCCTCTTCGGCCTGATCGTCATGATGAGCTTCCTCGTCACCCTGTGCGTCCCCTACGCCTACGAATGGCGACGCGGCGGCCTGGACTACTGAGAAGAAGAGTAAGGAAGAAACAAGTGGGACTGGAAGAATCCCTGCCCGCGGGCATCGCGCTCACCAGCGTTGAGAAAGTCCTCGGCCTCGCACGCAAGTACAGCCAGTGGCCCGTCACCATGGGCCTGGCGTGCTGCGCCATCGAAATGATGGCCGCCGGAACCCCCCGATTCGACATGGCGCGCTTCGGCCTTGAGGTCTTCCGCGCCTCCCCGCGGCACTCCGACATGATGATCGTCTCGGGCCGCGTCTCCCACAAGATGGCCCCCATCATCCGACGCGTCTACGACTCCATGCCCGAACCCAAGTGGGTCATCTCCATGGGCGCCTGCGCGTCCTCCGGCGGCGTCTTCAACAACTACGCCGTCGTCCAGGGCTGCGACCACATCGTCCCCGTCGACGTCTACCTGCCCGGCTGCCCGCCGCGCCCCGAGGCCCTCATCCACGCGGTTCTCGTCCTGCGCGAGCAGATCGGCAAGGAACCCCTGGGCGTCCACCGCCGGGAGATCGCCCGCAAAGCCGAGCAGGCCGCCCTCGAAGCCACGCCCACCCACCAGATGAAGGGACTCCTGGCATGAGCGACCTGTCGATCCCCGAGGACAACGCGCCCGCCCCAGCCGACGCGGCCCCCGCCCAGCGCGGCTTCGCCCTGCCCGAGCCCATCGCCCACCGCGAAGGCCTCTTCGGCGCGGGCACCGACTCCTCCACCTCCGGCTTTGCCGGACTCGTCGCCGACTCCTTCCTGCCCGGCGAGGCCTCGCGCCCCTACGGCTCCTGGTTCGACCAGGTCGTCGACGTCCTCGAAGAGCTCATCGCGGCCGACGGCCTGAAGGTGTCCGACGTCATCGAAAAGGTCACCGTCGACCGCGGACAGCTCGGTATCTTCGTCGCCCGCGAGCACATCGTGCGCGTCGCCTCCTACCTGCGCGACGACCCCGACCTGCGTTTCGAAATGTGCCTGGGAACCAACGGCGTCCACTACCCCCTCGACAAGGGGCGCGAGCTGCACGCCATCTACCCCCTGTACTCGATCACGCACAACCGTCTGATCCGCCTCGAAGTCACCTGCCCCGACTCCGACCCGCGCATCCCCTCCATCGTCTCGGTCTACCCGGCCAACGACTGGCAGGAACGCGAAACCTGGGACCTCATCGGCATCATCTTCACGGGGCACCCCTCCCTGACGCGGACCGCGATGCCCGACGACTGGGTCGGACACCCCCAGCGCAAGGACTACCCCCTGGGCGGCATTCCCGTCGAATTCAAGGGCGCCGTCACGGCCTCCGCCGACGTCCGTAGGAGTGTGAACTGATGACCAACGCCTTCCGCGCGCCCGCCGGCGCGAGCGACCTGCCCCTCGAGGACATCCCCGAGGTCCTCACCCAGGGCGGCGACTGGGACGACGTCCTGCACGAGATCGAGGCCATCACCTCCGAACGCATCGTCGTCAACCTCGGCCCCGTCCACCCCTCCACCCACGGCGTGCTGCGCCTCATCCTCGAGCTCGACGGCGAAAAGGTCCGCGAAACCCGCGTTGACACCGGCTACCTGCACACCGGCATCGAGAAGAACATGGAGTACCGCACGTGGACCCAGGGCGTGGCATACTGCACGCGCATGGACTACGTCGCCCCCTTCTTCCAGGAGGCCGCCTACTGCCTCGGCGTCGAGAAACTGCTCGGCATCACCGAGGACGTGCCCGAACGCGCCAGCCTCATCCGCGTGCTCATGATGGAGCTGTGCCGCATCGCCTCCCACCTGGTCGCCATCGGCTCGACCGGCAACGAGATGGGCGCCACCACGATCATGACGATCGGCTTCCGCGCCCGCGAGGAGATCCTGCGCGTCTTCGAACGCATCTCCGGCCTGCGCATGAACCACGAGTACATTCGCCCCGGCGGCGTCGTCCAGGACATCGGCGAGGGCACGACGGACTACATCCGCGACCGCCTGCGCCGCGCCCGCAAGGACATCGGCGAGCTGCAGGACATCCTGGTGGAGAACCCGATCTTCAAGAAGCGCCTGTGCGACGTGGCCGTCATGCCGCTGAGCGCCCTCATGGCGCTGGGCACCACCGGGCCGGGCGTGCGCGCCGCCGGACTGCCCCTCGACCTGCGCAAGTCCCAGCCCTACTGCGGCTACGAGAACTTCGAGTTCGACGTGCCCACCCGCGACAAGTCGGACGTCTACAACCGCACGATGGTCCGCTTCGACGAGTGCTACGAATCCATGCGCATCGTGTGGCAGGTCCTGGCCAAGCTCGACGAATGCGAGGGGGCGCCCACCATGGTCGCCGACCCCGAGATCGCCTGGCCCGCCCGACTGGCGGTCGCCACCGACGGCCAGGGCACCAGCGCCGACCACGTCCGCGAGATCATGGGGGAGTCCATGGAATCCCTCATCCACCACTTCAAGCTCGTCACGGAGGGCTTCCACGTGCCCGCCGGCCAGGTCTACCAGACCGTCGAGCACGCGAAGGGAATCCTCGGCGTCCACCTGGTCTCCGACGGCGGAACCCGCCCGTTCCGAGCCCACTTCCGCGACCCCTCCTTCGCCAACCTGCAATCGCTGGCCATGATGACCGAAGGCGGCCAGCTGGCCGACGTGGTCGTCTCCCTGGCCGCTATCGACCCCGTTCTCGGAGGCGTTGACCGATGAGCTACACACCCGACACCCTGGCGCGCCTGCAGGCAGACGCCGCCCAGATCATCGCCCGCTACCCGCAGGGCCACGCCCGCAGCGCCCTGCTGCCGATGCTCCACCTGATCCAGTCGGTTGACGGCTACGTCAGCCCCGACGGCATCGACTTCATCAGCGCCACCCTGGAGCTGCCGCGCGCCGAGATCAGCGCGGTCGCCACCTTCTACACCCAGTACAAGCGCCACCCCACCGGCGACTACCTCGTGGGCGTGTGCACGAACGCGCTGTGCGCCGTCATGGGCGGGGACGAGATCTGGGAGAAGGTCTCCGACAAGGTCGGCGTCGGAAGCGACGAGACCAGTGCGGATGGCCGCATCACCCTCGAACGCATCGAGTGCAACGCCGCGTGCGACTACGCGCCCGTCGTCATGGTCAACTGGGAGTTCTTCGACAACCAGACGCCGGAGTCGGCCGCGGCGATGATCGACGACATCCAGGAGGGCCGCGACATCCACCCGACCCGTGGCCCCGTCGTCGCCCCGACCTTCAAGGAGAACGAGCGCGTCCTGGCGGGCTTCCTCGACGGCCACGAGGACGAGGGACCCTCCGCCGGCCAATCCACCCTGCTGGGCCGACGCATCGCCGAGGAGCACGGCTGGACCGAACCGGTTGCACTCGGCGCCGCCGAGGCCACCGACCCGAAGGGAGAGGACGCGAAGTGAGCACCGCATACGCTGCGCCCGGGCCGCTGACCCCGATCATCACCAACGGGTGGGGCGAGGAACGCTCCTGGACCCTGGACTCCTACCGCGCGCGCGGAGGCTACCTGGGCCTCGAGAAGGCGCGCGCCATGGACCCCGCCGACATCGTCGCCGCCGTCAAGGACTCGGGCCTGCGAGGCCGAGGAGGCGCAGGCTTCCCCTCGGGCCTCAAGTGGTCCTTCCTGCCCCCCGCCGACGGAGGCCCCCGATACCTCGTCGTCAACGCGGATGAGTCCGAGCCGGGAACCTGCAAGGACATCCCGCTCATCATGGGTAACCCGCACGTCCTCATCGAGGGCATCGCGATCACGTCGCGGGCGATCGGCTGCGACCACGCGTTCGTCTACCTGCGCGGCGAGGTCACGCACGTGTACCGCCGCCTCCTCAGCGCCGTGCGCGAGGCCACCGAAGCGGGCGTGCTCGGCGATCTGCGCATCACCGCCCACGCGGGCGCGGGCGCCTACATCTGCGGCGAGGAAACCGCGCTCCTCGACTCGCTCGAGGGACGCCGCGGTCATCCGCGCCTCAAGCCCCCCTTCCCCGCGGTCGCAGGCCTGTACGCCCGTCCCACGGTCGTCAACAACGTCGAGACCATCGCTCAGGTGGCGGGCATTTTCCGCAACTCGCCGCAGTGGTTCGCGTCGATGGGCACCGAGAAGTCCAAGGGCCACGGAATCTTCTCCGTCTCCGGCCACGTCGCCAATCCCGGCCAGTTCGAGGCCCCCTTCGGCATCACGATGCGCGAACTCATCGATATGGCGGGCGGTATCCGCGAGGGGCACACGCTGAAGTTCTGGACGCCCGGCGGCTCCTCGACCCCGATCTTCACGCAGGACGAGCTCGACACCCCGCTCGACTACGAGTCCGTGGGCGCGGCCGGGTCCATGCTCGGCACCCGCGCCCTGCAGGTGTTCGACGAGACCGTCTCGGTGGTGCGCGTCATCACCCGGTGGTCCGAGTTCTATCAGCACGAGTCCTGCGGCAAGTGCACGCCCTGCCGCGAGGGGACCTACTGGATGAAGCAGATCATGCTGCGCCTTGAGCGGGGTGAAGGCCGCCCCGGCGACGTCGACCTGCTCGACGAGATCGCTCACAACATCGCCGGCCGCAGCTTCTGCCCGCTCGGTGATGCCGCAGCAACCCCGATTATGTCGGGCATCAAGCGCTTCCGCGACGAGTTCGAAGCCGGGCTGACCACGCCCGCCCGCGAGCTTTTCCCCTACGAGGCGTCCGCTAACTACGCGCGAGGAGGTGGCCGATGAGCGACGCTGCCAACATGATCGACGTCACCATCGACGACGTTCAGGTTTCAGTCCCCAAGGGCACGCTCGTGATCCGCGCCGCCGAGCAGGCGGGCATCCGGATCCCGCGCTTCTGCGACCACCCGCTGCTGGCCCCGGTCGCCGCGTGCCGCCAGTGCCTGGTCGAGGTCGGCATGCCCGACCGCAACACGGGCGAGCTGCGCTTCATGCCCAAGCCCCAGCCCTCCTGCGCGCAGACCGTCACCCCCGGCATGGTCGTCAAGACCCAGCACACCTCCGAGGTATCCAAGCGCGCCCAGCACGGCGTCATGGAGTTCCTGCTCATCAACCACCCGTTGGACTGCCCCGTGTGCGATAAGGGCGGCGAGTGCCCCCTGCAGAACCAGGCGATGAGCGATGGGCGCGCCACCTCCCGCTTCACGGACGCCAAGCGCACCTTCAAGAAGCCACTTCGCCTCACCTCCCAGATCCTCCTGGATCGCGAGCGCTGCATCCTGTGCCAGCGCTGCGTGCGCTTCGGCAAGGAGATCTCCGGCGACGTGTTCATGGACCTGCAGGGCCGCGGCGGCGGCAGCGCCCCCACCGACGATCACTCCTTCATGGGTGAGCAGGTCGGAGGCTTCGACACGACCACCCTGGACTTCTTTGACCCGACGGCCGTTGATGCCTCAACGTCGACGCTGTCCTCGCCCTTCGGCACCGACGCGATCGTGGGCTCCCTGAACGAGGGCGAGCTCTGCGTTGCCGAACGCGACGTGTCGGGCCGCGCCTTCGCCTCCTACTTCTCGGGCAACATCATCCAGATCTGCCCGGTCGGCGCCCTCACCGCCGCCTCCTACCGTTTCCGAGCCCGCCCCTTCGACCTCGTCTCCACGGCCGCCGTCACCGAGCACGACGCCTCCGGGTCGGCGATCCGCCAGGATATTCGCCGCGGCGAGGTCGTTCGCCGGATGAGCGGCAACGACCCCGAGGTCAACGAGGAGTGGATTACCGACAAGGACCGCTTCGCCTTCGAATGGGACAAGGTTGACCGCCTGACGGTCCCGCTCGTGCGCGAGAAGGGCGAGCTGGTTCCCACCTCCTGGTCCGACGCGCTGGACCGCGTGCGCGGGGGCCTTGAGCAGGCGGGTTCGTCCGTGGGCTTCCTGCCCGGCGGGCACCTGACCTTCGAGGACGCGTGGGCGTGGTCCAAGTTCGCCCGCACGGTCGTGGGCAGCGACTCCATCGACTTCCGCTCCCGCCCCTCCAGCGAGGAGGAGCGCTCCTTCCTGGCCTCCCACGTGGCCGGGACCGGCCTGGCCACCACGTACGCGGACCTCGAGAGCGCCGGACAGGTTCTCCTCGTCGCCCTCGAACCCGAGGACGAGTGCGGCGCCATGTTCCTGCGCCTGCGCAAGGGAGTGCGCAAGTCGGGCCTCGCGGTCGCCTCGATCGCACCCTTCACCTCGGCGGGATCGCGCAAGATGAACGCCCGAGTCCTGCACGCGGCCCCCGGCGCCGAACCCGCGCTCGTGGACGAGATCCGCGTCGGCGGACGATTCGACGACCTCGCCGGTGCCCTCGCCGACGGCATCGTTCTCGTCGGCGAGCGCGCGGGCGCCACCCCCGGCCTGCTCTCCGCCGTCGTCGCCCTGGCCGAGCGCACGGGCGCGCGCCTCGCGTGGGTGCCCCGCCGCGCCGGCGACCGGGCCGCCGTCGAGGCCGGCCTGCTGCCGGGGCTGGCCCCCTTCGGCCGAGGAATCGACGAGGCCGGAGCCGCCTCCCTCGGGTGGGGCGATCTGCCCGAGCGCGGCCTGGACGCCTCGCAGATGATCGAGGCGGCGGCCTCCGGTTCCCTCGGTGCCCTCGTCGTCGGCGGCGTTGACGTGCGAGACTTCCCCGATCCGGCGCTCCTACGCCGCGCCCTCGACGAGGTCCCCTTCCTGGTATCCCTCGAGGTCCGCTCCTCCGAGGTGAGCGAACGCGCGGACGTCGTCCTTCCCGTGGCACCCGCGGTCGAGAAGAACGGCACGTACATCAACTGGGAGGGACGCCTGCGTCCCTTCGGCCAGGCTCGCTCGGCGACCTCCCTGACCGACCGCGATGTTCTCGTTCGACTGACCGAGGAGTTCGACGACGACTTGGGCGTCACCGCCCTGTCGGACCTGTACGCCGAGGTCAACGCCCTCATGGATTGGGACGGCGAGCCGCAGGAGTTCGCGGCGGTTGCCCCGGCCGCGGCTCCCGCCCCGGAGCCGGGCCGCGTCCTCGTCGCCTCCCACAAGCCCATGATCGACGCCGGACGCCTCCAGGACGGAGCCCCGTGGCTGGCCGGATCGGCCCGACGCCCCGTCCTCCTGGCCTCCGCGGCCACGCTGGCCCGTGCCGGCATCGCCCCCGGGGCCGATGCGACGCTCGAGACTGAGCGCGGAAGCGTCACCCTTCCGGCCGCTATCGGCGACCTGCCCGACGGCGTCGCGTGGGTTCCCGAATGCTCGGTCGGCTCCGTCCTACACGAGCGCCTCGGCGGTGTCGGCACCGTCGCGACGCTGCGCGCCACGCAGGAGGTGGCATGATGACACTCGCACCCTTCGCAGTCCCGGAGTACTCCGCCGCGGACTTTAGTCACGAGACCTGGTGGCTCAGCCTCATCAAGGCCGTCTTCATCATCGTCTTCCTGATCGCCAACGTGCTCATCGCCCTGTGGGTGGAGCGCCGAGGCCTGGGTCGCATGCAGACGCGTCCGGGCCCGAACGTGGCAGGCCCCCTGGGTCTCTTCCAGGCCTTCGCCGACGCCGGTAAGCTCCTCTTCAAAGAGGACATGTGGACCCGTCGGGCCGAGAGGTTCCTGTACTTCCTGGCCCCCGCGATCGCCGCCTTCGCCGCGTTCAGCGTCTTCGCGGTCATCCCCATGGGACCCAACGTGAGGATCGCCGGCATCTCGACGCCCCTGCAGCTGACTGACATGCCCGTCGCCTCCCTTTACATTCTGGCCATGGCGTCGGTGGGCCTGTACGGCATCGTCCTCGGTGGTTGGTCGACCCGCTCGACCCTGCCCCTGTACGGCGCCGTGCGATCCACCGCCCAGGTCATCTCCTACGAGCTGGCCATGGGCCTGTCCCTCGTGAGCGTCTTCCTCATGTCGGGCTCCATGTCCACCTCGCAGATCGTCGCCGCCCAGGGACAGTTCTGGTGGGGCTTCACGCTCCTGCCGGCCTTCGTCATCTACTGCATCAGTGCCACCGGCGAGGTCAACCGACTGCCCTTCGACCTTCCCGAGGCCGAGGGCGAGCTCGTCGCCGGACACATGACCGAGTACTCCTCGATGAAGTTCGGCTGGTACTACCTCTCCGAGTACGTCAATATGCTCAACGTCTCGGCCGTGGCCACCACGATGTTCTTCGGGGGCTGGCACGCGCCCTGGCCGCTGTCCCACGTCGAGTTCCTCAACTCCGGCTGGTGGGGCATGCTGTGGTTCTTCCTCAAGCTCTGGTTCTTCATGTTCCTGCTGGTGTGGACCCGCGCGACTCTGCTGCGCTTCCGCTACGACCAGTTCATGAACTTCGGGTGGAAGCGCCTCATGCCCATCGCCCTGGGATGGCTCGTGCTTGTCGCCCTCGTGCGCGGCATCACCCAGTTCGTTGAGGTTCCCACCCCCTACCTCTTCGGAGGAGTCGGGGTCCTCTTCCTCATCGCCCTGGTGATCATCTGGCTGACCGACAGGCCCGAACCCGAGCCGGTCCCGCCATCCGAGCGCGACTACACGGGCTTCGAGGACGGCTTCCCCGTCCCGCCCCTGCCCGGACAGACCCCCGTCGCCTCGCCGCGCGCCGCCGCCACCATTGAGGGCGAGCTGGCCACGGCCGGGGCATCCGACAGCCCGAAGGAGAGCACCGATGAGTGAGAAGACCACCGACGAGGACATGCTCTTCGAGCACGACCCCAAGGGTGCGTTCGCCCAGTTCGTCGCACCCATGGCCGGCTACGGCGTTACGCTGTCGTCCTTCTTCCGGCCCACCGTCACCGAGCAGTACCCCCGTGAACCCGCGCGAGTCATGCCCCGCTTCCACGGACGTCACCAGCTCAACCGCTACGACGACGGCCTGGAGAAGTGCGTGGGCTGTGAGCTGTGCGCGTGGGCGTGCCCCGCCGACGCCATCTTCGTCGAGGCCGCCTCCAATACCCCCGACGAGCAGTACTCGGCGGGCGAACGCTACGGCCGCGTCTACCAGATCAACTACCTGCGATGCATCTTCTGCGGCATGTGCATCGAAGCGTGCCCCACGCGGGCACTGACGATGACGAACGACTTCGAGATCGCCACGTACACGCGCGAGGACGACATCTACGAGAAGGAAGACCTGCTGGTTCCCCTCTCCGAGGGAATGCTCGCAGCGCCTCATCCCATGGTCGAGGGAAAGAACGACATCGACTACTACCGCGGGGAAGTCACCGGCCCCACCGCCGACCAGGTCGACTGGGTCGCGGCCCGCCGCCCAGACGACCCCTCCCTCAAGACGGTACGAGTCGCGCAGGAGGCACGCTCATGAACCTGTCCATCGATTGGCCCCTCATGGAGTCAACGGGGGAGATCATCCTCTTCGTGTGCACGGCCATCGCCATGGTGGCGTGCGCCCTGGGGGTCCTCTTCTGCAAGAAGGCCGCCCACGCCGTCATCTGCATGGTCGGCGTCATGCTCGGCCTCGCGATCCTGTACATCGCCAATAGCGCTCCCTTCATGGGAGTCGCCCAGATCGTCGTGTACACGGGCGCCATCATGATGCTGTTCCTGTTCGTCATCATGCTCATCGGTATCGGCGCCTCCGACGACTACGTGCGTCAGAGCCGCGGGGCGATCGTCGGGTCCGTCCTCGGCGGGCTCGGGCTCGCTCTCATCATCGCGACGGCGATCGTGAAGTCCTCCCACGCCGCGCACGCCCCCAGCAAGGCAACCCCCACCTCCGACGAACCGATCACCGACCTGGCGATCATGCTCTTCCAGGAGCACTGGCTGAGCATGGAGCTCGCCGGTGCCCTGCTCATCACGGCGGCCGTCGGCGCGATGCTGCTCACCCACTCCGATCGTCTGACCGCCAAGGCCGATCAGGCGCAGACCGCGCGCTCCAAGATGCGGGCCTTCGAAGAGAAGGGTGCGCGCATCGGTCAGCTTCCCGCCCCCGGCGTCTACGCCCAGTCGAATGCGGCGGACGTGCCGGCGCTCTCGGGCGAGACGCTCGGTCCCGTCGAGGAATCCGTGCCCCGCGTCCTGCGCGTACGCGGCCTGACCCGCACGATCGGCGAGGTCACCCCCGAGGTCTCCGCCCAGCTCACCCTCGCTCGCACCGATCGGGACGGCGCCTCCTCCGAGGCGGAGTCGCCCTACGCGATCGGGCGCACGCCCGACGTTCCCCGTTCCGGCTCCTTCGGGATGCCCGGCGCCACCGCGCCCACCGGACTGGCACAGCCCCAGCCTCGTCGCCGGCGCACAACCACCCCCACTGAGAAGAAGGAGGAGAGCAAGTGAGTCTCGCCTGGTACCTCATCCTTGCGGGTGTGCTGTTCGGAATCGGAGCGACGACGGTCCTCGTGCGCCGCAGCGCGGTCATCGCGCTCATGGGCGTCGAGATGATGCTCAACGCGGCGAACCTCGTCCTCGTGACGTTCTCGCGCATCAACTCCAACATTGACGGCCAGATCATGGCGTTCTTCGTCATGGTCGTGGCAGCCGCCGAAGTCGTCGTCGGCCTGTCGATCATCGTGTCCATCTACCGTTCGCGCTCGACCACGAGCGTGGACGACCTGAACCTGCTGAAGAACTGAAGGAGGACGTAACGCATGACCACCTTCGTTTTTGCGCAGGCCGTTGGAGCCACCGACGTGGTTGCGGCCTCGGGGCCCGCATCCTACGCGTGGCTCCTCATCCTGATCCCGCTCGCCTCCTCCGGCCTTCTCCTGCTCCTGGGGCGGGCCTCGAACCGGTGGGGACACCTGCTGGCCACGGCAGCGTCGTGGGCGACCTTTATCGTCGGCGCGCTCATTGCCGCCCAGATGTGGAGCGCTCCCGAGAGCGCGCGCCGCTTTACCCAGACGCTCTTCACGTGGATCCCCGCCGGTGATTTCACCGTGAACTTCGGGCTGCTTGTCGATCCCCTCTCCATCACCTTCGTGATCCTGGTGACCTTCGTCGGCTCGCTCATCCACGTCTACGCGATCGCCTACATGGCGCACGACCCGGCCAGGCGCCGCTTCTTCGCCTACCTGAACTTCTTCATCGCGGCGATGCTGACGCTGGTCCTGGCCGACTCCTACGCCGGGCTCTTCGCCGGCTGGGAGGGCGTGGGCCTCGCATCCTACTTGCTCATCGGCTTCTGGAACCACGTTCCCGCCAACGCCGTTGCCGCGAAGAAGGCGTTCATCATGAACCGCGTGGGCGACATGGGCATGCTCATCGCCATGATGGCGATGGTCGCCTCCTTCCACTCGGTGACCTTCGCGGATGTGTCCTCGAAGGTCGCCTCGGTTCCGACCGCGTCCGCGACCGTCATCGGGTTCTTCCTGCTGGTCGCCGCCTGCGGTAAGTCCGCCCAGTTCCCCCTGCAGGCGTGGCTGGGTGACGCGATGGCCGGGCCGACGCCCGTGTCCGCGCTCATTCACGCCGCCACCATGGTTACCGCCGGCGTCTACCTGATCGTCCGCTCCGGCGCGGTCTTCGTCGCCGCCCCCGTCGCCGCGACCGGCGTCGCCGTCATCGGCGCGATCACCCTGCTCTTCGGAGCGATCGTCGGCTCGGCCAAGGACGACATGAAGAAGGTCCTCGCGGCCTCCACCATGAGCCAGATCGGCTACATGATGCTTGGCGCCGGGCTGGGTCCCATCGGCTGGGCGTTCGCGATCTTCCACCTCTTCACCCACGGCTTCTTCAAGGCCCTCATGTTCCTGGGAGCCGGCTCCGTCATGCACGGCATGGGCGACCAGGTCAACATGCGTCGCTTCGGTGCCCTGCGAGGCGCCATGAAGGTCACGTGGCTGACGTTCATGATGGGCTGGCTCGCCATCCTCGGCGTCCCGCCCCTGTCCGGCTACTGGTCGAAGGACAAGATCATCGAGGCTGCCTTCAGCGCCCACAGCTTCGGCAGCGCCGAGGCCGCGTGGGTCGGCTGGGTCTACGGACTCGTCGCCCTGGTCGGCGCCGGGGTCACGGCCTTCTACATGTCGCGCCTCTTCTTCATGACCTTCCACGGCAAGGCCCGCTGGACCACCGAGGCCGAGGGAGCCGCCGTGCACCCCCACGAGTCCGGCCCCCTCATGACGGTCCCGATGATCGTCCTCGCCATCGGTGCGGTCCTCCTGGGCGGCGCGCTCTCCGTGGGTGACACCTTCATCAACTGGCTTGCTCCCGCGATCGGTCACGTCGAGCACGGCCACCCCGTCCTGAACGAGTACGTGATCCAGGGCGCGACCCTCGCCCTCGTGGTCGTCGGCGCGCTTGTCGCGTGGATGAAGTACAGTCGCGACGAGGTTCCCACCTCCGTTCCCGCCGGAAACGCCCTCACCGAGGCCGCCCGCCGCGACCTCTACCAGGACACCGTCAACGAGACCCTGTTCATGATGCCCGCCAAGGGGCTGGTGACCGTCGCCAGAGTCGGGGACGCGAGCGCCATCGACGGTGTGCTTCGCGGCCTGGGGGGCGGCTCCCAGATGCTTGGGCGCGTCGTCGGAGTGACCCAGAACGGGCTCGTGCGCACGTACGCCGCCTACATTCTCGGCGGCGTCATCATCGCCCTGGCCATCGTCCTCGGATTCAGGCTCTAAGGGGTACACGACAATGGAAAGTGCAATGGTTGCTGCTAACTTCCCGTGGCTGTCCGTCCTCGTGGCCGTTCCGGCCGCGGGCGCGGCCCTCCTCGGCTTCGTTCCGCCCCTGCGACGCGCCGCAGGACGCGTCCTCGCCCTCGCGTGTGCCCTCGTCGAGCTCGCGCTCGGCGTCGCCGCCGCCGTCACCGTCTTCGACTGGTCGGCCCCCGCCACGTACCAGGTGTACGAGAGCCACGAGTGGATCCCGCAGATGGGCATCACCTGGTCGCTGGGCGTCAACGCCCTCGGCCTGGTCATGATCCTCCTGGCCCTCGGTCTCGTCCCCCTCGTCCTCATCGCGGGATGGAACGAGGAGGAGGCCGACGATCGCGGAGCCTACCCGGCCCTCGTGCTGGCCCTCCAGGCGTTCATGGTCGTCATCTTCGCCGCCTACGACCTGGTGGTCTTCTACGTCGCCTTCGAAGCAATGCTCGTCCCCCTCTACCTGATGATCGGTCGCTACGGCACCGGGGAGGAGGCAGCTCGCCACAGGGCCGCCATGAAGTTCCTCCTCTACTCGCTGTTCGGCGGCCTGGTCATGCTCGGTGGAATCCTCTTCCTGTGGGCCAGCGCGTCGCGCGCGGCGGACGGAGCCTCCACGTTCTTCCGCCTGGACACCCTCGCCTCGACCCTTCCCGGCGCGGCATCCTCCGTGCAGATGGTCGTCTTCGTGACCTTCATGGTTGCCTTCGCGATCAAGGCGCCCATGGTTCCGGTTCACACGTGGCTGCCCGACACGGCCGCCGTCGCGCGCCCCGGCACCTCCGTTCTGCTCGTGGGCGTGCTCGACAAGATCGGCACCTTCGGCATGATCACGCTGTGCCTCCAGCTCACGCCCACCGCCTCGTCGCACGCGAAGTGGGTCATGTGCGTCCTCGCCGTCATCTCCATCGTGTGGGGCGGCCTGGCCGCCAACGGCCAGAACGACATCATGCGCCTTGTGTCCTACACCTCGGTGTCTCACTTCGGTTTCATGGTCCTGGGAATCTTCATCGGATCGAACCTCGCCCTGGTCGGAGCCATGTTCTACATGGTGGCCCACGGCGTGTCGATCGCCGCGATGTTCCTGCTCTCGGGCTGGCTCGCGCGCCGCGGTGGTACGCAGGACATGCGCGAATACGTCGGGATGCAGCGCGTCACGCCCGTCCTGGCGGGCCTGTGGCTCGTCTCGGGCCTGGCCTCGATCGCCCTTCCCGGCCTGTCGGGCTTTGTTCCCGAGTATCTGGTCCTCATGGGGACGTGGACGGTGAACGCGCCGCTGGCGCTCGTGGCCGTCATCGGTGTCGTGATCGCGGCCATGTACGTGCTCATGCCCTACCAGCGCGTCTTCACCGGAGCGCCCGGCAAGGGCAAGGAGGAGCTGGTCGACCTTGGCGGTCGCGAACGAGGCGTGATGGCGCCGCTGGTCGTCGCGATGCTCGTCCTCGGTATCTGGTCGGCCCCCCTCGTCGGAGCACTGACTCCGGTTGCTGATAGTTTCGGCCACCCGGCCACGGCGCCGGCCGCCGCTGAAGGGAGCGCACAGTGAACGTCCTACCCATGGCTACCTTCGAGGCCCCCCAGGTCCACTGGCTGAGCCTCACACCGATCCTCATCGTCCTCGGCGGAGCGGTCCTGGGCATCCTCGTGGAGGCATTCGCCCCCGCGAAGGCCCGTCGCCCCATCGTCATCGCCCTCGCGGTTGCCGCGACGTGCGGCGCGGGTTCCGTTCTCGTTCTGCGCTGGGCGCCGGTCGTGGCCGCGCCGACCACGCTGGGGGAGTACATCGAGGATCCGCTCACCATCGCGGCGCAGTTCGTGCTGGCGGTCCTCGGGTTTGTCGCCGTGCTGGTGATGGCCGACCGGACGAGCGTCGGGGACGGGGCCTTCGCCGGCCAACCCTCGGACCGCCCCGATTCGGCGGCCGAGGAACTGACCCAGCGCCACTCCTATCAGCGCTCCGAGATCTTCCCGCTGGCGCTGTTCTCCCTGGGCGGCATGATGATCTTCCCGGCGGCGGACAACTTCGTCACCCTCTTCGTCGCCCTCGAGGTCATGTCCCTGCCCCTGTACATCATGGCTGCGACGGCGCGCCGCCGCCGCCAGCTGTCCTTCGAGGCGGCGCTGAAGTACTTCGTGCTCGGCGCGTTCTCCTCCGGCTTCATGCTCATGGGCGCGGCCCTCCTCTTCGGGTTCTCCAACTCCCTGCGCATCTCGGCGCTGGGCAGCGCGATCTCGACGAACACGAACATGGACTGGATGGTCCTCGTCGGCGTGCTGAGCGTCATGGTCGGTCTCCTCTTCAAGGTGGGTGCGGCCCCGTTCCACGCGTGGACCCCGGATGTCTACACCGGGGCCCCGACCCCCGTGACCGGCTTCATGGCTGCCGCCGTGAAGGTCGCCGCTTTCGCCGCGATGGCTCGCTTCTACCAGGCCGTGGCTGCCTACCTGCAGTGGGACTTCCTGTACGTCTTTGCCGCCGTCGCGGTCCTGACGATCCTCGTGGGGACCTTCGCGGGTCTCGTCCAGGACGACGTCAAGCGCATGCTGGCCTACTCCTCGATCGCCCACGCCGGCTTCATCCTGATGGGCATTCTCGCGATCCAGAAGGGCGGCACGGGCCATGTGCTCTTCTACACGCTCGGATACGGCCTGGCGACCGTCGGTGCTTTCGCCGTGGTGACGCTGGTGCGCTCCTGCGATGCGGAGGGCAACGCCTTGGGCGAGGCGACAAGCCTGCGCAAGTGGGCGGGCATCGGCCGCACCAACCCGTGGATAGCGGCGTCGATGCTGGTGTTCCTGCTCTCGTTCGCGGGCATCCCGCTGACGGCCGGCTTCGTCGGCAAGTTTGTGATCTTCTCGGATGCCATCGCTGGCGGAGTCGGTTGGCTGGCGATCGTGGGCCTCGCGGCTTCGGCGATCACGGCGTTCTACTACTTCCGTCTGGTGCGCCTGATGTTCTTCACCGCGCCCGGTGAGGAGACGGTCGTGGTCAAGTCCGAGGGCATGAGCGCCGTCGCGATCGTCGTGTGCGTTCTTGGTACGATCGCCCTGGGGGTCTTCCCCGGTCCCGTGTTGAGCCTCCTCGAAAAGATCGTCATACTGATTCCGTGAACGTCCAAACACCCGATCTTCATGTTCCCGACCTCGAGTCTCGGATTACGCCAGGGCTCGAGGTCGTCGAGCGTCGTCTCCTGGAGGCCGTCTCCTCGTCGCGCGACCTGACGGACGAGCTGACGTCACACCTGGCGGTCGCGGGTGGCAAGCGGATGCGTCCGCTCCTGACCCTCGTGTGCGCGCAGCTGGGGGAGAGCGATCGCCGCCTGGACGACGCGGTGCTGACGGCGGCGACCGCCGTCGAGCTCACCCACCTGGCGTCCCTCTACCACGACGACGTCATGGATTCCGCGCCGACGCGGCGCGGGGTTCCCTCGGCTCAGCACCTGTGGGGCAACAACCGAGCGATCCTCGCGGGTGACATTCTTTTCGCGCGCGCCTCCCTGCTGGTTGCCTCCCTGGGTCCCGAGATCGTTGCCCACCACGCGCGCACCTTCGAGCGCCTGTGCCAGGGGCAGCTGAACGAGACCTTCGGTCCGACACATGGGGCCGATCGCGTCGACTTCTACCTGCAGGTCCTGGCCGACAAGACGGGTTCCCTCGTGTCGACGGCGGCGTCCTTCGGGGCGCTCCTGTCGGGCGCGGGGCGCCTGGTCGCCGATGTCGTGGCCGACTTCGGTGAGAAGGTGGGTGTCGCCTTCCAGATCGCCGACGACGTCTTGGATCTGGCGTCGTCGGGGGAGCAGTCCGGCAAGACGCCCGGGACGGACCTGCGCGAGGGTGTGGATACTCTGCCCGTCCTGCTCCTGCGTCGCCGCCAGGAGGCGGGAACGATCGACGAGGCGGGGGCTCGCATCCTGCGTGACCTGGCGGGGGACCTATCCTCGGACGAGGCGCTGGCCGGCGTCGTCGAGCAGCTGCGCACGCACGACGTGCTGGAGGAGACCCGCGAGCTGGCCCGCCGGTGGGCGAGCGATGCCGTGGACACCCTGGAGGCGCTTCCCAAGGGCGAGGCCAAGACGGCGCTCGTCGCCTTCGCCAACCTGATGGTGGACCGCCTGGCGTAGGCGCGCGTCGCGAGGCCGGGGCCAGGATGCGCACCGTGGAGCGCCCCCGCCCCGGCCTCGTCGCAACCCCGGTTGCACCTTGAGGTGTGTGAGGGGTCTCAGGTAAGGTGGCCCTCGGTGTTGGGGCGCTAAACTTGGTGCCCAGGTGCGCGCACTCGCGCGCGGTCACAGAAGGAGAACTTGGTTGGCACCGCTCAACGTCGCCGTCATCGGCGCTGGTCCCGCCGGCATCTACGCCTCCGACATCCTGTCGAAGTCGGGGCTCGAGGTCAACATCGATCTCTTCGAGCGGCTTCCGGCCCCCTATGGGCTGGTGCGCTACGGCGTCGCGCCGGATCACCCGCGCATTAAGCAGATCATCGTCGCGCTCTACAAGATCTTGCAACGCGGTGACATTCGGCTGCTCGGCAACGTTGAGGTGGGCCGAGACGTGAGCCTTGACGACCTGCGCGACCACTACGACGCGATTGTGATCGCGACCGGTGCCGATCGCGATCATCCCCTGGATATTCCGGGCGTGGATCTGCCGGAGTCCTACGGTGCGGCGGACTTCGTGTCCTGGTACGACGGAAACCCGGACTATCCGCGCACGTGGCCGCTTCAGGCCCGGCAGGTGGCCGTCATCGGCGTGGGCAACGTGGCGCTGGACGTGTCGCGCGTGCTCGCCAAGCACGCCGAGGACATGCTCAAGACGGAGGTCCCCGCCAACGTCGCCCGCGCCCTGGCGGAGAACCCGATCACGGATGTTCACGTCTTTGGTCGGCGCGGCCCGGCGCAGGTGAAGTTCACGCCGCTGGAGCTGCGCGAGCTGGGCAAAGTGCCCGACGTGGACGTCATCGTGTCGGAGGAGGACTTCGACTTCGACGAGGGGTCCGAGGAGGCCCTGCGCGCCTCGAATCAGCAGCGTCAGGTCGTCAAGACCCTGACGAACTATGCGATGGCCGACGAGGAGGAGCACACCGCGTCGCGGCGCATCCACATTCACCTGTTCCAGTCGCCGGTCGAGATCGTCGCCGACGAGCGCGGGCACGTCAAGGCGCTGCGCACCGAGCGAACGGCCCTCAACGGCGACGGCAGCGTCTCGGGTACGGGCGTCATCACGACGTGGCCGGTGCAGGCCGTGTATCGCGCGGTTGGCTACTACTCCTCCCCGATCCCCGGACTTCCTTTCGATAGGCGAGCGGGCGTGGTGCCCAACGTCGAGGGGCGTGTCATCGAGGGAGAGACGACGAAGGACGAGTCCGCGGACGTTGTTCCCGGCGTGTACGCCACCGGATGGATCAAGCGCGGTCCCGTCGGGCTGATCGGCTCGACCAAATCGGATGCGCAGCAGACGATCACGCACCTGGTGGAGGATGCGACGGCTGGTCGCCTGCACGCCAAGACCACGGCGGTCGGTCACGAGGCCATGGTCGCCCTGCTGGAGGAGCGCGGCGTGGAGTACACGACCTGGGAGGGGTGGGAGCTTCTGGACGCCTACGAGCAGGCGCTGGGGGAGAGCTTCGGCGAGCTTCCCGGCGGTCGCGGCAGGCGGGAGCGCATCAAGGTGGTCTCGCGCCGTGTCATGACCGACATTTCGCGTGGTGTTCCGGTAGACCCGGCCACCGCGGACCACATCGGGCAGATGGGTGAGATGGGAGTCCCCACGGCTCCCGAGCGCTTCGACGACTACACGGGACCCGGGCGCCGTATCTAGGGCGCGCACGCTGCCGGAGGGGGCGGGCGGAAATTGGCCGCCCCCTCGTGGCCGCCCGACAGTGCGTCGCCGCGCACTCACACCCGACCTTCTGCTCTCTCCCAGGAGGCTTCCAGGTGATCCCCGTAGGATCCTCCCATGGTGCATAGGAACTACCACAACGGTCTGAAGACGACGCTCCTGCTCGGAGGCATGTGGGCGCTTCTCTTGCTGATCGGCTCGCTGGTCGCAACGAGCACGGGTCGTGTCGTGTGGATCCTTGTCTTTGCGGGTCTCGGGCTGGCGCAGACCGCCTATGTGTTCTGGAACTCGGCGACCCTCGCGCTGCGGTCGATGGGCGCCTATCAGGTCAGCGAGGAGGAGCAGCCGGAACTGTATCGGATTGTTCGGGAGCTGGCGCAGCGGGCCGATCAGCCGATGCCGACCATATGGGTCGCGCCCTCGCTGACGCCCAATGCCTTCGCCACGGGCCGCGACCCCAGCAACGCCGCCGTGTGCTGCACCGAGGGGATCCTCGCGATCCTGGGCGAGAGGGAGTTGCGCGGCGTCCTTGGGCACGAGCTGATGCACGTCTACAACCGGGACATTCTCACCACGTCGGTCGCGGCGGCGATGGGTGGCCTCATCACGGCTATCGCCCAGGTGATGCTTTTCGTCGGCGGCGGTTCCCGTCGCGAGGGAGGGGCCCTGGGTTTTCTCGGAATGATCGCGATGAGCCTGCTGGCCCCGATCGCGTCGACCCTCATCCAGCTGTCCCTGTCGCGCACCCGAGAGTTCGACGCGGACGAGGACGGCGCGATGCTGACTCAGGATCCCCTCGCGCTCGCCTCGGCCCTGCGCAAGCTCGAGATGGCGACGGATCGGCACCCGATGGAAGACACGCCGCGCACGCGCAACGTCGCCGCGATGATGATTGCCAACCCCTTCCGCGGCGCCTCCGTTGCGCGGGTCCTCTCGACGCACCCGCCGATCGAGGAACGCATCGCGCGGCTCGAGAAGATCGCCGGCTACTAGGGGCGGTGCCCCCGCACGGTTCTCCCGGTCTGGGCGCCTCGTCTCTAGCGGTAGTTGACGAATTGAAGGGCGACGTCCAGCTCCTCGCCCTTGGGGCCCTTAAGGAGCGCGATGACGGCCTGGAGGTCGTCGCGCGACTTGGAGGACACGCGCAGTTCGTCGCCCTGGATCTGGGCCTTGACTCCCTTGGGTCCCTCCTCGCGGATGAGCTTGGAGATCTTCTTGGCGCTCTCCTGCGGGATGCCCTCCTTGAGGGGGCAGGCGAGCTTGTAGAGCTTTCCGGATGCCTTGGGTTCGCGGTCCTTGTAGTCGAGGACCTTCAGGGAGAGGCCGCGTCGGATCAGCTTGGACTGCAGCACGTCGAGGATCGCGAGAACGCGCGAGGCCGAGTTCGCCTCCATGGTGATCGTGTCCCCGCTGAGGGTGATCGCCGCGTCGACGCCTCGAAAGTCGTAGCGGTTGGCGATCTCCTTGGCGGTCTGGTTGACGGCGTTGTCGACCTCTTGGCGGTCGAGCTTGGAGACGACGTCGAAGGAGGAGTCGGCCATGAGAGTCACCTTTCGTTGATATTTCGCCAGTCGGCCTTCCGATTGGCGTTGGAAGCTATTTTAGTGCTATTCTTTCACGGCACCGCGAGAGCGGCGCGCGGCAGGTTACCAAAGCGGCCAAATGGATCTGACTGTAAATCAGACGCTTCGTGCTTCGGGGGTTCGAATCCCTCACCTGCCACAGACTCGCTGGTTCCAGTGAGTGACGCCTGTGATGTCATTCTCAGGCTCCGGGATTGCCTCGGCACGCGGAGATGGGATAGGCTTTCCGGCGTTGCCCCGATAGCTCAGTAGGCAGAGCGTCTCCATGGTAAGGAGAAGGTCAAGGGTTCGATTCCCTTTCGGGGCTCCGGTTGCGGACTCGTCCGCTTCCGGCGGCGGGGTAGCTCAGCTGGTCAGAGCGCACGACTCATAATCGTGAGGTCGCGGGTTCGAGCCCCGCCCCCGCTACCAACTCTTTATCCGACAGGTCGCATAGCGACGAAACTAAGCGAGGGAAACAACCGTGGCAAGCAAGTCCCAGGACGTTCGCCCCAAGATCACTCTGGCCTGCTCGGAGTGCAAGGAGCGCAACTACATCACCAAGAAGAACCGTCGTAACACGCCGGATCGTCTCGAGCTGGCGAAGTACTGCCCGCGCTGCCACAAGTCGACGGCGCACCGCGAGACCCGCTGACCGCTTCTCGTCTCAAGACCCCGAGGAACTGTTGTTCCCCGGGGTTCTTTGTCTGTGCGCCGTCCCGCCCTGTCCTATCATGGTCGAATGATCGCACGTGTTGAAGCCCGCAGGATCGTCGCTCCCCTCGGCGAGGGCGAGGCGCGCATCCCCGCTCTGGCTCGCCTGGGGGACGCAAGGACGGTGCTGTTCTACGACGAGCGGCCCGCTCCCGCCAGCGGAGAGGGTTCCGACTTCAACGGGCTGACCATGGCCTCGGACCTGCCCAACCCGAACCGGATCAGGTGGATGGAGCGCCGCGGGAGCGGGCTGTGGTCTGAGGCGCGCCCGCTGCCGCAGGGGGCGCCCCCGGTGTCCTCGGACGCGTGCGTGGGCGTGGACGGTGACGGGCTCGTACACCTCGCCTTCGCCTCGTCGGAGGGTGCCGTGGGCTACATGGACTCGCGCCGCCGCGGTGAGCGCCTGCGCGCCTGGTGGGCGTGGGGGAGGGGGCCGGAGGAGCTGGCCTACGCTGACGTGACCAATGCGCTCTACGAGGCGACGGGCGCGGACGCCCTCTTTGCGACGTCGGGGGCAACCGCGACGGTTGACGGGGCGGTCGCCCTACCCTATGTCGTGCGCGTCGGAAGCGAGACGCACGTGCGCGTCGTTGGCGCGCGCGGCGGCCGGTTGGAGTGGGTGTCGGATCCGCTCGCGGGTGGGGACGGTGTCCTCCTGGATGAGACGACCGTGAGCGTGTGGGACGGGCGTCTCGTTGCCTGCTGCCGGATTCAGGGCTTCGAGGGGCGCGGCTCGGGAGCGCGCTACCTCGCGTGGGGCGACGGGCAGAGCTGGGAGGGTGGGCGCCTGTGGGAGCTCGAGGACCCGGGGTGCAACGCGCGCCTCGTCCGTGACCTCCTCGTGCATCCGCATTCGCGTCGCGCCCGCCGCGCCGGCGCCCTCGTGCGGCTCGCGCCCCCGTGGGAGGAGGGCATGAGCGCCGAGGTGCTCGCCTCCTTCGGCGAGGGCGGCTTCGGCTATAGCGACATGGCCCTGGCCGGGCGCGAGCTGCTCGTGGTCTTCGAGCGCGACCGGGGCCTGTGGGAGGCGACGCTGCCGACCTCCGGCGTGCTCGGTGAGTGAGCTCGGCGGGAGGGGTCAGCGGCCCTCGATGATTGCCAAGAGTGGGGCGTAGTGCGCGTTGACCGCCTCGACGTAGGCGCCGATCTCGCCGGCCTCGCAGGCGCGCAGGATCGCGGCGTGTGCGTCGGCGGCGTCCTCCATCTCCTGGCGCGACGCGGCCGCCAGCTGCGGGGTGACGTTTTGATGCACCAGCCACATGGCGGCGACCAGCTGATGCATGAGGTCGTTGTTCAGGTAGGCCAGCAGGCCCGAGTGGAAGGCGATGTCCTGATCCAGGTAGGTGGCGCCCTCGCGCGCCTGCGAGGTCATGACGTCCACGAGCTCCCACAGGTGCGGGTTCGTGGTTCCTTTCATGGCGCGCGT
Source organism: Schaalia odontolytica (assembly GCF_024584435.1). Classification (GTDB taxonomy): domain Bacteria; phylum Actinomycetota; class Actinomycetes; order Actinomycetales; family Actinomycetaceae; genus Pauljensenia. The sequence continues at coordinate 2,342,302 of NZ_CP102197.1, forward strand.
GAGGGGCAGCGCGATCCCCAGGTCGAGGGCGTGGCGCGTTTCGACGATGGAGTGCAGGGATTGGATGCCGTTGGCCGCGTCGAGGGAGGCGCGCAGGATGAGGGTTTCGACCAGCGGCTGCATCGACATGTTGCCCACGTAGGATCCGGATCCCTGGCGGACCGTCACGATGTCGAGCGCCTCGAGTCGGCGTAGAGCCTCGCGCACTGAGGAACGTGACACACCCAGGTCGGTGCACAGGGCGGACTCGGTCGGGAGACGGTCTCCGGAGTGTAGCCCGTGGCGCAGCATGTAGGACTTGATTGCGTCCATCGTTACCGAGGATCGCGTATCAATTGGTGTTGGTTCGATCTTATTGCGATCGGACGTTGCGGAATATTGAGCTGTTATCGCTTGCACAGATTTGTCTGACAACATATGATCAGTATAGCGAGCGGAACAAAAGAACCGCACGTCCCAATTCTCGAAGATGAGGAGCGAGAACATGCGAATGAGCAAACACTTCGCAACCGGCGCCGCGCTGACCGCGGCCGCCGCCATGGTCCTGACCGCGTGCGGCGGCGGGTCCTCCACCTCGAACGGTTCCGGCGGTGCCGATGCCTCCGGCGGTCCCAAGGGGACCGTCACGGCCGGCGTCGCCTACGAGACCACCGACTACGGGCCGATCACCACCTCGGCGCTCGGCATGGGAGCGAACTGGCAGGTCCTCGAGGGCCTGTACCGCTTCAACATGGCCGACTACTCCGTCAGCCCCGCGCTGGCCGCCGGCGACCCCGTGAAGGTCTCCGACACCGAGTACGAGGTGAGCCTGCGCGAGGGCGCGAAGTTCTCCGACGGCACCCCCGTGACCGCCGCCGACGTCGTCAGCTCCTACGAGCGCGCCACCTCCGAAAAGTCCATCTACCGCCAGTTCTTCACCTTCGTCGACTCCGTGAGCGCGAAGGACGACACGACGGTCACCATCACCCTCAAGCACCCCTTCGCCAACCTCAAGGAGCGCTTCGTCAACGTCCGCGTTGTCCCCTCCTCCATGGACGAGGACTCCCTGAAGGCCAAGCCGGTCGGCTCGGGCCCCTACAAGTACGAGACGATCACGGCCACCGAGATCACCGCCGTCCCCAACGAGAACTACACCGGTAACGAGCCGGCCAAGGTCGCCACCCTGAAGTGGCAGGCCCTCAAGGACGACTCGGCCCGCCTCGCCGCAGCGATCGGCGGAACGATCGACGTCATGGAGGCCGTGCCCGCCTCGACTCAGGACCAGCTCAAGAACGTCGGCTGGAACGTCGAGTCCAAGCCCGGCTACGGCAACCCCTTCATGATGTTCAACACGCGCAAGGCCCCCTTCGACAAGCCCGAGGTGCGCCGCGCGTTCCTGAAGGCCATCGACAAGCAGAAGCTGATCAGCTCCGCGCTCGACGGCCAGGCCGTCGAGGCCACCTCCTTCCTGCCCGAGGCCAACCCCGCCTACAAGAAGCCCGCAACCGACCTGTCCTACGACAAGGCGGCCGCGACCAAGCTCCTGAGCGACGCCGGCGTCTCCGGCCTGGAGATCAACCTCGTGACGACGGACCACCCGTGGGTCCTCAACCTGGTTCCCCAGATCAAGTCCGACCTCGAGGCGCTCGGCGTGAAGGTCAACCACACGCAGATGGCTTCCTCCGACCTGTACTCCAACGTCGCCGACGTGGACAGCCCCACCTACGACGTCATCCTCGCCCCCGGTGATCCCTCGGTCTTCGGCGTGGATCCGGGCATCATCATCTCCTGGTGGAACGGCGACAACGTGTGGACCAAGAAGCGCGACGGCTGGCAGGAGTCCGATCCCGAGTCCTTCGCCAAGCTGCAGTCCATCATGGACGAGGCCGTCCAGCTCGAGGGCGACGCCGCCAAGGCCAAGTGGGGCGAGGCACAGGACCTTCTCGCCGAGAAGACCGTCCTGTACCCCCTCGTCTTCCGCAACATGATCACCGGATCCAACCCGAAGAAGGTGGATGGTTTCCAGGCGATCTCCTCCACCGGCCTGCAGCTGCTCGGTGTGAGCGCAAAGTAAGGCCCGCAGGGCCCGGATCGAAAGGAGGGGTGGAGCGCCCACCCGTGAGGCAGACGCCACAGTGGGGCGCCACCCCTCCTTTCCCTTTGCCAAAATCCGCTGAAATGGAGGTCTCGCAGTGAATAACCTTCTGCGTCTCATCGGACGACGACTGGTGGCCCTGCCGATCATGGTGGTCGGCGTGTCCTTCCTCGTCTTCTTCATCATGTCGCTGTCTCCCATCGACCCGGCCTACTCGGCCCTCGGCGAGACCGCGACCCCCGAAGCCCTCGAAGAGTACCGGGCGCAGCACGGACTCAACGACTCCTTCTTCGTTCAATACGGCCGCTACCTGTGGAACATGCTCCACGGCGACCTCGGCACCTACGGTGTCGGAACTTCCAACCACGTCAGCGATCTGGTCGCGCAGGCCCTGCCCGTCACCCTTCAGCTGACCTTCCTGGGCCTGCTCTTCGCGGTCCTGCTCTCCTTCCCCCTCGGCGTCCTCGCCGCCCTGTACCGCGACCGCTGGCCCGACCAGGTCATCCGCGTCATCTCGGTCATCGGCATCGGTACCCCCTCCTTCTGGCTGGCAGCCCTGCTGGTCCTCGGGTTCGTCGGCACCCTGCCCGTTTCGGGCCCGCTGCCCGCACTCACCGAAGACCCCGGCGGATGGTTCCTGCGCATGCTCCTTCCCTCCATCGCTCTGGCGGTGCCCGTCGTCGGTCAGATGACCCGCGTCGTGCGTACGTCGATGGTCGAGGAACTGGACCGCGACTACGTGCGCACCGCCATCGGTGGGGGCATTCCGAAGCGAGTCGTCGTCGCGCGCAACGTCCTGCGTAACGCGCTCATCACCCCCGTCACCGTGCTCGGCCTGCGCATCGGCTACCTGATGGGCGGCGCGGTCGTCATCGAAATCATCTTCTCCATTGATGGAATGGGCAAGGCGGTCCTCCTCAAGGGCATCCAGGAGAACTGGGTGACCCTCGTTCAGGGCGGGGCGCTCGTCGTCGCCATCGCCTTCATCGTCGTCAACATCATCGTCGACATGCTCTACCTGCTCATCAATCCGCGAATTAGGTCGGTGTGAGGCATGAATCAGAAAGAAAAGCTCACTCGGGTCACCGCGAAGGGCGCGCGCTTCTCTCGCATCGCCGCCATGTCGCTGGGCTCCAAGATTGCGATGGTCATCCTGGCGCTCGTCGTCCTCGTCTCGATCCTGGCACCCCTGATCTCCCCATACGCTCCCGATGACATCTCGGACAAGTGGCTCTCTCCCTCCGCCGCCCACCTCTTCGGCACCGACCACGTCGGCCGCGACATCCTTGCCCGCGTCCTGTACGGCGGCCGCTTCTCGCTGCTGATCGGCCTGTGCTCCACCATCGTCGCCCTGTTCTTCGGCGCGATCATCGGCTCTATCGCCGCGGTCGTGCGCAAGAGCCTTTCCGAGGCGATCATGCGAGTCATGGACATCGTCATGGCGGTGCCCGGCATCGCCATGGCGGCCGTCTCCGTGCTGGTCTTCGGCCGCACGCTGTCCAAGTCGGGAAATACGACCGGCCTCGTATTCGTCATCATCTGCTCGATCGCCTTCGTCTACATCCCGCAGCTGTCGCGCGTCGTGCGCGCGAACGTGATGGCGGCGTACGGCGAGGACTACGTGCGCGCGGTCATCGTCTCCGGCGCGCGCGCCCCGTGGATCCTCATCAAGCACGTCATGCGCAACACGGCGGCCCCCGTCCTCGTGTTCGCCACCGTCCTCGTCGCCGACGCGATCATCCTCGAGGCGTCCCTGACCTTCATCGGCTCGGGCCTCCAGGCAACCACGGTCGCCACGTGGGGCAACGTCCTGTCCGAGGCATCCTCGAACCTGTCGATTCTGGGAGGCAAGTGGTGGACGGCCTTCTTCCCGGGCCTGTTCATCATGATCACGGTCCTGTGCCTGAACATCCTCTCCGAGGGCATCACCGACGCCATGGTCGCAGCCCCCTCCTCGGGTGCCGTCGCCCAAGTCGACAAGGACTCCGACCGCGAGGCCGACAAGCTCCTGCTCGACCCGCGCCGCGCCTACGCTGAGCAGGCCGAGTCCCTGCAGGCGCGCCTCGACGACCTCCAGGCCGTCGAAGGCAAGCGGATGGACCGATTCGAAGCCGCCTTCGACGAGGCCCCGCTGCTGGAGGTCAAGGACCTGTGCATCGAGTTTGAGCGCCACGGTGAGGTCAACGTGGTCGATCACGTGTCCTTCAAGGTTCGCCCGGGCGAGACGATGGGCCTCGTCGGAGAATCCGGCTGCGGTAAGTCGATCACCGCGCTGACCATCATGGGCCTCATCGACCCGAAGGCCACGATCACCGGCGAGATCCTCTACCAGGGCGAGGACCTCCTGTCCAAGTCCATCGAGGAACGCCGCGCGATGCTGGGCCACGAGATGGCGATGATCTACCAGGACGCCCTGTCGTCCCTGAACCCCGCGATGCTGATCAAGGCCCAGATGAAGCAGCTGACCAGCAGGGGAGGCACGCGCAGCGCGGAGGAACTCCTGGACCTCGTGGGCCTGGATCCCAAGCGCACCCTGGAGTCCTACCCGCACGAACTCTCGGGCGGCCAGCGTCAGCGCGTTCTCATCGCCATGGCCCTGACCCGCGACCCGAAACTCATCATCGCGGACGAGCCGACCACCGCCCTGGACGTCACCGTCCAGAAGCAGGTCATCGCCCTGCTCAACGAGCTGCGCGAGAAGCTGGGCTTCGCGATGATCTTCGTATCCCACGACCTGGCGCTCGTCGCCGAGGTCGCCCACCACATCACCGTGATGTACGCCGGTCAGGTCATCGAGCAGGCGCCCACCAAGGAGCTGCTCACCCACCCGACGCACGAGTACACGCGCGGCCTGCTGGGCGCCGTGCTCTCCATCGAGTCTGGTTCCGGGCGGCTCCACCAGGTTCCCGGTACGGTGCCCTCGCCGCGTGACTTCCCCAAGGGAGACCGCTTCGCCCCCAGGTCCTCGCATCCCGACTACGGATTGGACATCCGGCCGGTCCTCACACCCGTGGGTCCCGAGCACGTCTACGCGGCCCTGCCGCCCCGCGACCAGGACGGCGAGAGCGCCGAGGCCGCGAAGGAAACGAACGGTCAGGAGGAAACCCGATGAGCGCCGACACCCCGATCATCGAACTCAAGGACGTTGAGGTGACCTTCACCTCGAGGACCGGCTCCCTGTTCAAGCCCAACAAGGTCCACGCCGTGCGCGGCGTCAACATGCGCATCGAGCGCGGGCAGACGCTCGGCATCGTCGGAGAGTCCGGCTGCGGCAAGTCCACGACCGCGAACGTCATGTGCGGCCTGCAGATGCCGACGAAGGGCCAGGTGTTCTTCGCCGGCGAGGAGGTCACGAAGCGAAGCGCGGACGCCCGCAAGCGCATCGGACGAGTGGTCTCCGTGGTCTTCCAGGACCCGGCGACCGCCCTGAACCCGCGCATGCACGTGCAGGATCAGCTGGCCGACCCGCTGCGCGTCCACGGCATCGGCGACGAGGCCTCGCGCGCCAAGCGCGTGCGCGAGCTCATCTCCCTGGTCGGCCTGCCCTCCAGCGCCCTCGATGCGCTGCCCGGCCAGCTCTCGGGCGGCCAGCGCCAGCGCGTGGCGATCGCCCGCGCGCTGTCCATCGGTCCCGACGCGATCATCGCCGACGAACCCACCAGCGCACTCGACGTGTCGGTGCGCGCACAGATCCTGAACCTGCTGACGGACCTGAAGAAGGACCTCGGCCTGGCGATGGTGTTCATCTCGCACGACATCCAGACGGTTCGCTACGTGTCGGATCGCATCGCCGTCATGAATGGCGGAAAGGTCGTGGAGGAAGGCCCTGCCGCGCAGCTGCTCGCCGACCCGAAAGATCCATACACCCGCAAGCTCCTGGGCGCCGCGCCCTCGCTGCTGCATCCCACCCTCGAAGGAGAGAAGTAATTATGTCCTCGAAGATCCGTGGCGTCGTCCCGCCCCTGGCCATTCCGCTCAAGGACGGCGAACTCGACGTCCCCTCGCTCGAGCGCCACATCAACCGCTTGATCGAGGCCGGCCTCGACGGGTTGTTCGTGTCCGGCTCCACCGGCGAGGTCGCCTTCTCGACCACGGCTCGTCGCGCCCAGATCCAGCGCGAAGCCGTGCGCATCGTCGACGGCCGCATCCCGCTCCTCGTCGGCGTGATCGACACCGAGACCGAGCGCGTCATCGAGAACATCAAGGCCGTGGAAGAGATCGGCGGCGCCACCGGCGTCGTCGCGACCGCCCCGTTCTACGCCCTCGGCGGCGAGACCGAGGTCGAGCGCCACTTCCGTCTCCTCAAAGAGAACACCAGCCTCGAGCTGTGGGCGTACGACATCCCCGTGTGCGTGCACACGAAGCTCTCGCCCGACCTGCTCATGCGCCTGGGACGCGACGGCATCATTGACGGCGTCAAGGACTCCTCCGGCGACGACGTCGCGTTCCGCTGGCTGTGCCTGGCGAACGAGGCCGCCGGGCACCCCCTCCAGCTGCTCACCGGACACGAGGTCGTCGTCGACGGCGCCTACATGTCCGGCGCGGACGGAAGCGTGCCCGGCCTGGCCAACGTGGACCCCGAGGGCTACGTGCGCCAGTGGCAGGCCTACGAGCGCCGCGACTGGGAGACCGTGCGCACAGAGCAGGACCGCCTCGCGGACCTCATGCGCATCGTCCAGGTGAAGGGCGTGGCGGGCTTTGGCGCCGGCGTCGGTGCCTTCAAGGCCGCCCTGCACCTGCTCGGCGTCTTCGATTCGCCCGAGATGCCGCGCCCGGTTGCCGCCCTCGAGGGTGACAACGTCGAGCACGTTGCCTCCGTCCTGCGCGGAGTCGGCCTGCTCTCCTGATACGTCGACGAGGCCGGGGATCTCCGTTCCGCACCCCTCGCGCCTTCGGGCGCGCCCCCGGCCTCGTCGGCTTCTTTCTTCCCCTGATTTTTCCGAAGGATCCCCATGACTACGCTCCTTGCCCTCGACATCGGTGGAACCAAGGTCGGGTGGGGCATCGTCGAGGCCGGTGACACCTACGAGGTCACCGAGCGCGGATCGATCCCCACCGACGCGATGCGCGGCGGAGAGGACGTGGCGGCGCGTGTCTGCCAGCTCGCCTCGTCCGTGGCCGCCTCTCACCCCCGCGTCACGGGCGTCGCCGTCGCCAGCGCCGGCGTCGTCGACCCGGCCGCCGGCGCCATCGTCTCCGCGACCGGAACCATGCCCGGGTGGGGAGGCACCCCCCTCGGCGCAATGCTCGCGGAGGCAACCGGCCTGAACGTGCGCGTCCTCAACGATGTGCACGCCCACGGCCTCGGGGAGGCGACGCTGGGAGCCGGACGCCCCTACCGCAGCGTCCTCTCCATCGCTGTCGGCACCGGGATCGGCGGAGCCTTCGTCGAAGACGGCCGCGTCGCCTTCGGGGCGAGGGGCATCGCCGGGCACGTCGGCCACATCCACCACCACTACGCCCCCGACATGACGTGCTCGTGCGGACGCAAGGGCCACATCGAGTCCTTCTGCTCCGGCTCGGGCATCACCGCCTGGTACGGCTCGCTGCGCGGCGCCAGCGACCCCGCGGTCGACGGCGGGCGCGCCCTGCAAGAACTCGCCGACGGCGGCAACGCCCTCGCCGCCTCGTGCTTCGCGCGCTCCGCATACGCCCTCGGCGAGGCGACGGCGTCGCTTGTCAACTGCACGGATCCGGCCGCCGTCATCCTCTCGGGGTCGATGACCCGCTCCGGAGACATCTGGTGGGACGCCCTGCGCGAAGGCTTCGCCGCTAGCGCGATGACGCCCGTCGCCGACACACCCATCCTCGTTGGCTCCCTCGGCGGCGACGCGCCGCTGCTCGGGGCCGTTTCGTTCTTTCTGCACGCATAGGAGTTCACCATGCACCCGCTCATTGCTTCCCTGAAGGGCAAGCTCGTCGTCTCCGTCCAGGCCTACCCGGGCGAGCCGATGCGCCACCCCGAGACGATGGCGCAGATCGCGCGCGCCGCCGAGATCGGCGGCGCCGCGGCCATCCGCTGCCAGGGCCTGTCCGACATCTCCGCCATCAAGGGCCGCGTCGACGTTCCCGTCATCGGCCTGTGGAAGGAAGGCCACGAGGGCGTGTACATCACCCCCTCGCTGCGCCACGCGCGCGCGTGCGTCATGGCCGGGGCCGACATCGTTGCCCTGGATGCGACGGGCCGTCCCCGTCTCGATGGCCTGAGCTTCGCGCAGACCGTTGCCGCCCTGCGCCAGGACGGCACGCTCGTCATGGCCGACTGCGGTTCCTTCGAGGACGCCCAGCGCGCCGTCGACGCGGGCGTGGACATCGTCTCCACGACCCTGGCCGGCTACACGGGCGACCGCGTCAAGACCGACGGCCCCGACCTGGAACTCCTGCGCGAGGTCGTCGCCGCGTTCGGCGACGTTCCCGTGATCTGCGAGGGCCGCGTCCACACGCCCGAGCAGGCCGCCGCCGCCGTCGAGGCCGGCGCCTTCGCCGTCATCGTTGGCACCGCGATCACGCACCCCACGTCGATCACGACCTGGTTTAAGGCGGCCGTGGAGGGCTGACCTGTTGCTCGTTGACTGTGCGGGCGGGGTGACGAACACCCGCCCGCGCACCGTTTTGCGCGCCACGCGGGGAGCGTATATTACCCAGCATGCCTGTCTCAACCGCCCGCGCTCACGCCTCCCTGCGCGCCACCTGCGTCGTCTACGTGTGCCTTGGTTTCGGCACCTCCGCGTGGCTCTCGCGCCTGCCCGACGTGCGCGATAACCTCGGGCTGACCCCGGCGACGATCGGGACGATGCTGCTCATCGCCTCCCTCGGCTCGCTGCTGACGCTGCCAACCTCCGGCCCGATCGTCACCATGATCGGCGCGCGTGCCTCCGGGCGCATCGGCGTGGCGATCTGGGCGATGGGCATTGGCTGCGCGGGTGTGGGCGCGCTCAACGTGTCGATCCCGCTGGCCACCGCCGGCCTCGTCATGATTGCGGCCGGCAACGGCCTGTGGGGCGCGACCATGAACATTGAGGCCGGCCTCGTTCAGGCGGCCGTGCGCCGCACCGTCGTTCCCGTCATCCAGGCGATGTACGCGGTCGGCATGCTCGGCGGTGCCCTGCTCGGGGCGCTTGCCGCCCAGCTGGGTCTGCCTCTGGGTGCCCACCTCTTCGGCCTGGCCGTCCTCGAGCTGATCGCCTGCGGCAGCGCCGTCGGCTTCTACCTGACGAAGGAGGAGGTCGCGGCCCTCGCGCCCGTTCAGGACAGCGGCGAGGGGGAGAATGCCTCGTCCGAGAAGTCGAAGGGCCTGACCCGGATCGCGTGGCGTGAGAAGCAGACCGTCCTCATTGCCCTCATGGTCATGAGCGCGGGTCTCATGGAGGGCGCGGCCAACGATTGGCTCAACCTGTCCATGGTGGACGGCTACGGCTACTCGACGGCGGCGGCCTCGGCGGCCTTCGCGTTCTTCCTCCTCATGATGACGATCGTTCGCTTCGCCTCCCCACGCCTCGAGGCGCGCCTGGGTTCGCCGAGGCTGCTGCGCATCACCTTCAGCGCCGCTGTTGTCGGCCTGCTGCTCGTGGCTTTCGCGCCTCACCACGGCCTCGCGCTCGTGGGCATCGCGCTGTGGGGTATCGGCTCGGCCCTCGGCTTCCCGTTGGGCATTTCCGCGCTGTCCGTCGACCCCGTGATGACACCCGCGCGTGTTTCCGTCCTCTCGACGGTCAACTACGGCGCGGCTCTCATCGGCCCGCCCCTGCTGGGCCTCATCGCCGACCACGTCGGCTACCATCGGGCGCTGGCCTTCGTCGCTGTGCCCGTCCTCCTCGCGATCGTCCTGGCCGGGCAGGTGCCCGACCGGCGCGGAATCAAGCGCACGGACCTGGTGTTTGGTGACTAGGCTTGGGGGTATGATGACCCTTGCTGACCTGACGACCCTGCGCGTGGGCGGGCGCATCTCCCGTCTCGTGACCGCGACCTCCCCCGACGAGCTGGTTGAAGCGGTGCGCGGCGCCGACGAAGCCGGTGCACGCCTTCTCGTGGTGGGGGGCGGGTCGAACCTGCTGGCCTCAGATGACCCCTTCGAGGGCACGGTTCTCACCGTGCGCCGCGCCGGAGAGGTTGCGTCCATCGTGCACGAGGCCTCGGACGGCTCCGTCATCGTTCGCGCGGCCGCGGGCGTGGTCTGGGACGAGTTCGTGTCCTGGACCCTGGCCGAGGGTCTTTCCGGCATTGAGGCGCTGTCCGGCATCCCTGGGACCGTGGGAGCCTCGCCCGTGCAGAACGTGGGAGCCTACGGCCATGAGGTCGCCGAAACCATCGAGAGCGTCGAAGCCTACGACCGGCGGACGGGCATTGTCGTGCGTCTCCTGCCCGGCGACCTCGGCTTCGCATACCGTTCCTCGGCCATCAAGCGCAGCGTCGGCGAGGAGGGCTTGAATGGTCGCCCGTGGGGCCCCACCGGCCGCTGGGTGGTCCTTTCCGTGGACTTCCGCCTCGAGCGCTCGCCCCTGAGCGCCCCCGTCATGTACGCCGAGCTGGCGCGTCGCCTCGGTGTCGAGGCCGGGTCACGCGGCGACGCGTCCCTGGTCCGCTCGACCGTCCTGGAGCTGCGCCGCGGCAAGGGCATGGTCCTGGACCCGGGCGACCACGACACGTGGAGCGCCGGTTCCTTCTTCACGAACCCGATCCTTCCCGAGGCCGTCGCCGCCTCCCTCCCCGAGGACGCGCCCCGTTTTAGCGCGGGGGAGGGCCTGGTCAAGACGAGCGCCGCCTGGCTCATCGACCACGCGGGCTGCGCTCGCGGCTTCCACCTGCCCGAGGCCGGGGACCCGCCGCGCGCGTCCCTGTCCACCAAGCACGTCCTGGCCCTGACGAACAGGGGCGGCGCGAGCGCCGCCGACATCGAGGCCCTGGCCCGCGCCGTGCGCGAGCGGGTAAGTGACGCGTTCGGCGTGACCCTCGTTCCCGAGCCGGTCGCGGTCGGCATCACCTGGTAGCTCCTCGGCGCACCCGCCTGTCGGTGCATGGGCCTACTTGCGCGGTGTTCCGGAGCGTGGGTCTACTTGCGCGGTGTTCCGGAGCGTGGGTGTGTCCGCCGGAGCTCTCTGCGAGCCGACAGAGGCTCCCCGCACGCACGTTAACCCACGAGGTGGCGGTGTGGGCCCACTTACTGCGCACGTTAACCCACTAGGTGGCACGTGGGCGCGGGTGCCCAGGCTCCACGAGGTGGGTTAAACTGCGCAGAGGTGGGTTAACGTGCCAGTCGCCGGGCAGTCACCGAGGGCTTGCGGATATAAACGAGCCGACCGTACGTTCGCGACAACCCGCGCGAAGCGATCCGGAGACTCGCGAGGCTCAGAGGCGACGTGAGCGACTACGTCAGAAGGTCGGTGGGCAACGCGCTTCGGGACATCGGTAGGAAGTTCCCCGAGATGACCGCAGCCGAACTGGAGACCGGGGACCTCGCAGGCGAGGACGTCAGGCAGGTGCATCGTTTGGCGAGCAAGTTCATCGAACGTCCGGCTGGCGCGGAGGGGTAGCTTTCGTGGCGGGGCATGCGGGCAAGCCCGACGTGCAGGTAGCAATGCCGTTTCGCCGGCGTTCGCGGGGAGCGGGCAATGGGACGAGGCCGCGGCGACAGTGACGTGCCAGCCGTTCGCCGACGTTCGTGGGAAGGCAGCAGTTGTGCAACGGCCGCCGCGCCCAGCGCTCGCGGATAGGTTGACTCAGGCCCCGCAGGCAACCGTCCGCTTCTGCGCTGTCTCCGCTTTCGCGGATAGGTTGTCACGATGCGGATAGGTTGTTCGCTTGCGGATAGCCTCATAGCCTATCCGTATCCTCATAACCTATCCGTATCCTCATAACCTATCCATGTCCTCATAACCTATCCATGTCCTCATAACCTATCCGCGTGGTGGCCTGCTGCGGGAAGTGGTTACGGTCCTCGTGCGGCATGAGTGTTTCCTAACTCGCTTGAGGGCTGACCTCCGCCGACGCGACGGCGCCAACAACCCGGCTGCCGCGTCCGGTAGGCCGCCGCATGCGGAGGAGCAGGCTCGCCGACGCCAGCAGGGGCTCGGTGGCGTTGGCCCAGGAGTGACGCGGGCACGCTCCACCGCAAGGCGAACACCCTCGTGCGCCCCGAGAACCACCTACGCCGCAGGCGCCGCGAGCCACGCGTCAATGTCGGCCTTCCACGCCGCCTTGCGCGAGGGCGAGGCCAGCGACGCTTCGATAGAAGACCGCGCCAGGTCTGCCAGGGCCTCGTCGGACAGGCCGAACACGTCGCGGGCCACCTCGTACTGGGCGACCAGGCGCGAACGGAACAGCAGCGGGTCGTCGGCAGCCAGCGCGATCCGAGCCCCCGCTGAGATCAGCGTCGGCAGCGGCACCTGAGAGAAATCCGTGTACACGCCCAGGTGCACGTTCGACGTGGGACATACCTCCAGGGCGATGCCCTCGTCGATGACGGCGCGCAGGAGCGCCGGATCTTCGCTGGTGCGCACCCCGTGCCCGAGGCGGGCCGGGGCCAGGGAGGAGACAACCTCGCGCACGGAGGAAGGCCCCAGGAGCTCGCCGCCGTGTGGGACACCGACGAGCCCAGCACGGCGCGCAATGCGGAACGCGGGAGCGAAGGAGGCCGTGGAACCCACGCGCTCGTCGTTTGAGAGGCCAAAGCCCACGACGTCTCCAGGGCCGTCGCCCGCGAACGACGCGGCCAGGCGCGCGAGGGTGCGCGCGTCCAACGGGTGCTTCATGCGCGACGCGGCGACGATCACCCCGATATCCACGCCGGTATCGTGCGAGGCCGAGCGGGCCTCGTCGATGATGATCTCGAGCGCGGGGGTGATGCCGCCGACGTAGGGGGCATAGCTGGTGGGGTCGGCCTGAATCTCCATGCGGACGGATCCCTCGGCGGCGTCGTCTTCGGCTGCCTCGCGGACGAGCCGGCGCATCGCGGCCTCGGAGCGCACGAGGTGGCGCGCGGAGTCGTAGGCGCGCTGGAAGCGGAACCAACCGCGCCCGTCGGCCGGCATGGATGCGGCGTCGATGTGCAGCAGGTGAGGGGGGAGGCGCACGCGCTGGGAGGCGGCCATATCGATCATCGTCGAGGGGCGCATGGCCCCCGTGAAGTGCAGGTGCAGGTGCGCCTTGGGCAAGGTTGCGAGGTCGCGCCTGCCCGGCGGCGTCGGGCGTGGGGCGGTGAGGTTTGGCACCGCGGGCGTCGCCACGGCTCAGTGCTCCCCGAGCCAGATGATGATGTCGCGGATCAGGCCGGGCCCCTCGGGTTCGTTGAGCAGCTCGTGGTAGGCGCCGTCAACGATGCGCAGGTGGATGTCGGCCCTCGGGTGGGCGGCGAGCGCGCCCCGCACGAGATCGCGCGAGCCCCGCAGGTCCGCCATGAGGTCGTGCGACCCGTGCATGACCAAGGTCGGAGTGCGCAGGCGGTCGGCGCGCCGCAGCACCTCGTCGCCCTGGAGGATCAAGGTCAGGCCCGTGAGGATGGGCACGCCCCCCACGTAGGTCAGCGGGTCGGCGTCGAAGGCGCGCTGAACCTCGGGGTCTCGAGACAGCGGGGAAACCGCCATGTCGGACGCCCCCTTGGCGACGATGAGGCCGGGGCGCAGCCTCGCGAGAGGCAGCAGCATGCGGGCACGGGCAGGGTCGACGTGGGGGAGGGGGCGCAGCGCCGGAGCGGAGAGCACCGTGCCGCGCAGCCGCGTCGGGTCAAGGATGGTCGAGGCCGCAGCGATGAGCCCGCCCATCGAGTGTCCGAACAGGAACAGGTCCGGCGTGCGGGCGTGCGCCAGTGCCTCGCGCCGGGCGTCGCCGAAGTCGCGGATGAGCGCGCCCACGTCCACGCGGGCGCGGGGCCCGTCTGAGGTCCCGTGGCCCGCGTGGTCGTAGAAGGCGACATCGTATCCCGCGCGGGTAAGGGCGGAGCGCAGGTGGGTGTAGCGCCCGGAGTGCTCCGCGTAGCCGTGGGAGAGGAGAACTGTCCCACGTGCGTCCTCGTCCGCGCGTTCGAAGGAGAGGCGCATCAGGCGAAGAGCTCCTGAACGCGGCCGATGCCCTCGACCAGGTCATCGTCTGACAAGGCGTAGGAGAAACGCAGGAAGCCGGAGCGCCCGAACGCCTCGCCGGGAACGGCAGCGACCTCAACCTCGTCGAGAATCAGGTCTGCGAGCTCCCCGGAGGTGTGGGCGACGCGACCGCGAATCTCCCTGCCGAGCAGGCGCTCGACGCTGGGGTAGGCGTAGAACGCTCCCTTGGGGGTGGGAACGTCGAAACCCTCGATCTGGCGCAGCATGTCGACGATCGTGCGGCGGCGGCGGTCGAAGGCGACGCGCATCTCGCTCACGGCGTCCAGGGACCCGGACACGGCGGCGCGTGCGGCCTCCTGCGCGATGTTGTTGACGTTCGAGGTCAGGTGCGACTGGAAGGACAGCGCGGCCTTGATGACGTCGGAGGGGCCGATCATCCAGCCCACTCGCCAGCCGGTCATCGCGTAGGTCTTAGCGACGCCGTTGAGGATGACGGCCTGGTCGGCCAGCTCCGGCACGAGCTTGACGATGTGCGCGCTTCGGGCATCCTCGTACAGCAGGTGCTCGTAGATCTCATCGGAGATCACCCAGATGCCGTGCTCGAGGGCCCACCGCCCGATCGCGGTCAGCTCCTCGGGTGTGTAGACGCTTCCCGTCGGGTTGGACGGCGAGCACACCAGCAGGACCTTGGTGCGCGGCGTGCGCGCGGCCTCAAGCTGCTCAACGGTGACCTTGTAGTCGGACTCCGCTCCGGCGAATACCTCGACCGGGGTGGCTCCCGCGAGCTTGACCACCTCGGGATAGGTGGTCCAGTACGGCGTTGGCAGGATTGCCTCGTCGCCTGGGCCGAGCAGGGCGGCGAAGGCCTGGAATACGGCCTGCTTGCCGCCGTTGGTGACGACGATGTCGGAGGGCGAGACCTCGTAGCCGGAGTCGCGCAGGGTCTTGGCGGCGATTGCCTCGCGCAGGGCAGGCAGACCGGCGGCGGGAGTGTAGCGGTGCATCGCCGGATTACGAGCGGCCTTCACGGCGGCCTCGACGATGTAGTCCGGCGTGGCGAAGTCCGGTTCGCCCGCGCCAAAGCCGATGACGGGGCGTCCGGCGGCCTTGAGGGCCTTCGCCTTGGCGTCCACGGCCAGCGTCGCAGACGGAGTGATGGCGTTGAAACGATCAGAGACACGGGTGCGAGGAGTTGTGGTCACCCCTCCATGGTCCCACGTCGGGCGCGACGGGGCTACGCGCACACGCAATGTGCGCGTGTTCTACCTCTCATGCGAGGCCTCGGAGCCGATTTCGCGGGCCGTGCGACGCGGGAGCGCGATCCTCCGGTGGACAAAACGCTTCCTTATCCACTAGTGTTCGTCAGGCAGGTTTTCCTGCGTAGGGCAGTGGCGCAATTGGTAGCGCACCGGTCTCCAAAACCGGCGGTTGTGGGTTCGAGTCCCGCCTGCCCTGCGACTAAGGCTATTATTTTCGCAGGAGGATCCACATGGCTGAACGTGTTGCATCGGGCGCCGAATCCTCGCGCCGAGATCGCACGAAGAGCGAGGCAACCCGCAAGCGCGGTGAGGCCGTCGGCGAGAATGCGAAGCGCCCCGGCTTCTTTGGTCGCATCTGGCTCTTCTTCAAGCAGGTCATTGACGAGATGAAGAAGGTGACCTATCCGACGGCTTCCGAGACCTGGACGTACTTCGTCGTCGTCGTTGTGTTTGTCGCCGCAATCATGCTTTTCGCTGGCCTACTCGACTTCGGATTCGGTAAGCTAAGTGCATTGATCTTCGGCTGAGACCGACGAACCCGCCCGCAGGAACCTGCAGGCGGGTTTCTTTCACGGTCCGGCCCCACTTCGTAGGAGGAACACCGTGAGCGACGAGAACTACACCGAGGAACAGACCCTCGAAGAGACCCAGGAAAAGGTCGAGCAGGAGACCGCTGATGCGCTGGCAGGCGGAGCGGCTCAGGAGGTCGTCGACGAGGTGATCAACGAGGTCGCCGCAGAAGAATCCGGATCAGAAGAAGAATCCGGGGCGGAAGAGGAAGCCTCGGCCGAGGAAGAGGCCATCGCCAAGCTGCGTCGCAAGCTCTACATGTCTCCCGGCGACTGGTACGTGATCCACACGTACTCCGGCCACGAGCGCAAGGTGAAGGCCAACCTCGAGCAACGCATCACGACCCAGAACATGGAGGACTACATCTTCGCCGTCGAGGTCCCGGACGAGTACGTCATGGAGTATCGCGGCACCGCGAAGAAGCGCGTTCGCCACGTCCGCATCCCCGGCTACGCGATCGTGTGCATGGACTTCAACGAGGCCTCCTACCGGGTCGTGAAGGAGACGCCCGCCGTCACAGGCTTCGTCGGCGACCAGCACAATCCCGTGCCGCTGTCCATTGACGAGGTCGTCATGCTCCTGACGCCCAACGTGCTGGAGGAGGCCGCCGAGGCCGCCAAGGATCAGCCCGCTCCCGTGCAGGCGGTCCAGACCCAGTACGAGGTCGGCGAGATCGTCACGGTCATCGACGGGCCCTTCGAGACCATGTCGGCCACGATCTCCGAGATCATGCCCGAGACGCAGAAGCTCAAGGTTCTCGTCACCATCTTCGAGCGCGAGACGCCGCTCGAGCTCGGCTTCGACCAGGTGGAGAAGCTCGAGCAGTGACATCACGCACCCGGACTTGGGATCAGGTCCGGAATCGCGTTATGATTCACTTTTGTGTGCGTTGGGCGTAGTGTGTCCGCTGGAACCCAGTGGGACGCCGCCCGTCGCGCCGACCTGACCGGCATCCGTCGGCCAGAACTTCAGTAGAAAGACCCGCATTCATGGCACCGAAGAAGAAGGTCACCGGCCTGATCAAGCTTCAGATCGCAGCCGGCGCCGCCACCCCCGCACCGCCCGTCGGCCCCGCGCTGGGCCAGCACGGCGTGAACATCGTCGAGTTCACCAAGGCGTACAACGCGGCCACCGAGTCTCAGCGTGGAAACATCATCCCCGTCGAGATCACCGTCTACGAGGATCGTTCTTTCACGTTCGTCCTCAAGACGCCGCCCGCCGCCGAGCTCATCAAGAAGGCCGCCGGCGTCCAGAAGGGTTCCGGCACCCCCAACACCGCCAAGGTTGGTTCGATCACCATGGCTCAGGCTCGCGAGATCGGCGAGTCCAAGATGGCTGACCTCAACGCCAACGACGTCGAGGCCGCCGCCAAGATCATCGCCGGCACCGCCCGCTCCATGGGCATCACCGTCGAAGGCTGACACCAACCACCCCCCCGTGGTAGGGCAGGCGCTGCCCGACACCCACGACTGCAAGGAGAAGAAGCAGAATGACCAAGCGCTCCAAGAGCTACCGCGCAGCGGCCGAGAAGGTCCACGCGGACGTGCTGTACACCCCCTTCGAGGCCATGAAGCTGGCCAAGGAGACCACCGTCACCAAGTTTGACTCGACCGTTGAGGTCGTCTTCCGACTGGGTGTCGATCCTCGCCAGGCGGACCAGATGGTCCGCGGCACCGTTTCCCTGCCGCACGGCACCGGCAAGACCGCCCGGGTCTTGGTCTTCGCCGTTGGTCCGCGCGCTCAGGAAGCGATCGACGCAGGCGCCGACGAGGTCGGCGGCGACGAGCTCATCGAGAAGGTCGCCAAGGGCTACACCGACTTCGATGTCGCCGTCGCCACCCCCGACCTGATGGGCAAGGTCGGCCGCCTCGGCCGCGTCCTCGGCCCCCGCGGCCTCATGCCGAACCCCAAGACGGGCACCGTGACCATGGATGTCGCGAAGGCCGTGAAGGAGATCAAGGGCGGTCGTATCGAGTTCCGCGTCGACAAGCACGCCAACCTGGCGTTCATCGTCGGCAAGGCCTCCTTCTCGGCCGAGCAGCTCACCGAGAACTACGCCGCCGTCCTGGATGAGGTTCTGCGCCTCAAGCCGTCCTCCTCCAAGGGCCGCTACCTGATCAAGGGCTCCATCGCCACGACGATGGGCCCCGGCATCCCCGTGGATGTCACCAAGGTCAAGGACCTGCTGGACAAGTGAGCTTCTCTCGCTAGTCAGGCGATTCGGGTCCCCGTGCGCGATGGGCGCACGGGGACCCGGCATTTTAGCGGGGTCTGTGGCTTGATCGATCCGTGCCTGAATGCGAAATGAGGGACATAGGTCACATAACCTGGGTATTGAATAGGGTAACCTTAATTCGCTTCTATAAACCTATATTCGTGAAGGGTCGCGAAATTGTCTCAGGTTGCGGGGCTGGGTGTCACGAAGGCGCGCTCGGCCGTCACGATTGGTGCTTTTACCGCCGTCTACTTCGTTCTTATGTGGTGCTCGGGGATGCTGGGCTTCTTCGGGCCGGCATTCATGTTCGTCGGCTGGATCGTCGGCCTCCTCCTCAACGGGCCGGTCGTCCTCCTCATGCTGGTGCGTTCGCGCATGTTCGGCACGCTCACGATCATGGGAGGCGTCGTCGCTTTCCTCATGGTGGTGACCGGTCACGCATGGGTGACCGTGCCGGCGGCTCTCATCCTTGGCCTCCTGGGCGACCTCATTGCCCGCGGTGGCGGTTACGTGAGCGCCCCGCGAAACATCGCTGCGTACATGCTGTTTTCCCTGTGGATGATCGGTCCGCTCGCTCCGATCTTCTTCGCTCCGGACGCCTATTACGCGAATGTTGCCTCCCAGATGGGCCAGGACTACGCAAACGGCATGCGGGCGCTCTTTAGCCCCGCAGTCATTGGCGGGTGGGTCGTCGTCGCGATGATCGTCGCGTGCATCGGTGGAATCATCGGGCGCTTCCTGCTGCGCAAGCACTTTTCGAAGGCCGGCGTTGCCTGAGATCTCGCTCGCTGAGGACGCCCCAGGCGAGTCAGCGAGCAGGCTGGATCCGCGCACCAAGCTCCTCGCCCTCCTCGTCCTCAACGCGCTCGTCATGCGCGCGAGCCCCACATCCACGCTTCTGGTGGTGCAGCTGCTCGCGGTGCTTGCCCTCCTGTGGGAGGTGAGCGGCACCACCGCAGCGCGCACCGGGCTCGGGTGCCTCGCCTGCGACGCAATCAGCCTCGGCTCGCCCCTCCTCGTCGCGTGGCTCGAGGCCGTGGCCTCGCCGCGTGGCGTGGTCCTCGCGATCGGCACATGCAGTGCGATCGCGTTCTGGTTCGCGCGTTTCTTCGCGGGCTTTGGCCTCGCCCTCTACGTGTACCGCACGACGCGGATCGGCCAGATGAAAGCGGCGCTGCGTGCGCTTCACCTGCCGCGCGTGTTCGTCGACGCCCTCGCCGTCGCGTTCCGTGTGATCCCTACGGTTGGGGCGGAGGCGGTCGCCATTCGCGAGGCGATGGAGATGCGCGGCGTTGACCTCGGGATTCGCGGTGTTCTGCGTCACCCCCTCGTGATCGCCGAGCACTTCCTCGTCCCTCTGCTGTCCTCCATCGCGCGCGTGGCCGACGACCTGGCGGCTTCGAGCGTCATCCGAGGCCTGGGTGGACCCACGCCTCCCACCTCGCTGACGCGGCTGCGGGCCAGCGCCTGGGACGCGGCGACCCTCGTGTGCGTCGCCGGCGTACTCGCCATTGAGTTCAGCGCCTACCTCGGAGTACTCCCATGATTGACGTTGAATCCCTGTCGTTCTCCTACGTCAGCGAGTTGACGGGTGATCGCGTTGACGCGCTCGCCGGGGTCGACCTGTCCGCCCGGCCGGGCACCCTCACGCTCGTGTGCGGGTCCTCCGGCTGCGGGAAGTCGACGCTCATGCGGGCGCTCACCGGCCTCGTCCCGCAGATGACGCCGGGAGAACTGGAAGGCGCGGTGCGGATCAACGGGCGTGACCTCACCGAGGTTCCCCTGACCGAGGTCGGTCACCTGTGCTCCTCGGTCTTCCAGAACCCCCGCACCCAGTTCTTTTGCGACACCGTCGCCGAGGAACTGGCCTTCTGCGGGGAAAACTACGGCCGCGACCGCCGGGCCCTGATCGAGAGCAGCGAGCGCGCCGCCGACCTCATGGGCATCGTAGATTTGATGGACCGTAAGCTGTCCACCCTCTCGGGCGGCCAGCTGCAGAAGGTGGCGCTCGCCTGCGCCCTGGCATCCGGTGCCCCGGTCCTCCTCGCCGACGAACCGACATCTAACCTCGACCCCGAAGCCATTGCAGACGTGCGACGCGCCCTCGCGATCCTCAAAGGCCAGGGGATGACGATCCTCGTCGTCGAGCATCGCCTCCACTTCCTGCGTGGGCTCGCCGACCAGGTGCTCCTCATGGAGGGCGGAAGGATCACGCGTCGATGGACTGGCGAGGAGTTCTACTCGTTGGACGACGCGCAGCGGCGCTCGCTCGGCCTACGGACCCTCGTGGACCCTGGGCCTCCCGAGGCGTGGGTGCCTGTGCGGGACCCCGGGGACGCGGCCTCGCCTGATGGCCGTGCCCGTTTGTCCTGCCGGGACCTGAGCTTCTCCTATGGGAACGCTCGTGTGTTCGAGGGGTTTGACGTCGATTTTCCTGCAGGGCAGATCACCTGCATCGCGGGAGAGAACGGCGCCGGGAAAACGACCCTCGTGCGCGTGCTGTGCGGGCTGGCTGCTCCCGGTTCCGGGACGATCACCCTGGACGGCCAGGAGGTGACTCGCCGGCAGCGGCGCGCCGCGTGCGCTCTCGTCATGCAGGACACCGGACGCCAGCTGTTCTCCGACACGCTCGCAGGTGAACTGACGATCGGAGCGTCCGAGGCGAGCGGCGAAGCCGGGGAGCAGCTCCTGGCCGACTTCGACCTCGCGCACTTGGGAGAGCGGCATCCGCTGAGTCTGTCGGGAGGGCAAAAACAGCGCCTCGTCATTGCCGCCGCCCGGGCGACCGGGCGCCGAGTCGTCATCCTCGACGAACCCACGTCTGGGGTTGATGCCCGGCACCTCGACTCCATCACCTCCACCCTGCGCCGCGTCGCGGACGAAGGCGCAGCCGTCATCGTCGTCACCCACGACGGTGAGTTCGCCTCAGCCTGCGCGGACCAACTCATCACGCTCACCCCTATGGGCACCAAGCGTGCTCGCGAAGGAGACCACCAATGAACGACACCGACGAGCGCGAGGACACCACTGCCTCGTCCCCACGTGACCCGCATGACGACGGAGCACGCATGGAAGACCCGCGCGCGGCCCACCTGGCGGGTCAGCGTGCCTTCAAAGAACTGACCGCACCCATCCGTGGATCCATGATGCTGTCCCGGGTGCTCGGTCTCATCTACGGTGCGCTCGCGGTTGCCCCTTACGTGGTCCTCGTCCAGCTTGGGGAAGTGCTGCTGGACGCGGCGCGCTCGGGCGTTGCCCCGGACCGCAGTGAGGTGATGACGCTACTCATGTGGCTGACGGGTGCCTTCGGCGTGCGCTACGGGATCTATTTCGTCGCTCTGACCGTCACCCACTTCGCGGACGTGCGTTTCGGGCACATCGTGCGCTCGCGCATGGTGGGCGTCCTCGCCGCAGCGCCCCTCGCCTGGTTCACATCCACGAACTCGGGGGCCGTGCGCAAGGCCATTCAGGACGACACGCACGATGTGCACACGGTCATCGCGCACGCGCCCGTCGAATCCGCAGCTGCCGTGAGCGCGCCGGCATCCCTGCTCATCTACGCCTTCGTCGTCGACTGGCGACTCGGACTCCTGTCGATCGCCACGCTGCCCGTCTACGGACTCCTCAACGCGTGGATGATGCGAGGCATGGGGGAGAAGACCGCCGAGATGGACCGACACCTCTCCCGCGTCTCGTCCACGATGGTCGAATTCGTGTCCGGCATCAGCGTCGTCAAGGCGTTCGGGACCGTCGGGCGCTCACACGAGCGATTCACACGGGCCGCCGAGGACTTCTCCCGTTTCTACGTCGACTGGTGCGGTCCGCTGCTGAAGGGTTCCGCGCTGGGGCAGGCGACCGTGTCCCCCTCCCTGATCCTGCTCATCTCCACGGCGGGCGGTTCGGCGCTCGCGGCCACGGGGATCGTGAGTCCGGTCCAGGTCATCACCTGCGCGCTCATCGCCCTCGTCATCCCGGCGGCCATCGAGGTTCTGGGGACGACGACGTGGGCCTACCAGATCGCCGGGGCTGCAGCGCTGCGCATCGTGGACCTGCTCTCCGTCGATCCGCTGCCCGCTAAGGGAAGTGCAGAGCCGCAGCGAGCTGACATCGAGATCGACGGTGTCTCCTTCTCCTACGGAGCGACCCTCGCGCTGGACGACGTGAGCCTGACGATCCCCGAGGGCTCGGTGACCGCCCTCGTGGGTTCCTCCGGCTCAGGAAAATCGACGCTCGCGACGCTGGTCGCGCGCTTCGCCGACCCGGACAGGGGGAGCGTGCGCATCGGCGGGATCGACGTGCGCGACATAGCCCCCGACGTTCTCTATCGGCACGTCTCCTTTGTCCTCCAGGATCCGCAGCTCCTCGATATCTCCGTGCGAGATAACATCGCGCTCGGCGTTCCGGGTGCCAGCGACGACGCGGTGTGGGAGGCCGCCGGGGCAGCTCGTATCGACGACTACGTGCGTTCTCTGCCCCGAGGCCTCGATGCCGTCATCGGGGAGGACGCGCATCCCTCTGGCGGCCAAGCTCAGCGAATCGCGATCGCTCGAGCCCTCCTCGTCGACGCCCCCATCCTTGTCCTCGACGAGGCCACGGCCTTCACCGACCCGGAGGCCGAAGCCGATATCCAGGCGGCGCTCACCCGCCTCGTTCAAGGCAAGACGGTCCTGGTCATCGCGCACCGTGCAGCATCCATTGCCGGCGTCGACCAGATTGCCATCCTCGAGGCAGGCCGCCTCATTGCGCTGGGCACGCCCGACCAGCTCGCCGACCACCCGTACATGCGTCGCATGAGCTCACCCCTGAAAGGACACTGACATGTTCGGTCTCATTGCCCGCCTGCGCGAACCCCTCTCCGAGCAGGGGCGAGCCGACTTCGCCCAGGCAACCCTCCTGTCCTGCATCGTCGGCGCGGTGCGCGGCTTCTCCCTGGTCGCATTCATCCCGGCTGCGATCACCCTGACCTCGGGCAGCTCCGCGTGGGGTTTGCGCCTGAGATCGTGGCTCGTTGTGCTGGCCCTGTGCGCCCTTACCTCCTTTGTCGTCGAGTACCTCCTGGCCATGCGCTCCTATTCGGTGGCCTTCGACTTCCTGTCGAACATGCACCGAGCGATCGGCGACAAGGTGGCCTCCCTGCCGCTCGGTTCCTTCCGCGGCGACACCGCCGGAAAGACCTCGCGCCTCGTCTCGCGCGAACTCATGGTTCTGGGTGAGATCTTCGCGCACATGTATTCGCCCCTCATCGCCGCGATCGTCACCTCGCTGACGATGCTCGTCGGCATCACCGTGTTTTCGCCGGTCCTCGCACTGGTGTGCGTGGCCGCGATCCCGGTCGTCGGCGGAGGAGTGTGGGTGGCCCGACGATGCCTGCGGTCGGGGGCTGCAATGAAAGAGCCTCCCGCCCGCGAGCTGTCCCACCGCATCGTCGAATACGCGACCAAGCAGGGCGCCCTGCGCGCGTGCGGACGCGCCTCCTCCTACGAGCCCCTCCAGCAGGCCGAATCCGAGTACGGGGCGGCCGCGCGCCGCTCACTCATAAGGGAGACCCTCGGCCAGATCGTCAATGGCATGGCCGCCCAGACCGTCGTCGTGACGCTTATCTGCGTGATCGGCTGGCTCGCGGTAGCCGGTACCGTCGGCCCGGTGGAAGCGGTCGTCTCCATTGGCCTCCTGCTGCGCTTCACGCAGATCCTCGTCGACATTGGTGCGCTCGCCTCCGCGTTCGAAACCCGGCGCCCCGTCCTGGACCTCAGCCATGAGATCCTCTCCGCACCCGAATTGCCGACGCCCGACGGTCGGCGATCCGCGGACGAGGCCCAGGCCTCGTCGGGCGCGTCCGTTTCCCTCGAGGACGTCTCCTTCTCCTACGAGGCCGACCACCCGGTCCTGCAAGGCGTATCCTTCCGCGTGGACCCCGGAACCATGACCGCGATCGTCGGCCCCTCTGGCTGCGGCAAGACCACCATTGCGCGCCTCGTCGCGCGCTTCTACGACGTGGATGCGGGCAGCGTGCGCGTGGGAGGCGGCGACGTGCGCGACTGGGAGACCGCCGACCTGATGGCCCAGCTCTCCCTCGTGTTCCAGGATGTCTATCTCTTCGATGACACTCTCGAGGCCAACGTGCGCGTGGGCAACCCCCATGCCAGCCGTATGGACATCGAGGATGCGGCTCGTCTGAGCGGTGTCGATGACATCGTCCGGCGCCTACCCCTCGGCTGGGACACCCCCGTCGGGGAGGGTGGCCGCGCGCTGTCAGGAGGCGAACGCCAGCGCGTCTCCATTGCCCGCGCCCTCCTCAAGAATGCCCCGATCGTCCTGTTCGACGAGGCCACGAGCGCCCTCGACCCCGAGAATGAATCGCGCGTCACCGATGCGATGGCTGCCCTGCGGCGTGATGCCACCCTCATCGTCATAGCCCATAAGCTCGACACGATCACGGCCGCCGACCACATCGTGGTTCTCGACGACACCGGGCGCGTCGCCCAAATCGGCACGCACGAGGAGCTCTACGCCGAATCGGGCGGCCAATACCGGGTGTTCTGGGACGCGCGCTCGCGGGCAGCTGGATGGAAGCTCGTCTGATGCTCGTCGTGACCCGGCCTCGCGAGTACGATGGTGTGCCCAGCGGTGGATCGTGGGCGCGGCGAGTTTGTCCCGGCCTCGCCTGTGATGCTCGCCCCGTTGCTTGCATGGCCCTGCGCGCCCTGTTAAGCTAATTCTTGCCGAAGACCGTTGGTGTCCACGATAGTGGAGGAAAATCCAGCGCAGGTGAGTGAGCAGCACATTGCTGCAATCGAGCGTACGCCCGACACGATCCTGCGTGTCGGGTTTTTTCGTGCCTGCGGTCACGTATCTGGAAGGAGGACCATGGCGAAGTCCGACAAGGTGGCAGCAGTTGCCGAGCTCGTGGAGCGTTTCCGCGCAGCCGACGCTGTCCTGCTGACCGAGTACCGCGGCCTGACCGTTGGCCAGCTCAAGCAGCTGCGTCGCGGCTTGGGCGAGAACGCGACCTACGCCGTGGCAAAGAACACGCTGGCGCGGCTGGCAGCCAAGGAGGTCGGTCTCGACTTCTTGGCTGAGGACCTCAAGGGTCCCACAGCCATCGCTTTCGTCTCCGGTGAGCCCGTCGAGGCCGCCAAGGCGCTGCGTGATTTTGCTAAGGACAACCCCGCCCTCGTGCTGAAGTCCGGCGCGATGGACGGCGCTCCCCTGAGCGTCGAGGCTGTCAAGAAGCTTGCCGATCTCGAGTCCCGCGAGGTCCTGCTGGCCAAGGCCGCAGGCGTCCTCAAGGCCAAGATTGGTCAGGCGGCGTTCGCATTCAACGCTCTGCCCGTCAAGGCAGTGCGCACCATCGATGCTCTGCGCGAGAAGCAGAGCGAAGCGGCCTGACGAGACAGGCCATGTTCCACGCCGCCATCCGGGCTGCGTGAAACACCCCAACATTCTGCACTCGTGCAGGCCAATCAGGAAGGATGCCACTCATGGCTAAGCTCTCCAATGACGAGCTCATCGCAGCTTTCAAGGAAATGACCCTCATCGAGCTCTCCGACTTCGTGAAGCTCTTCGAGGAGACCTTCGACGTTGAGGCCGCTGCCCCCGCAGCCGTCGCCGTTGCCGCCCCGGCCGCCGACGCCCCCGCCGCCGAAGAGAAGGACGAGTTCGAGGTCGTCCTCGAGTCCGCTGGCGACAAGAAGATCGCGGTCGTCAAGGTCGTGAAGAACCTGGCCGGCCTGGGCCTGAAGGAAGCCAAGGACCTGGTTGACTCCGCGCCCTCCACCATCTTCCCCGCCGCGAAGAAGGAAGACGCCGAGAAGGCCAAGGCTGAGATCGAAGAGGCCGGCGGCAAGGTCACCCTCAAGTGACTTTCCCCGTCTGATTCTGTCAGACTCTCACCCCTCGTCGGGTGAGCACGCCCCGTCCCGCATCCGCGGGGCGGGGTTTGCGCGTGTGTGGCCGTGTGTTTGCTTGTGGTCTCGCTGCTGTTTCGGGCACCGCCATTGGGCGCTGCAGCCTGGCCTCGTGGCCCTCCCCGACGCGGTGGCGCCCGGTGGGGCTGGTCCGTGTCCCGGCCCGCCGATGTTCTCGGTGTCGCAAGCCGCTTCGTGGCGGTCGGATGCGTGAATATTCTTGCGGGGGGCGAGGTGTGCACCTGATCGGGAGGATTCAACCCCTTCTGATCGGGTTGATTCTTCCCGATCGGGTTGAATCCTCTGAGGCGACCGGTCGCCTCTTCAGCCTTCGGGCATCCTTCACACCGATTGAAATGTTGAGCCTTCTTGCACGCGCCTCCAGACGGTGGCTCGTTCTCACTGGTGTCATGCCTCCTTGCTGTCGTCATGCTGTTGGTTGCGTGTTCGCGGGGCGTTGAGGTGTGGATCGCGCGCTTCGCCGCCTCGTCAAGGTTGGTTGCGCGCTCGCCTAAAATCGGGACCGTGGTGCGTTGCAGCCCGCTGCATGCCCGGCGGGAGGCCTCCACCGTGGCGGAGCGCTGCGCGCCGCATCCCCGTTGGAAGACCGTGACCACGGGTGGGGGCCCACAGCTGCTGCAGGGGTGGCCGCCCTGGCGTAGTTGGAACCTCGTCGGTGTGGTGACGAGGGTGCAGGCGCCGGCATTGGGCGCGTGTCGACGCGAGGGTGGGGCACCAACAGGAGCATCTGTGGCACGATGCATCTGTGCCGCACACGCACTCTTCCGTTTGACCATGACGCGACGTGAGGCTTCAGGATCATTTCCATGAGCGATGACAAGACTCTCTACACCGTCGGCGAAGTCGCCGAGCGATTCTCGCTGACGGTGCGAACGCTGCATCACTGGGAGGCGCAGGGCCTCCTGGCTCCCGCCGA
The DNA here is from genome assembly GCF_024584435.1 of Schaalia odontolytica. Taxonomy (GTDB): domain Bacteria; phylum Actinomycetota; class Actinomycetes; order Actinomycetales; family Actinomycetaceae; genus Pauljensenia. Next base: position 2,369,299 of record NZ_CP102197.1, read on the forward strand.
GCGAAGCTGGTCGAACTACCGGCTCTACTCGGTCGAGGACTGCGCGCGCGTCCAGAGGATCATCATCTACCGAGCGACGGGGATGAAGCTGACGGACATCAAGGCGCTCCTCGATTCCGGAGAGTCGGGGGTCTCGCACCTGAAGCGGCAGCGGGAGAGCCTCATTGCTCAGCGTCGAGAGACGGACAAGATGATTGAAGCACTGGACATACTCTTGGAGGATGCAATGAACGATAACGCGCTCACCGTCGAAGAGATCGGGGAGATCCTGGACGACGCCGACTTTGCGGCCCACCAGGCTCGAGCCGAGGAATGCTACGGCGAGACCGACGACTGGAAGGAGTGGCACCGTCGTACCGCCTCGTGGCGGAAAGACGAGTGGCAGGCCAACGTCGAACGAATCCAGCAGATCGAATCGGACATGATCGAGGCCATTCGCGGTGGCGTTGCCACCGACAGCAACCGGGCCGCCGAGCTGGTCGACGCACACAGGGAGGCGCTGAGCGAGTACTTCCCCGTGAGCCCCGCGAAGCACTACCTGATCTCGCGGGCCTACCTGCGCGACGAGGGCTTCCGCTCCCACTACGACTCCCAGCAGGAGGGGTTCGCCCGGTGGCTCGCGACCGCGATCGAGCACGTTGCACGCGCGCGAGGCGTCGACACGGACAACCCGCAGTGGCGATGACGCGGACGTTGCCGCTCTGCGCGTGGCGAGCCCGCCGGACCCGCAGCGCCGAGTGAGGCGCGCGGGTCCGCCGCTTTGCAGGTCCGTGGAAGCCTCGCCAGGTAGCGGCGTGCGCGTGCCTGTTGGGATGGGGCCGGAGCGTAGCCGCCGACGTGATGTGCAGCATAAGGGGCGAGGTGCCTCCAAGTTGCCAGCCGCTTGGCGGCTCTGCTAGTATCTTCTCTTGTCGCAATCCTGCGTAGCTCAACGGCAGAGCATCCGACTGTTAATCGGACGGTTACTGGTTCGAATCCAGTCGCAGGAGCTTGTCGCCCCCGACCCGCAGGGTCGGGGGCTTTTACGTGCCCGCGCCGGGCTAGGCGAGCACGCGGCCGACCGGGGCTTTTTCTACGTCTTTCCTGCGACACGCCGACGACACGCCGACGCAGGCTCCAACATGTAGAAGTTCCCCCACTTCAACGCCGGTATGGTCTCCGAGTGGCCAGGCCCAGCCTTTCGGATGGTCCCTCGCCACAGAGCCCCGCGAATCTGTCCCGCCACACTGCCCGGGGCCAGCCGCAACCAGCATGCCTCGTCCGACAACTCAAGTGTTCTGCGAGCCGGGTTCTCGACTAACCGAGATAGTATCGACGGGGCAGACATCGCTCAGCGGAGCGCCGTCGAGGCGGGGTTGACTGCCCCGCGGGCTATCTCGACCGCAGCGCAACCCCGCTTGCAAGCGTCACGACAACCGGAGGGCCCGTATCCATGGCAACCGACCCCACCATTGAAGCCGGAGCTGGCGACATTGATACCCGCGCGAGGGCGATGAGCTCGCCGAGTGTGGCCCCCGGGCAAAGGGCGCAGGCTTCCACGGCGGCGCCTCCCGGTGGCGCGAGCCCGGTGGTCGCGCTTCCGACCGGTGGCTCGGGCGCAGGAGTGCGCCCGCTCAGCGGCGGCGAGGCCTCGGCCCCCGTCCAGGCGGCAGGCGCCGACATGGTCGCAAGGCTCCTCGCCGGGCGACCGTTCTACATCAGTCACCGAATGGGAGGAAGCGAATACCCGGAGTTCACGCGCCGGGGGCTGGATGCCTCGCTCCGGGCGGGCTTCACGGCGCTGGAGGTCTCCGTGCGGCGCTGCGCGTCGGGGGAGTTCGTGGCGATCCACGATTGGACGACCGCGCGAACCGTGCGGGGAACCAACTATCAGATTTGGAAGACTCCGTGGTCGACGCTGCGCACGCTGCGTCAGGAAGCGGGGCCGTTCATGCGCTTGACGGACATCGTCGCGAGCATTCCAGCCACCGTCGTCCTCGCCATCGACCACAAGACGACCTCCTCCCAGGATCAGAAGAACAAGGGAGACCTGGCCTCCGAGAAGGCTCTCTTCGACTACCTGCACAGGGCGTTTGGAGGTCATCCCGAGCGTCGCGTCCTGTGGAAGACATTTGCCAAGGGGACGAGTGCGGCCAGAGCCAAGGCTCGCGGATATCGGACCATGGCCATGCTCTACCCAGCCGAGGTGGCGGGGGCACGGCTTACCCAGTGGGATGTGCTCGGCATGGAATGGAACGCGGAAGCGCAGGTGTGGAAGACCCTGGCGGCGGCGAAGAGGCCGACGATTGCACACATCGTGACGAATGCCGGGCAGGTGAAGCGCGCCCTCGCTCGCGGAGCAACCGGCCTGATGGCCTCGTATCCGTCGAGGGTGCACCCGTAGCTGGTCCGCGACGAGGAAGCGAATGCGGGAGGAACTGGTTGAGGCCGTGCTCCGGGTCGTCGAGGCGATACCGCCGGGGCGGGCGGCGACCTACGGGATGATCGCTGCTGCTCTCGGCACGGGGCCGCGAGTCGTCGGCCTGATCATGCGCGACTGGGGAGGCGGCGTCCCCTGGTGGCGCGTCGTGAACGTTCACGGAACTTTTCCAACAACCATTCGTGGGCGGGGGGTTAGCGAGTGGGAAAGAGAGGGGATCCCTCACGATCGGGTGAGGGGGAGGCTCGTGCTCAGCGCCTGCGTTGTTGAGCGGGAATGGCTCGATGGTGTCGCGCGCGAAGTCCTCGCTAATCTGCGAAATAGCGGGAAAATGTCAGGCTAGCGCGCGGGGCATCGAGTTACGATTTGGTTGCGGCGCGACTCTTTTGGCTCGCGCCGAGCCCCACAATGCTCTACTCTTGAAGAGACGCCAAAGAGGGCGGTCTTCCGGATTCGTTTCCGTTAGCGTTAACGAAAGCGGAGGAGCAAACTCCAGAAACAGAGAAGTTACTGGTACCCAAGGGGTGAGAAGTGACGAACTTACTAGAGCTCAAGGGGATCTCTAAGACATTCCCCGGCGTGAAGGCGCTGTCCGACGTGGACCTCGACCTTCGACCCGGCGAGGTCTTGGGCCTCTGCGGTGAGAACGGAGCGGGCAAGTCCACGCTCATGAAGGTCCTCACCGGTATCCACAAATCCGACCCGGGTGGCGAGATCTGGCTGCAGGGGGAGAAGGTCGACATTCAGTCGCCGGAGCACGCGCGTGAGCTCGGGCTGTCGATCATTCACCAGGAACTCAACATCGTTCCGGACCTGACCGTCGCCCAGAACCTCTACATTGGACGCCCCAAGACGTCCACGTGGACCTACGTCAACGACCGCAAGATGGTTCGCGATGCTCGCGAGCTGTTCGAGCGCCTCAACATGGACATCGACCCCACGGCGTACTGCCGGGACCTGCCGGTCGCGCGCCTGCAGATGGTTGAAATCGCCCGGGCGCTGTCGTTTGACTCCAGGATCCTTGTCATGGACGAGCCCACGGCGCCCCTGACGACAACCGAAACCGAGTCTCTCTTCAAGCTGGTGCGCGACTTCGTCTGCCCGATGACCGGCCTGATCTTCATCACCCACCGCATGCCCGAACTCACCGAGCTCACCGACCGCATCTCGGTCCTGCGCGACGGCAAGTACATCGGCACGGTGGAGACCGCCTCGACTCCCATGAGCGAGGTCGTCAAGATGATGGTCGGCCGCGAGGTCCCAGCCGACGCGCGCCCCACCACCAAGCCGCTGTCCGACGAGGCGGTCCTGCGCGTCGAGAACCTCTCGACGGTCAAGGTCGTCCACGACGTCTCCTTCGAGGTCAAGAAGGGCGAGATCTTCGGCTTCGCCGGCCTGGTTGGCGCGGGCCGCACGGAGGTCGCGCGCGCCCTCTTCGGCGCAGACCCGCACACGGCGGGTGACATCTACGTCCACGGCGAGAAGGTCAGGATCAAGAGCGCCTCGGACGCGGTGAGGTACGGCATCGGATACCTCTCCGAGGACCGCAAGCAGTACGGCCTCCTGCTGGATAAGGACATCTCGTTCAACACGGGGCTTGCCGCCATGGACCACTTCACGAAGGCCACCGTGGTGGCCACCAAGAAGCTGCGTCAGATCGCCCAGGATTACGTGAAGAAGCTGCGTACTCGCACCCCCAGCGTGGACGTGGAGCTGCGGAGCCTTTCGGGCGGCAATCAGCAGAAGGTCGTCGTCGCCAAGTGGCTCGAACGCGACTCGGACATTCTCATCTTTGACGAGCCGACGCGCGGCATTGACGTGGGTGCGAAGGACGAGATCTACACGCTGCTGGAGAACCTCGCGAAGCAGGGCAAGGCCATCATCGTGATCTCCTCGGAGCTGCCCGAGGTCCTGCGCCTGGCGAACCGCATCGCCGTCATGGCCCACGGCCGCATCATCGGCACCCTCACCAACGAGGAAGCCACCCAAGAAAACATCATGGAACTGGCCACCGTCGGTCAGGAAGAAGCGAACGGAGAACTTGCGTGAGCACCGTCGTCGACAACAAGGGCCTGGAGGCGCCGTCGCCTGTTGCGGCCTTCCTGAAGAGGAACATGCAGCTGCTGCTGGTCACACTGGCGCTGCTGGTGGTCCTGGCATTCTTTAGCTTTGCAGTGCCCAACTTTGCGTTCGTCACTCGCGAGGTTTACCTGGGCATCGTCTTGCAGTCGGCCTACATTGGCGTCATGGCGCTCGGCGCTACCTTCGTGATCGCCACCTCGGGTATCGACCTTTCGGTTGGTACTGGCCTGAGCCTCGTCGCAGTCATGGCGGGCATCTTCCTCGCGGGAGACAAGATGAACCTGCCGCTGGGTGCGGGCCTGGTCCTCACCCTCCTGGTCGGCATGGCGATTGGCCTGGTCAACGGCCTGAACATTTCGATCCTGGGCCTGCCGCCCTTCATCGCGACGCTCGCGATGATGATGGTTGCCCGAGGCCTCGCCCTCATCATCTCCGATAAGGCGTCGATCTCGATTGCGAACCCCGGCTACAAGTACATCGCGTCCGGCACGCTCATCCCTTACGTCGCCAACGCTGTCCTCATCTTCGTGGTCCTCACAATCATTGCTACCTTCCTCATGAACAAGACGCTGCTGGGTCGCTACGCCCTGGCCATCGGCTCCAACGAGGAGGCCACGCGCCTGTCCGGCGTGAACGTGCGCATGTGGAAGATCATCATCTACGTGGTCGCCGGTGCGTTCATGGCCATTGGTGCGGTCCTCTACTCGGCCCGTGGTGGCCTCGTCCAGCCCGCCGAGGGCGTGGGCATGGAGCTCAACGTCATCGCGGCCGCGGTCATCGGCGGTACCTCGCTGTCGGGTGGCCGTGCCTCGATCCCCGGCGCGCTCGTCGGCGCAATCCTCATGGAAACCCTCAAGAAGGGCCTGACGATGATGGGTATCGCCGCCGAATGGCAGTTCGTTGTCACCGGTATCGTCCTGCTCCTTGCGGTCGTTATCGACAACCTGCGTCGCATCCGCGAAAACGCAGCCTGATTCATTATTCGTCCCAATTACACCCGTGAACCGACGTCGGTTCACACTCACCAAGGGCGGGAATGACCCCGCCACCCCACGAAAGGAACACCAATGCGCCCCATCGGACGTATCGTCGCCGCCGCCGCCGTCGGCTCCATGGCCCTGGGCCTGGCTGCCTGCACGACGTCGACCGACTCGACCGCCACGAAGTCCGGCGACTCCAAGACCGGCCAGTCCTCGGGAGCCACGAAGGTTGACACCTCGGGCAACCAGCAGGATTGGGAGAAGGCCGCCGTGAAGGGAGACGGCACGAAGACCGTCTACCTGGTGTCCAAGGGCTTCCAGCACCGCTTCTGGCAGGCCGTGAAGGAAGGCGCCGAGCAGGCCGGTGACGAGCTGGGCTACAAGGTCAACTTCGTCGGCCCTCAGGACGAGACCAAGGTGACCGAGCAGACCGACCAGCTCAAGTCCGCGCTGGACTCCGGCCCGGCCGCCATCGGCTTTGCCGCCCTCGACTCCAAGGCCGCTGCGGACCTCCTCTCGGAGATCAACAGCAAGGGCATCCCGGTCGTCGCCTTCGACTCCGGTGTTGAGTCCGACATCCCCGTCACCACCGTCCAGACGGACAACAAGGCCGCCGCCGCCGAGGCCGCCAAGCACATGATCGAGCTGCTCAAGGGTAAGAAGGGCTCGGTCGGCATGGTATGCCACGACTCGACCTCCACCACGGGCAAGCAGCGCTGCGAGGGCTTCAAGGAGTACTTCAAGGCCAACGCCCCCGCGGACCTGAAGCTTCTCGACGAGCAGATCGCCGGTGAGGTTACCAAGGCAGCCGACACCTCGCTGTCCATCATCCAGGCCAACTCCGACATCGTCGGCATGTACGGCTCCAACGAGGCCGCGGCTTCGGGCATCGTCCAGGGTGTTGCTGAGTCCGGCAAGGACGTGACCGTCGTGGGCTTCGACTCCGGCAAGACCCAGATGGACGCCATCAAGTCCGGCACCGAGGCCGGCGCCGTCACCCAGTCGCCCGTCAAGATCGGCTACTACACGGTCAAGGCTGCCGTCGCCGCCCTCAACGGCGCTGAGCTGCCCAAGGTCATCGACTCGGGCTTCGCCTGGTACGACAAGTCCAACATCGACAACGCCGAGATCAAGGCGAACCTCTACGAGTGAGTGAGGCTCACGCGGGCACGAGGCCGGGGCTGACGACGACGTAGACGCCGGAGTCGGTGGCCCGACGCGGGTCCCGCCCAGTGGGGCGGGACCCGCGGACCCGGCGCCAACTAGTTCACAGGATCCGAGGGGGTGAGAACCCCCGCGCTATGACATCGACATCTTCAAGAGGGATGAAGGAACAATGACTGAACACCCCCGTATCGGAATCCGACCCACGATCGACGGGCGCCGCAAGGGCGTGCGCGAGGCGCTCGAAGAGCAGACCATGAACATGGCCAAGTCCGTCGCCGACCTCTTTACCTCCACGCTGCGCTACCCCGACGGCAGCCCCGTCGAGGTGGTCATCGCCGACACGACGATTGGCCGCGTCCACGAGGCGCAGGCCTGCGCCGCCAAGTTCCGCTCCAACAACGTGGGCCTGACCGTGACGGTGACCCCGTGCTGGTGCTACGGCACCGAGACCACCGACATGGATCCGGCGATGCCGCACGCCATCTGGGGCTTCAACGGCACCGAGCGTCCCGGAGCCGTCTACCTGGCCGCCGCACTCGCCGGTCACGCCCAGATCGGCATCCCCGCCTTCGGCATCTACGGGGAGCACGTGCAGGACGCGGATGACACCTCGATCCCCGAGGACGTGCGCACCCGCCTGCTGGACTACGCGACCGCCGGCCTGGCCGTCGCACAGATGAAGGGCGAGGCCTACCTGTCCATGGGCTCGGTGTCGATGGGCATCGCCGGCTCCGTCGTCAACCCCGATTTCTTCGGCGCCTACCTGGGCATGCGCAACGAGTACATCGACATGAGCGAGTTCACGCGCCGCATCGACGAGGGAATCTACGACCACGAGGAGTACGAACGGGCCTACAAGTGGATCCGTGAGAACTTCACGCAGGGCAAGGACTGGAACCCGCCGGAGTGGCAGTACCCCGACAAGCACGAGGACTGGTGGAAGTTCGTCACCAAGATGACGCTCATCGGCCGGGACCTCATGCACGGCAACCCGCGCCTGGCCGAGCTCGGCTTCGAGGAGGAGGCGGGTGGCCACGGCGCCATCGCCGCGGGCTTCCAGGGCCAGCGCCAGTGGACCGACCACTTCCCCAACGGCGACGTGCTCGAAACCATCCTGAACACGAACTTCGACTGGACCGGGATCCGCCAGCCCTCGGTGGTCGCCACGGAGAACGACTCCCTCAACGGCGCGTCCATGCTCTTCGGCTACCTGCTGACCAACACGCCGCAGATCTTCTCCGACGTGCGCACCTACTGGAGCCCGGAAGCCATTGAGAAGGCGACGGGCTGGAAGCCCGAGGGCTTGGCTGCAGCCGGCCTGCTCGACCTGCGCAACTCCGGTTCGACCACCCTCGACGGCGCCGGGAAGGCGCTGCGCGACGGCAAGCCCGTCATCAAGCCGTGGTACGAGCTGACGGAGGAGGACCGCGAGGCCACCCTCGAGGCCACGACCTTCCACCCGGCGTCGACCGGCTACTTCCGTGGCGGCGGCTTCTCCACCCACTTCCGCACCTCCGGCGGTATGCCCATGACCATGTGCCGCATCAACCTCGTGCGCGGCCTGGGCCCGGTCATGCAGATCGCCGAGGGCTACTCCGTGGAGCTGCCCGACGAGGTCGCCTTCACCATCGAAGAGCGCACCAACATCGAGTGGCCCACGACCTGGTTCGTCCCCAACCTCACGGGCGAGGGCGCGTTCAAGAGCGTCTACGACGTGATGAATAACTGGGGCGCGAACCACGGTGCCATCAGCTACGGCCACATCGGCGGCCAGCTGATCACGCTGGCGTCCATGCTGCGCATTCCGGTGAACATGCACAACGTGCCCGAGGAGCGGGTGTTCCGTCCCAAGGCGTGGTCGCTGTTCGGCACCGAGTCCCCGGAGGGCGCAGACTTCCGCGCCTGCCAGACCTTCGGACCGATGTACCGCTGAGATAGTTCCCGTTCGGGCTCGGGTGTCCTCTCTCCCCGAGCCCGAACGGGTCACCCGGCTCCGATCGATACCGGGCCGCGGCCCCGGCCTCGTCGATGAGGAAAGCCGCGTTCCACCCAACGATGGGTGACGCCGAGCGAGGGCGCACCACAGGAGACCTTCAATGACCACCGTACTTGCTGTTGACCTCGGATCCGCGTCCGGGCGAGTCCTCGCCGGAACGCTTCACGACGGACGCCTGGTCGTCACCGACATTCACCGCTTCAAGCACCAGGCCCAGCGCCGCGAGGATGGGACCCTCACCTGGGACGTGGCGACGATGGAGGCCGAAACGATCGTCGGCCTGAAGAAGGCCCTCGAGCGCTTCCCCGACGCCCGCACGGTGTCGATCGACACGTGGGGAGTCGATTGGGCGCCTCTCGACGAGGACGGAATCCTGATCGGCGACGTGGTTGCCTACCGCGACGAGCGCACATCCCGGACGCTGGACGACTTCCGCAGCCGCATCGCCGACCGGGAGTTTTTTGACCTGACGGGCAACCAACCTGCCACCATCAACACGGCGAACCAGCTCTTTGCCTTCCTGCAGGAGAACCCGAGCGACGCCCGGCGCGTGCGCACCGCCTTGTTCCTGCCCGACTACTTCGCGTACCGACTCACCGGCGTCGTGGGATGGTCTCGCACGATCGCCTCCACGTCGGGCCTACTGACCCCGGGCGGCGCGGGCTTCAACGACGAGGTGTTCGCACGTCTGGGCATTCCGCGCGACTGGTTCGGCACGCTAGACGCGGACCGCACGGTCGTTGGCCCCTGCACCGTTGCCGGCCTCGAAACCCTCAGCGTCGTGCGAGGGGGCGCCCACGACTCGGCGTGCGCCGTGCACGGCCTGCCCATCGAGGAGGGTAAGCGCGCCTACTTCCTCTCGTGCGGATCCTGGTCGGTCCTCGGTGCCATCGAGGACGAACCCCTCATGAGCGACGCGGCCTTCGAACTCGGTATCACGAACGAGGGTCGCACCGACGGGGGAGTGCGCCCGCTGTTCAACATCACGGGCATGTGGATCCTCCAGGAGATCCAACGCCAGTGGGAGCGCGAAGGAACGCCCACAGACACGGACGAGCTGGTCGCCCAGGCCCGCGCCCTCCCGCCCGCCCCGGGCACCTTTGACCCGGACGAAGAGGCCTTCGCGACCCCCGGGGACATGCAGCGCAAGATCGATGAGGCGCTGGCGGCGCAGGGGGCGAGCCGTCCCGACTCGATGGCGGGATACGTGCGCGTCATCATCGAATCCTTCGCCCGCCGCTACGCGCGCGCGATCGGTGAGCTGACCCAGGCCACGGGGAGGGCTCCCGACCAGCTCAACCTCGTGGGGGGCGGAGCGCGCAACCGGCTATTGTGCGATCTGACGGCCCAGATCGCGGGAGTTACCGTCGTGCGCGGCCCCATCGAGGCCTCGACCTTCGGCTCTCTCCTCGCCCAACTCGAAACAATCGGCGCCCTGGCCGCCAACGAGCGCGCATCCGTCATCGCAGCAAGCGCACAGACCCATGTCCACACCCCGTCCCGCGATTAAGAAGGTCTCGCTCGCCGACATCGCGCGGCGCGCGGGGGTGTCCACCAACACCGTCTCGCGCGTCGTGCGCGGAGACCCCGAGGTGTCGGAGAAGACTCGCGCCCGCATCGCCAAGCTCGTCGACGAACTCGGCTACGTTCCCAACTACGCGGCGCGGGCGCTGGCGGCCAAGCGCACCAACGTGTTGCAGGTCGTGTTGGCGGCCCCGATGTTCCACGGGCACGGGCGTGTTCTCCTCTCGATCCTCAACGCCTCATCCCAGGCCGGGTATCACGTCTCCCTGTCCTACGCCTACGGGCCGGACGGCCAGCTCAGGAGCGACTTTGCCCCCTTCGACGTTGACGGGGTCATCATCCTGGGCGGGCAGGATCCCACGATCGACGTCGCCATTGAGGCCGGCGGGCGCTTTCCGACCGTTCTCGTGCTGACGAGCGAAAAGGGCCTCGATGGTATTTCGACGGTCGCGGTCGACAACGTGCGCGGGGCGCGCCTGGCAACCGAGCACCTCCTCGCCCAGGGGCTGACGGACGTCGTCCATATCGCCGGTCCGCTCGGATGGTCCGACGCGCAGATGCGCAGGCTCGGCTACGAGCAGGCGTGCGAGAGCTACGGGGTCACCCCGGCGGTCCTGCAGCCCGACTCGTGGGACTCGCGCGACGGCTACGACGTGATGCGCGCCGCCGGCCGTCTGCCCCAGGGGATCCAGACCGCCAACGATCAGCTCGCGCTGGGGGCCATGCGCTACATCTACGAGCGTGGGGGAGTGGTTCCTCGGGATGTGCGTGTCGTCGGCTTCGATGACATCGACGGCGCCGACTCCTACGCGCCGCCGCTCACGACGATCCACCAGCCCTTCGACAGGCTGGGGCGCACGGCGGTTCGCCTCGTGCGATCGCTCATGGGCGGTGGCCCCTCCCAGGACATCGTCATCGATCCCGAGCTGGTCATCCGGGCCAGCTCCCACCTATAGAAAGGCACGTTCATGCTCTACGGTCCCATGACTCACCCGCAGTTCCTGCGCGCCCTCGCCGCCGCCGGACACGGGTCGAAGATCCTGCTGGCGGACGCCAATTATCCTCACACGACGGGCGTATCGCAGCGCTGCGAGCTCGTGTCGCTGAACCTGGCTCCCGGCCTCCTGGATGTCCTCCAGGTCCTGGAGGTGCTCAAGCACACGATCCCGATTGAGCGAGCGGAGATCATGACCCCCGCCGCCGACGCCGAGCCGGTGGACATCCCCATTCACGGGGAGTTCCGCGAGGCGCTGCCGGGCGTGGAGTTTGGTGAACTCTCCCGCTTCGACTTCTATGACGCCGCGCGCGCCGAGGATGTGGGCATCATCGTGGCCACGGGAGAGCAGCGCCTGTATGGCAATCTGTTGCTCACGGTCGGGGTGCGTGCGCCGGGAGAGTAAAGCGTTCGTTGCGCGAGCTTCGGGGACTTTCCTCGCCGGTGACGAACACTTTCGTTTCATTTTCGTTTTGGCTGCGCTGGGAAGGTGGCAAACGCTCGAGCGAAGGTGGCGTGGGTGAGCGATCCGCACGGTCGCTCACCCGCGCATTTTCATGTCGATTGCAGGGAATGTGGCGCTCGCGCGCGTCGTGGCCCGCGTGTGTGTGCGCACACTATTGCGGGAGGTTCCTCCCCTTGAGCGTGAGGTTGCATACTTTCGTTTTAGTGACTATTCTGTCCTTAACGAAAGGCAAAGCGACAGAGATGTTGCTCATCCGCAAATGAGGTGCCCATGGGACGTGCAGAGGAACGCACGAACTACATCCTGGATCGCCTCGCCCGCGAGGGTGAGGTGAGCGTCGCTCAGCTTGCTTCGGATCTGGGGGTTTCCCCCGTCACCGTTCGCGCGTCGCTCAAGACCCTGGACGAGCAGGGGTACCTCGTGCGCACCCACGGGGGAGCCCGCCCCACCACCTTCCGCAACATTCACCTGCGCCAAAGCGACCGCGTCGAACAGAAGGAGCGCATCGCGCGGGCCGCGGCCGACATGATTCACGACGACGACCGCATCATGATCGAGGCGGGGACGACGTGCGCGCTCATCGTCAAGTACCTGACCGGCAAGCGCGGGGTCCAGGTCCTGACCAACTCCGTCCTCGTCTTCGCCAACGCCCGCTCCAACCCCAGCCTCAACATCACGCTGACGGGCGGGCACTTCCGCGCCGAGTCCGAGTCCCTGGTGGGGCCGGTCGCCGAGCGCGCCATCAATGACTTCAACGCGCGCGTCGCGTTCCTTGGAACCGACGGCTTCAGCGTTGATCGCGGCCTGACCACCCAACTCGTGGAGGGTGGACAGGTCGGCTCCATCATGCGCACCCGCGCGCAAGAGACGTGGCTGCTTGCCGACTCCTCGAAGTACGGGGAAGCCGGCTTTGTCAGCTTCATGGGGATCGACCAGGTCACCGGAATCATCACCGACGATGAGATCCCCGAAGAATCCATCAAGGAATTGGCCGAGCGCACGAAGCTGCGCATCGTCTAGGAGGAAATACATGGCCACCATCGTGGTGATGCCCCAGCTGGGCAACTCTGTTGAGTCGTGCATCATCGTCGAGTGGATGATCGCCGAGGGCGACACCGTCGCCGTCGACCAGACCCTCGCGTCCATCGAGACCGACAAGTCGACGATGGAGGTGCCCTCGACCGCTGAGGGAACCGTCCTGAAGCTCCTGTGGGAGGAAGGCGACGAGGTCCCCGTCAAGGATCCCCTCATCATCGTCGGAGCGCCCGGAGAAGACATCTCGGGCCTCGTCCCCGGAGGCGAGGGTGCCAGCGAGTCGGCCGAGGCTGCCGCCGCTCCCGGGCAGGCCGCCGCTGCCCCCGAGCAGGCCGCCCCCGCCTTCGCGACCGAGCGCGCCACGGGAGCCGTCTCCCCGCGCGCCCGTGCCCTGGCCGCCAGTTCCGGCGTGGACGCCTCGGCCATCGCCGAGGGGTCGGGTCCCCACGGGCGAGTCATCGAACGCGACGTTGCCGCCGCGATCGCGGCCGGCCCCACCCTGACCTCCGCCGCGCGCGCCGCGGGAGTGAGCGCCACGGAAGGCACCGGCATCGGAGGGCGCGTCAGCGTCGCGGACGCAAACCGGGCCCCCGAGGCGAGCGCGCCCGCCGCCGTTCCCGCCCCCGCTCCGGCCGCCGACTTCCCCGGGGCCTCCACCTCCTCCCCGCTCAAGGGAGTGCGCAAGGTGGTCGCCAAGCGCATGATGGAGTCCCTGACCACGACGGCTCAGCTCACCCTCAACACGAGCGCGAACGCTGCGGGCATCCTCGCCCTGCGCAAGAAGGTCAAGAACGCCGACGAGGCCCTCGGCCTGAACAAGATCACCCTCAACGACCTCGTCTGCTTTGCCGTGTCGCGCACCCTGCCCAAGTACCCGGTCTTCAACGCACACCTCGAGGATGGTGTCCTCACCGAGTTCGAGCAGGTCCACCTCGGCTTTGCGTGCGACACCCCGCGCGGCCTCCTGGTTCCCGTCATCCGCTCGGCGCAGTCCCTGGGCCTCAAGGCGTTCTCCGACGAGGCCAAGCGCCTCGCGGGCGCCGCGATCGACGGCACCCTCTCGCCCGATTACCTGGGGGGCGGAACCTTCACGGTGTCCAACATCGGGTCCTTCGGAATCGAGACCTTCACCCCCGTCATTAACCTTCCCCAGACGGCGATCCTCGGCGTCGGCGCGATCACCCCGCGCCCGGTCCTCGCCCCCGACGGCGCCGTTGGCGTCCAGCAGCGCCTCAACCTGTCGCTCACGATCGACCACCAGGTCATCGACGGCGCGGACGGAGCGCGCTTCCTGCGCGACCTTGTCGCCGCCATCGAGAACATCGACGTGACCGTCCTGGCCTGAGAAAGAGGAACACACATGAGCGAGACACATTTCGACGTCATCGTCCTGGGGGCCGGCCCCGGCGGCTACCTGGCCGCCGAGCGCCTCGGCCACGCGGGCAAGAAGGTCGCCTTGGTGGAGGAGCAGTACCTGGGAGGCACCTGCCTGAACGTGGGCTGCATTCCCACCAAGACCCTGCTCAACGGCGCGAAGAACTACCTGCACGCCAAGGAAGCCAGCCAGTTCGGTGTGGACGCCCAGGGCGTGGCCGTCAACTGGGCGCAGATGCAGGCCTGGAAGGACCAGGTCGTGCGCGGCCTCGTCGCGGGCGTGGCCGCCACCGAGCGCAAGGCGGGAGTCACCGTCATCAATGGTCGAGGCCACCTCGATGCCCCCGGTCGCGTCACCGTTGAGGGAACGACCTACACCTCGGACCACGTCATCATCGCCACCGGCTCGGTCCCGGCCATGCCGCCGCTGCCCGGCACGCAGGACAACCCGGCACTCGTGGATTCGACGGGCATCCTGTCCCTGCCCGAGGTGCCCGAGCGCCTGGCGATCATCGGCGGAGGCGTCATCGGCGTCGAGTTTGCCTCCCTGTACGCCACCCTCGGCTCGCAGGTGACCGTCATCGAGATGGCCCCCGAGATCCTTCCCTTCATGGACGACGACCTCGCCGCCAAGGCGCGCGCCGCCATGACGGACGTGACCTTCGAACTGGGCTGCCGCGTCGAGTCCCTCGACGGGGGTACCGTCCACTACTCCAAGGGCGAGGAAAAGAAGAGCGTCGAAGCCGACGTCGTCCTCATGGCGGTTGGCCGCCGTCCCGCCACTGCGGGCTGGGGGGCCGAGGAAGCCGGTCTCGAGATCAACCGCGGCATCGTCGTCGACGACACGATGCGCACGAACCTGCCCAACGTGTGGGCCATCGGCGACGTCACCGGACGCTCGCTCCTGGCGCACGCCGCCTACCGCATGGCGGAGATCGCCTCGGCGAACATTCTCGACCCTGCCGCCAAGAAGCGCGGCGAGGTCATGCGTTGGCACACCGTCCCGTGGGCCGTGTTCTCGATCCCCGAGGCTGCCGGAGTCGGCCTGACCGAGTCCGCCGCCAAGCGCGAAGGCCGCGAGGTCCTCGTCGCGAAGGTCCCCGCCCTCATGTCCGGGCGCTTCATCGCCGAGAACGGCTTCAAGGCTCCGGGCGAAGCGAAGATCCTCGTGGACCCAGACACGCATCAGGTCCTCGGCATCCACGTCCTGGGCGCCTACGCCGCCGAGATGATCTGGGGAGCGCAGGCCGTCCTCGAGATGGAGCTCACCGTCGAGGACCTGCGCCAGGTTGTCTTCCCTCACCCCACGGTCTCCGAAGTGATCCGCGAGGCCGCCTGGGCCGTCACGCTCTAACGAACCCCTACGTCAAGGAAGAGTAGAAAAAATGACTAAGTCTCTCATCATCGACCCCTCCGAGGTGCGTCGCCCGGGGCACGTGAAGTTCCCCGACATCCCGGTCAACCAGTACCGCTTCGACCGCGACACCGAGATCGCCCGCTACGGCAAGGACGGGTTGGTCCAGATGCTCCACGACATGATCGTCGTGCGCACCTTCGAGTCGATGCTCGACTCCATCAAGAAGACCGGCGCCTGGGAGGGCGTTGAGTACAACCATCGCGGCCCCGCCCACCTGGGCATCGGCCAGGAGAGCGCCTACGTCGGCCAGAGCTTCGTGCTCAGCCCACAGGACTTCATCTTCGGCTCCCACCGCTCTCACGGTGAGATCCTCGCCAAGTGCTACTCGGCCATGCACCAGATGGACGATGGTCAGCTTGAGGACATCATGAAGGGCTTCCTGGGCGGTGAGACCCTGTCCTACGCGGAGAAGATCGGCTACTCGGACACGAAGGACCTGACGGAGAACTTCATCCTCTTCGGCGCGCTCGCTGAGATCTTCGCCCGCAAGTCGGGCTTCAACCGCGGCCTTGGCGGATCGATGCACACCTTCTTCCTGCCGTTCGGCTCCTACCCGAACAACGCGATCGTGGGCGGAAGCGCCCCCATCGCCAACGGTGCCGCGCTCTTCAAGCGCATCAACCGCAAGCCCGGCATCGTCATCTCCAACGTCGGTGACGCCGCGCTGGCGTGCGGCCCCGTGTGGGAGGCCCTCAACTTCGCCTCGATGGATCAGTTCCGCTCCCTGTGGCGCGAGGAGGACGGCGGCAACCCGCCGATCCTATTCAACTTCTTCAACAACTTCTACGGCATGGGCGGCCAGACCTTCGGCGAGACCATGGGCTACGAGATCCTCGCTCGCGTAGGTGCGGCCCTGAACCCCGAGGCCATGCACGCCGAGCGCGTTGACGGACTCAACCCGCTCGCCGTCGCGGACGCGACCACTCGCAAGAAGAAGATCCTGGAGGAGGGCCGCGGCCCCGTCCTCATGGACACCATCACCTACCGCTTCTCCGGCCACTCCCCGTCGGACGCCTCCTCGTACCGCACGAAGGAAGAGGTCGACCTGTGGGAGCAGGTGGACTGCATCAAGGAGTACTCCGACCTCCTCATCTCCAACGGCTTGACCACGCGCGACGACATCGACTCCTACACGTCCTCCCTGACCGACAAGCTGGTCAAGGTCCTCAAGCTCGCCATTGACGACGAGGCCACCCCGCGCGTTGCCGACGGCTACATCGACTCCGTCATGTTCTCCAACGAGAAGGTCGAGTCCTTCGACGACGCGACACCCGAGATCGACCTGGAGGACAACCCGCGCGTGAAGGCCCTGGCCAAGAAGGTGCGCACCAGCGTTGACGAGAACGGGAAGCCCGTCTCGAAGATGCGCATGTACCAGTTCCGTGACGGCCTGTTCGAGGCGATGCTGCACCGCTTCCAGATCGATCCGACGATGGCCGCATGGGGCGAGGAGAACCGCGACTGGGGTGGCGCGTTCGCCGTCTACCGCGGCCTGACGGAGGCCCTGCCCTACCGTCGCCTCTTCAACTCGCCGATCGCCGAGGCCTCCATTGTCGGCGCGGGCGTCGGCTACGCGATGGCCGGCGGGCGTGCGGTCGTTGAGCTCATGTACTGCGACTTCCTGGGCCGCGCGGGCGACGAGGTCTTCAACCAGATGGCCAAGTGGCAGTCGATGAGTGCCGGCCTGCTCAAGATGCCTCTCGTCCTGCGCGTGTCCGTGGGAGCCAAGTACGGCGCTCAGCACAGCCAGGACTGGAGCGCGCTCACCGCCCACATCCCCGGCCTCAAGGTCTACTTCCCGACCACGCCCACGGACGCCAAGGGCATGCTGAACCTCGCGCTGTCGGGCACCGACCCCGTCGTCTTCTTCGAGTCCCAGAAGCTCTACGACAAGGGCGAGGACTTCGAACCCGGCGGCGTCCCGGAGGGCTACTACGAGACCGAAGAGGGCGAGCCCGCCATCCGCCGCGAGGGCAGCGACATCACGATCGCGGCATACGGCGCCACCGTCTACAAGGCACTCGAGGCGGCGGACGTGCTGGCCGAGAAGTACGGGCTGAGCGCCGAGGTCATCGACCTGCGCTTCGTCGCCCCGCTGAACTACGACAAGCTCATCGCTTCCGTGAAGAAGACCGGCCGCCTGCTCCTGACCTCGGATGCGGTCGAGCGCGGATCCTTCCTCAACACGGTGGCAGCGAACGTGCAAACCCTGGCCTTCGACGCGCTCGACGCGCCCATCGCCGTGGTTGGCTCGCGCAACGGCATCACGCCCGGACCCGAGCTTGAGTCGTTCTTCTTCCCGCAGGTCTCGTGGATCCTCGATGCCATCCACGAGCGCATCCTGCCGCTGCCCGGACACGTGCCCACCACGAAGCACGCGACCGAGGCTGAGATCGCGCGTCTGAACCGCGCTGGTCTGTAGGGCCTTGGGGGCGGGCCGTCCCCCTTTCCGGCCCGCCCCCGCTCCCGGCTCGCACTCCTGATGCGAGCCCGGCGAGGCCGGGGCAATCTCCTCCTCACCTGTGCCCCGGCCTCGCCCACAATCGTGAGACAACAGCTTTTTTCTCCACCCAACGAAGAGATGGCGGAATCCATGGACATCACCAACGACCCGGCTTCCACCCCGGCCCAGCGCATCGAGGCGCTGCGCGCGGTGGTCGCGAACGAGCACTTCCCGAGCTGGGTGCCCGAGTCAAATAACCACATTCACACGTGCTTCTCCTTTAGCCCCTACACCCCCACGCACGCCGCCCTCCTGGCTCGACGCGCGGGACTGAGGGTCGTCGGCTCCGTCGATCACGATTCCATCGGCGCGGCGGCCGAGATGAGCGAGGCGACCCGCATTCTGGGCATGGGTTCCGTTACCGGCTTCGAGATCCGCGCTCGCTTCGGCGAGGGCACCGCGCTCGCCCAGCGCAAGCTCAACAACCCCGATTCCGTGGGCGTCGCCTACATGACCGTCCAGGGCGTGCCCGCTCCGGCACGTGAGAAGGTCGCGCAGTGGCTGGCCCCCAAGCGCGCCGCCCGCCTCGAGCGCACGCTGGCGATGGCCGAGCGCGCCAACAAGATCCTCACCGACCTGAGCCTGGAGCCCTTCGACCCGCAGGTCGACATGGTAGGCATCTCGCAGTACGCAAACGGCGGCGGTATCACCGAGCGTCACCTGCTGGCCGCCATGGCCTCGGCCCTCATCCGCGGTTTCGGCCGCGGCCCCGCCCTGGTCCAGGGCCTGGACTCCATGGGCGTCGAAATCCCCGAGTCCCTCGCGCGCGTCCTGGCCGACTCCGACAACCCGCACCTCATGTACGACCTGCTGGGAGTCCTCAAGGCCAACTACCTGGACCGCATCTACATTCAGCCCACCGACGAACTGCCGAGCGCGGCCGAGGTCGTGGCCTTCGCCGACTCCATCGGAGCGATCGCCACCTACGCCTACCTGGGCGACGTGTCAGCCTCGCCGACGGGAGATAAGAAGGCCGAGAAATTCGAGGACGACTTCCTCGATGAGCTCTTCGAGTACATGGAGTCCATCGGCCTGCGCGCCGTCACCTACATGCCCCCGCGCAACACCTCCGAGCAGCTGGAGCGCATCCACGCGCTCGCGGCCGCCCACGGCATGCTCGAGATCTCAGGCGTGGACATCAACCAGCCCCGACAGCGCTTCACCTGCGAGGAGCTGCGCCGCGAAGAGTTCGCGGACCTCAACGAGGCCACGTGGGCCCTCGTCGCGCACGAGGCCCTGTCCTGCGTGGATCCCTCCCTGCACCTGCTGGGCCGCACGGGTCGCCTGACCCCCGAGGCGCTCGCCCAGCGCATCAGCCAGTACGCGCCCCTGGGTCGCGCGATTGCCGACGGCGAGGACGCCGCCGCGGTTGCCGCCCGGGCCACATCGATTAACTGACGATCATCGTCGAGAAAGAGAGACATCATGAGTAACGCCCCCGAGGTACGCGGCCTCTTCCTGAAGGCCCTCGGCCGCCCGGTCATCGTGGCACCCAGCGACGCCGAGCCGACCGTCACCTTCGACGGCCCGCTCACCGAGGTGTGCCCCTGTTCCCTGAAGGAGACGGAGCTTCCCGTCGTCGTGCGCGCTGGTGAAGAGACCTTCGAGGTTCGCGCCACCGCCACCGGCGAGCGGGCCATCAACGGCCGCGTCGCCCTCGTGACGGGTGGCGCCCAGGGATTCGGCGCGGAGATCGCGCGCGGCCTGGTGGACGCCGGATGCTTCGTGTACGTCGCCGACCTGAACGGTGAGGGCGCCGCAGCCAAGGCGGCCGAGCTCGGCGGCGAAGGCGTCGCCCACCCGATCACCGTCAACGTCGCCGACGAGGAGTCCGTCGCAGCGATGGCCACCGAGATCGAGCGCGTCACCGGCGGCCTCGACCTGGTCGTCTCTAACGCGGGCATCGTGCGGGCCGGCTCCGTCCTCGAACAGGACGCCTCCGCGTTCCGCCTGTCCACGGACATCAACTACGTGGCCTTCTTCCTGGTCACCAAGCACCTGGGCCAGCTCCTGGCCCGCCAGCACTCGACCGCCCCCGAGTGGCTGACCGACATCATCCAGATCAACTCCAAGTCCGGCCTGGTCGGCTCGAACAAGAACGCCGCCTACGCGGGTTCGAAGTTCGGCGGTATCGGCCTGGTCCAGTCCTTCGCCCTCGAGATGGTTGCTCACGGCGTGAAGGTCAACGCGATCTGCCCCGGCAACTTCTACGACGGCCCTCTCTGGTCCGACCCGGACCGTGGCCTCTTCGTTCAGTACCTGAACTCCGGCAAGGTCCCCGGTGCCAAGACGGTCGCCGACGTCAAGGAGTTCTACGAGGCGAAGGTCCCCATGCGCCGC